>JBEHYH010000058.1:0-19221 GCA_048498275.1 Myxococcota bacterium | reverse complement strand
CGCAGCGGGCGACACCAGTCTCGAAGAGTATTTCTCGTACGTGCTGCTCGACTTCGCGGTGGTCGATGCAGACCTCGAAGACACGGCGCTCTCACGACTCGCGCATCTCGCGACGGGGTTTGGGCTCGAAGAGACGTTTGCGCGCGTCGCTCGCAAAGAGCTCCGGCTCAGCGCCAGCAGCTACGCAGACCTCAAGGCGCGCGGCGCCACCATCGAAGAGAAGGGCGTGACGGCGTGAGTGAAGAAAGCAAACGGCTCCTCGAGGTGCTCGGCACGCAAGACACCATGCGCGGCACCGACGACGTGCTGGCGATGGTGCTGCCGTTGTTGGAACAGGTGGTCGCGCTCCACGAACAGGGCCTGGTGGCGCCGCTCGAAGGCATCGACGACCTGCAGGTGGCGCACGGCCGCGTGTGGTTCGAAGCGGCGCGCGCGAAACCTCCGAAGCTCGAGGCCGGCAAGCTCACGCTGCTGCAGAAACCGACGAGTCACGCGTTCGACATCACCTCGCACACCAGGCGCGTCGACGATGGCAACGGAGTCACCGTCACCAACCTGCGGGTGCTCGAGCCCGGCGCGCCGCTGACGCAGCCCGCGCATTTCACGCGCTACGTGAGCTGGGAACACGAGGTGGGTCATCACGACGCGCAGACCGACATCTACGTGCTGGGGTTGGTGCTCGCGAGTCTGGTGGTTGATCAGAACCTCGGTGAAGCCGACGCCCTCAATCGCTTCGTGGAGGCACGGCAGAACCTCACGCAACTCAACCCGCGGCTGCACCCGGTGGTGAGCCGCACCATCACGTGGATGACGGAGCTGGACCGCAGCCGCCGCGCGCAAGACCTCCGGAGTCTGTTGCACTTGCTGCGCAACTACCGCGAGCAGACGGTGGCGGCTTCGCCGATGCCTGAAGAACGCGGCAACACCCGCACCGTCATCTACGAGCGGCTGCGCGACCGGCTCTTCGATTTCTCGCGGCGCAATCGGCTGCTCTACTTTTCTCCGACGGGCCAGACCGCGAACCTGACGGTCGGCTCGGTGCCGCTGGTGCTCGACGTCGCCAGCATTCAACCGGGCGCGTTGCTCACGTGGCACGGCAAGGCCGCTGAAGAGCTCGGCTCCGGCAAGCAGGTGCCGCTGGGCCGTTACCTCCGCTTCGAGGACTACCCATTTCTCACCAGCACGCTCGACCAGCTGCGGCTCGATGCGAATCGCTCGCGGCAAGAACTCGGGTTTTCCCCGATGCGCCTCGTCGCGTGCTTCCTGCACTGGCACAACCTCAAGGAAGACAAGGCGACGCGCATCACCTCGCCGCTGCTGTTGCTGCCGGTGTCGTTGGAAAAGAAGAAGGGCGTGCGCGACGCAGTGTTCATCACCGTCGAGAGCACCGAATTCGAAGTCAACCCCGTGCTGCGGCAACACCTGCTGCAGTTGTACGGCGTGAAGCTGCCCGAGACCGTGCCGCTCGGCGATGAGCAGGCGCTCGAAGCGTTTCTCGCGGAATTCACGCGCGAGGTGCAGGCCGGTGAACCCGGCGTCACCATCAACCGCATCGACAAGCCGCGCATCGACCTGGTGTTGGCGCAGGCGAAGCGGCGGCTCGAAGCGTTTCGAAAGAAGGTCGCGCTCTCGGGTCGCGCGGCGCGTTCACATCTCGGCTTCGACTACAGCTACGCGCGTTCGAAGTTCCACCCGCTGGGCGTGCAGCTCTTCGCGAACTTCGTCTTTCCATCTGAAGCGCCTGACCGCGTGCTGCATGACGACCCGGCGCCACGAATTTTCCGCCACTCGCCGGAGGTCGTCGAGAAGTCGCTCTATTCGCTCAACGACGGTGGTGCGTCTGCGGGCCCGTACGCGTGGAGCTTCGACTTCTGCAACGTGACGCTCGCGAACTTCAATTCGCGAAAGATGTCGTTGGTGCGCGACTACGCGGCGCTGCTCGAGAGCGGCGCCACACGCCCGACGTTGGATGCGCTGTTTTCAGAAGACGCACGGCCGGTGACGGCACCGCCCGCTCCGCTGCCGCTGCAGGAACGCTTCGAGGTGATGCCGTCTGACCCGACGCAATCGAGCGCCGTGGCGAGGGCGCGCACCGCCGAGAGCTTCATCATTCAAGGCCCGCCCGGTACCGGCAAATCACAGACCATCACCAACCTGCTCGCCGACGCCGTGGCGCGCGGCAAGCGCGTGTTGTTCGTGTGCGAGAAGCGCGCGGCCATCGACGTGGTGTTCCATCGGCTCCAGATGCAGGGCCTCACGCCGTTGACGTGCCTCATTCACGATTCGCAGGCCGACAAGAAGGCGTTCATCAAAGACCTGAAGGAAACCTACGAACGCTGGATTTCTCAGCAGGTGACCGAATCGCAGCAGCAGGAACGCGCGCGGCACACTGCTTCATTGGGCGGCATCTTCGAGCGCGGAGCGCGCTTCC
Organism: Myxococcota bacterium; assembly: GCA_048498275.1. Classification (GTDB taxonomy): domain Bacteria; phylum Myxococcota; class Myxococcia; order Myxococcales; family Myxococcaceae; genus Archangium_A. The sequence continues at coordinate 16,790 of JBEHYH010000058.1, read as the reverse complement.
GCGCGGTGATGACATCGGTGCCGCGCACGGCTGATCAACCGATTCAGGAACTGCTGGAGCGTGTGTTGTCGCTGCACGCCGTGCCGGCTTCTGAATCGCCGCTCGTGCTGCCGTCGCATCGTGAATTGATGGCGTCGCTGACGGCGGCGCGAGCTGTCGAACGCGCGTTGAGAGCAGTCGGTGCAGAACCGATTCTGGGGCGTCACCCGCTGCGTCGATTGTCTGAAGCGGCGTTGTTCTCGGCAGACCCGGCCGCGACGGTGCAGACAGAAACCAGGACGCTGCTCCTTGAGCTCGAGACCGCGATGCGCTCACCGTTGGTGCGCGTCGGTGGCGAGCCGGCGGTGGCGCAGTTCATGGCGCGGCGCGCGCTGGTCGAGTCGTTGAGGCCGCTCATTCTCGAGAAGGCGCTGCGGCTGCTCGAAGCCGCGGGCTCTGCGCGCGCGTCGTTCAACGCGGCGATGAATGGTTTGCGCGAGCTGGCTGAACGGACCGCGCGCGCCGTCGCCGCGAGCCCGGGGTGGAAGCAGCTGTTGCCGCCTGAAGACGTGCCCACCGCCCTGGCGCGCGCGAGACAGTTCGACGCGAGTTTCTTCTCGCGGCTCTTCGCGTGGGTGTCGCCGTCATGGTGGCAGCTGCGTCGCGTGCTCAACGCGTCGTTTGATTTCGCCGCGCGCGCGATTCGCCCGTCGTGGCAGGAGGTGCTCGAGAAGCTGAGCGCCCGCTACGCCGCCGAAGGCGCCGAACGAGCAGCGCGTGACGCGATGAAGAAGGAGTTCGCGCTCGATTCTCCAGAAGCGGTCGACGCGGTGCTGCGTGCGCTGCCGGCGCCGCGGCCCGAGTTGGCGGCGTTTCAACAGTGGCTGCCGTCGGCCCCGGAAAGTGACGCTGCGACGTTGCTCGACACGGTCGAGGCGACGCGCGAATTCGAAGCGCGTCTGGCGCGCGTGTTGACGGGGGTCGATGCGCTCCCGCTGCCGGTGTTGCGCGGTGAACTCGAGACACTGCAGTCGCGCATGGGAGACCTCCCGGCGCTCCTCGAGCCGTTGCGCGGTTTGAGTGTGGCGTCGCATCGAAGCGTCGCGACTGCGCTGCGTGACGCGCCGTTGAGCGTTGATCAACTCGAACTCCACGTCAGTCGCGCGGCCGTCGACCTCGGTTGCAAGGAGCGCGCGCTGGACCTGTTGTCGGGCGACGATTGGGATTCTCTGCGCGAGGCCACCGGTGATTCCGGCGCGTCGCTGCGTCGAGCCAATGCCGCCGCCATCGTCGAACGCGCGCGGAATGCGTTTCTCGAAAATGTCGCACGTGCAGCGGCTCCGGCGGCCACCCTCAGCGCACAGGAGAAACAGTGGAAGAAGCAGTACGCGGCGGGCCGCAAGGAGCTCGAGCACGAGTTCGGCAAATCGATGCGCTACCGCTCGATTCGCGATCTCGCAGCGGGCTTCACCGGCGCGGTGGTGCGTGACCTCAAGCCGTTGTGGTTGATGAGCCCGTTGAGCGTCGCCGACACGCTGCCGTTGGACAGTGGCTTCGACCTCGTGGTGTTCGATGAGGCCAGCCAGATACCCCTCGAAGACGCGGTCCCCGCGGCGTACCGCGCGGCGCAGCTCATCGTGGTGGGTGACGAAATGCAGTTGCCGCCGAGCGACTTCTTCAGCGCCGGGCGCGACGACGAACGTGAAGAAGAGGAGGGCGGTCTCGCGCTCGACGCGCAGAGTCTGTTGTCTCATTCAGCGCGCGTGCTGCCGGCGACGATGCTCGGTTGGCATTACCGCAGCCGCGACGAGGCGCTCATCGCCTTCTCCAATCGCGTCTTCTACGAAGGCAGTCTGCTGACGGTGCCATCGGTTTCGCGTCTCGAGGCGCGGCCGCCCATCGTGGTGAAGCAGCCGACCGATGGCGTCGGTGGTGCGGAGGCGTTGTTGCAGCGGCCGGTGAGCTTTCATCGGCTCGAGAGTTCCCCGTACGAGCAACGTCGCAACACGGGTGAGGCGCGTTACATCGCCGAGCTGCTGCGTGAGCTGCTCAAGACGCGCAAGGGGCAGACGTTGGGTGTGGTGGCGTTCTCGGAGGCGCAGCAGCGTGAAATCGAGCTCGCCATCACTGAGCTCGGTGAGCGCGACCCTGCGTTCGCCGCCGCGTGGGAGGCGGAGGTCGATCGCGAAGAAGAAGGTCAGCACGTCGGCGCGTTCGTGAAGAACCTCGAGAACGTGCAGGGCGACGAGCGCGACATCATCATCGTCAGCGTCTGCTACGGCCCCGATGCCCGCGGGAAGATGTTGATGAACTTCGGGCCCATCAACAAAGCGGGCGGTGAAAAACGGCTCAACGTCATCTTCTCGCGCGCGAAGCATCACATCGCCATCGTGAGTTCGATTCGCTGGCCCGCCATCACCAACGAGTACAACGATGGCGCGAACTGTCTGCGCAATTACCTGCGCTACGCCGAGGCGTTGTCGGTGGGCTCGGCGCATGAAGCGGCGCTCGCGTTGCAGGCGTGGGCCGGCCACGCGAAGCAGAGCGAGGTTCGTCAGGGAGGGCCGCTCGAGGAGCAGCTCGCCACGGCGCTGCGTGCTCGGGGGCTGGAGATCGACACCAGCGTCGGTACGTCACGATTCCGCTGCAATCTCGGCGTGCGCCGCCCGGGTGAAGCGCGGTACCGCCTGGGCATTCTGCTCGACGATTCGAGTCAGCAAGAACGCACGCTGGAAGAAGTGCTGCAGGCGCAGACCTTCGTGCTCGGCGCGTTCGGTTGGCGCACGCTCACGGTGCTCCATCGCGACTGGTACGAGAACCCGGGCCTGGTGCTCAAGCGCATCGAGACCGCGCTCAGTCACGCGCCCTGAGTCTTCTTCTCGCGCAGGTACAGCATGAGGAACGCCGGGTTGAGGATCGCGCCCAGCGCGTCGGTGGCGAGCAGTTTGTACGTCGATTCCGTCGGGTGACCCTGGCTGACGACGCCAATCAAGCGGCCGGCGAAGAAGCCGCACAGACAGAAGCTCGCCGCGACCAGACCGGCTTCGAGTGCGCGCGCCTCCCACGCGCACCACACGAGGAAGAGGCCCATGCCGATCTCGAAGCCACCGTACACCGCGTACACGTCGGCGATGGCGTCGGTGCCGCTGAGCGTGATGCCGAACTGGCCCGTCATGCCGTGCGGGTTCACGAAGAACGCGATGCCGAAGCCGACGAGGCTCAACGTGTTGAGCAGCAGAATGAGCTGGTACTTGAGCGGCGATTTCATGCAGCGGCGTTAGCGCGCTTGTCTTCGAAATGACCAGTCCGCTCCGAGTGCGTGCTCACGAGAATGTTCGTGGCTGTTCACCCCAAAGGAGCCTCACATGGCCGCAGGCAACTCCACGCAGCTCGACGGCGATTGGCGCAAGACGACGCATCTGTGCACGGTTGGCGACAAGGTGTTCGCGTTCGACAATGGCATTTTCTATTCGGTGAATTCCGACGGGGGGTACGAGGAGCTCAGCAACGATTGGCGGCCGAACGCCGTGGTGCCGGCGAACGGCTCCATCTACGTGTTCGACGAACGCGGGCCGCTCTACAAGTTGAACCCGGCTGATGGTTCGCACGAGAGCCTCGAGGGCGATTGGCGGGGGACGCAGGGCGCGACGTTCAACGGTTCGCACCTGCTCGCGGTGTGTCAGGGCGCGCTGTATCGCGTCGAGATCTGATCATCTCGCGAGTGCGCGCGTTCAAGTCGGGAGTGTGTGTTGACCGAAAGCGCGCTGACGAAGACAGGTTCATTTGGCCTTGAGGGAGGGCCGTCGGTTCAGGTTCACACGTTGCTCGACCCGAACGGGCTCTCGATCTCGCACGAACTTTCGCAAGCGGGTTCTGGGGTGGAATTCTGTCGTGGGGACAACGGAAAACGCACCCGGAACAATCAGTTCGACCGATGAGCCTTGATCATCGCGAAGTTCGGGTCAGGTGAACGACTGGTGGCGTGTCGAGGTGCCAGCCGGAGATGCGCACGACGTTCGCGTGCATCACACCCGTTCATCACTTCAGCTTTTCGTACAGCGCCTCGTACTTCTGCACCTGCAACGCCCACGAGAAGTTCTGCGCCATGCCGTTGCGTTGCAGCTGCCGGTACGCCGGCCGGTCGCGGTAGATGTTGAACGCGGCCTCGATGGCCCAGTGCACGGCCTGCGCGTTGTAGTCGTTGAACACGATGCCGGTGCCGGTGCCCGACCGCGGGTTCCACAACTGCACCGTGTCGGAGAGCCCGCCGGTCTTCCGCACGATGGGCACGGTGCCGTATTTGAGCGCGTACAACTGCGTCAGCCCGCACGGCTCGTAGCGCGAGGGCATCAAGAAGAAGTCAGACGCGGCCTGCACCTGATGCGCGAGGGTGTCGTCGAACTTCGTCTGGAAGCGCACCTGATGCGGGAAGCGCGCGCGCAGCGAATGGAAGATGCGCTCGAAGCGGCGTTCGCCCGAGCCTTGAACGATGAGCTGAATCTTCCCCTCGCGCAGTGACAGCGCGAGCGCGTCGGGCAGCAGGTCGAAGCCCTTCTGCCCTGACAGGCGCGAGACGATGCCGAGGAGCGGCACTCCGGGCAGCGCGGGCAGCAGCGCGCGCGAGAGCAACGCCTGCTTGTTCTTCTCTTTCAGCTCGAGGTGCAGCGGGTCGTAGCGGAAGGGGATTTTCGTGTCGGCCTCGGGGCTCCACACCGAATAGTCGACGCCGTTCAAGATGCCGAACACCGCGCCTTCACGCGCCTTCAAGAACCCTTCGAGGCCCACGCCGTATTCGGCCGTACGAATCTCGCGCGCGTAGGTCGGCGAGACGGTCGTAATCGCGTTCGCGTAGAGAATGCCGTGGAGCAGCGAGTTGATCTTTCCTTCCCGCAGTTGATCTTGATGCAGCAGGTTCGCCGCCTGCCCGAGGCCGGTGTCGTTGAGCACGCTCGCGGGGAAGGTGCCCTGGTAGTTCAAGTTGTGAATCGTCAGCACCGAGCGCGTGCGGCCGAAGATCGCGCCGTCCCACGCGAAGCGCACCTTCAGAATCAGCGGCGCCAGCGCGGTCTGCCAGTCGTTGCAGTGCAGGATGTCGGGCGCGAAGCGCATGCGCTGCGCGGCCTCGAGCGCGGCGTAGTTCAGCACCAGAAAGCGCAGGTGTTCGTCGGCGTCGTGCGTGTAGATGCCCGCGCGCCGGTAGAGCTGCGGGCAGTGCACGAAGAAGATCTCGAGGTCGCTCCCCGGCAGTTGCGCCGCGAAGATGCTCACGTCGAACGCGCGCGGCCCGACCACGATGCGCAGACCGCGCAGTGAATCGATGCTGCGGAACTTGAACTTGCTCTGCTCGATGCGCGCGTAGAGCGGCATGAACACGCGCACGTCATGACCGCGTTCATGCAGCGCTTTCGGGAGCGCCGCGGCGACGTCTCCGAGGCCTCCCGTCTTGGCGAACGGAGCGACCTCGGAACTCAGGAACAGGATGTTCATGCGGCGGCGGGAACGGTACCACCAACGCTACGGCAGCGACCTCCGGAGAATCGCGCCGTCGTCGCCCACGAGATAGAGCGACTTGCCGTCGGGGCTCGCGCGCAGGCGGCCCACGAGGAACGGGTTGCCATCGGAGCCCAGCGGCGGCGACACGTTGACCCAGTTGGCGCCGGTGAAGTGGTAGACCGACCCGTCGGAGTGCGCGAGGTACATGTCGGACGCGCTGAACGCGACGAGTGAGCCCGGCGAACCACCCGGCGTCTGCGTGAGGTCGACGCAGGCGAACGAGCAGCTCTGCACCACGTTGGCGCTCACCGCCGCGAAGCCCGTGCTCCAACTGGCGACGGTGTTGAGGCGCTTGCCCTGCACCAGCCAGTCGAGCCCGCCGTCGGGCTGAACGGTCGCGAGACCGCCGACGCCTTCACTGCCTCCCGGGTCGTTGAGCGTGACCAGCACTCCGCCATCGGGCGCCAGCGTGAGGTCGCTGAACACCAGGCCCACGGGTGCGGGCGCGCTGTGGAGCTGCTTGTCGGCGCCCCAGAAGCGCACTTGATCAGGCGTCGCCAGCCAGATGCCGTCGTTCGGGTCGACCGCCATCGACGCGCGCCCGAAGTTCGACGTCGTGCCGGCGGAAAGCGGGAGCGCGCCTTCTCTGACGTTGCCGCCGACGTCGAAGGTCACGAGCCCGCCATCGCGCATCCGTGAGACGCCGATGATGGCGTCGGCGGTGTTCTGCACGACGGCCCACGTGCCCGCGTCGCCGCGCCGCAAGATGTTGCCGGTGCTGCCCGACGCGCCTCCAACCGCGATGACGGGCTCGGAGGTGACGATGTCGAACACCGGGTCTTGAATGTACGGCGTGATGGCCAGGCCGTCGCGCGTCACCAGCGCCGCCTCGCCGACCGCCCAGAGCGTGCCCTGCGGTGAGCGCCACGTCGCGTTGATCGACTGGTACCGGCTGCTGGTGTCGGGCGGCAGCGTCATCGGGTCATTCGTGCGCGCGAAGTACGTGTTGTCGCCGACGAACCACCAGCCCGCGTCTTCCGCATAGCCGAAGTCCATCAGCACGAGCTGTGGCTCCGGGAGCAGGTCGACCGTGAGGCCCGCGTCGGTCAGTTTGCCGAAGACCGTGCGCGAACCCACCGAGCCGAGCAGCCAGAGCTCGTCGTCGGGGCCGCGGCGAATGGAGGTGATGAAGCTGAGGTTGCCGCCATCGGGCGCCAGGACCAGGTCGCGTCGGCCGGTGGTCTCGCCGGGCCGGTACCAGTCGATGAAGAGACCGTCGGGGCTCGACGAGCTCTCGCCGAGCATCACGCCGTTGGTGCCCGCGCGCACCAGCTTGCGGCCGTACACCGAAGGGCCGCCGATGATGGCGTCGAGCGGGCCGCTGGGCGAGCGGACCACCGGGCCATCGCCGTTGTTGATGAAGTACGACTCGCCGTTCCACCAATCGGCGCCGCCGCAGGCGTTCGAGCCATTCCACGACGGCAGGCCCGCGCCGGTTAGCGTCATCGGTGGGTGGAGCGACGCGCACAACCACGATTCGCCCCCGGGGATGGTGAAGCCGGAATGCACCACCGAGTTCCACAACAGGGTTTCGGAAACCGGCTCCGTTCTCCACGAGGAGCCGTCGAAGTGCAGCAGGAGGCCGCCCGCGCCGCCGGCCCACAGGTCGTCGTCGGAGCGGCCCCACACGGTCCACAACGTGGGGGAGCCGATGGGGCGCGGGTGTTCCCAGCACCAGCTCGCCTTGCAGGCACCGGCGAGGCCTCCGTCAGACATGGATGGCGTACCGCCATCAGGGATGCCGCCATCGCCGTCGCCCCCGTCAGGCGTACCGCCGTCATCGCCGGTGCCGCCGTCTTCACCCGGCCCGCCGTCGGGCCCCGTGGGTTCACCGGCGTCGACCGGGCAGGGGAACCTGCCGGAGCGGCACAGGTCATCGACCGTGTCATCGAAGGGGAAGCACCCGCTCACCGTGGCGCAGCAGAGAATCAGCAGGGCGCGTTTCAAAAGACACCTCCCACGCCGACGGTCGCGCCGTTCGGAGTGGCGGTCGCCGTCGGCACCACCGGCGTACCCGGCAACACCGCGAGCACGATGCCGGTGATGAGCAACCCGCCACCGATGACGGCCGCGGCCCACCCGGTGAACTGCGCGGCCTTGCCGTCTCGGCGGCGTTGATCCGCGTCGGCGTAGCTCAGGGAGGTCTGCAGCTTCGAATACTCATTGCCCGCGATGCCGAAGAGGCCGCCGGCCGCGCCACCGAACGCGAGACCTCCGAGGCCGAACAACCACCACCACCTGGCGATGGGAGGCCGCACCGTCTCCACGGGTTTGGTGGCCACCGTCGTCTCGGGCTCGGGGTCGTCGACGGGCTCCGGCTTCACGGCTGCTGCGGGCGTCTTGAGGAGGCCGCTCGCCAGCACCCGCGCGCCCTTCGAGAGCGCGTCGAGCAGCTTGCGTTCATTCTTCGCGTCGAGCGTCACCGAAGACAGCGTGTGGCCCGACTGACTCGAGAGCAGCTTGGCGATGCCGTGAAACCCGCCGTCATCGAAGCGCGCGATGTTGACGGTCAACGTGGCGTCGGCGCCGAGCGCATTGGCGAGCTCCGCCATGCAACTGGTTGACGCTTCATTGCAGCCGACGAGCGCCTTCTGCCGTTCCATACCCAGCAACGTCGCGATGTCTTGCGAGGTGACGACCTCCAGCCCTTCCTTGCGCAACGCCTCGGCGAGCGCGTCGGCGTAGAAGGCCGAGAGCTCCTTCTTCACGTTGACGGCGTTCCATTCTGGCGAGACGACCTTCGGCGCCGCGCTCAACAGGAGCAGCGGCAGAGCGACTTGGAGCATGTTCCCCCTCTTAGAATCAGAACCGGTCGTCGGGCGGTGAAACCGAGGTGACCGGAGGCGTAATCAGAGCCTGACTCGACGTCGGCACGGCAGGCAACACCAGCGTGAAGCGCGAGCCCTTGCCGACCTCGCTGGCGACGCGCACCACGCCGCCGTGACCTTCGACGAAGCTCTTCACGATGGCGAGGCCGAGCCCCGCGCCGCCGTACTCGCGCGTCGACGATGAATCGACCTGGTAGAAGCTCGCGAAGATCTTGTCGAATTGATCCGCGGGAATTCCGACGCCCGAGTCTTCGATGAGGATTCTGTAGCCGGGCACGCTCAAGTCGGGCTGGTGCTGCACCTCGGTGAGCGTGACGCCGACGCGACCGCCCTTGGGCGTGAACTTGAGCGCGTTGGTCAACAGGTTCACCACCACCTGCCGCAGGCGGTCCTTGTCTCCGGCGACCGGCGCGTTCATGCGCTGGGGCAGCCGCACGTCGAGCCCCACGCCCTTCTTCTGGAGCTGCGGCTTGAGCGAGCTGAGCGAACCGTTGATCAACTCCAGCGCGTCCATCGGCTCGAAGTTGAGGCGCACCTTGCCGGCCTCGATTTGAGAGAGGTCGAGGATGGAGGTGATCAGCTTCAGCAGCGTCTCGCCCTTCTCCATGATGGTGCGCACGTAGTCGGTCTGCTCCCCTGACATCGGGCCGGCGAGGCCTTCGGCCAGCATCTCTGAGTAGCCGATGATGGAGGTCAGCGGTGTCCGCAATTCATGCGACACGGTGGCGAGGAACGCGCTCTTGAGGCGGTCCATGTCCTTCAGGCGCGTGTTGGCGTCTTCGAGCTTCTTGTTGCGCTCCTCGAGCTCGCGGTTGCTGTCGAGCGTGGCCTCGATGTGGAGCTGCGAGGTGAGGAACATCTTCTGGCCGCCGTAGAGCATCGTCTGCAGCAGTTGCCCGAAGTGCGCCATCACGCGGGCGATGGTGCCTTCCGGCGCGCGGCGCACCTTCTCGACCAGCTTGCGGCTCTCGCCGATGTCGAAGCCCTCGGAGATCTCCGTCAGCGTCTCCGGAGGGAACGCCTTGAGGTCGTCAGGCAGGAACGGCCCGAAGACCACGCGGCCCATGGTGTCGCCTTCCCACATGATGGGCACGATGAGGTACCGCAGGCCGGTGAAGCAGGGCACCGCCAGCATGCCCTGACACTGGTGCGTCAGCTCCGCGTCGAGCACCGGCAGGCGCGCGCCATGGGAGGTCGCGAGCGGGCCGTCTTTCACGCGGCCGACCGTCGCCGTGCAGCGCCGGCGCCCCTCGGGGAAGCTGAAGACGTAGCCGCAGAAGTCGCCGTTGCCGGTCTTGATGTCGGCCAGCTTGGCGCCCTTGTCGTCGAACACCTTGATGCCGACGCGGTACAGCTCGACGAAGCCCTTCACCACCTCGGTGAACGACTCGGAATCGAGCATCTCCGTGAGGGAGACGCGGCGCTGGAGCACCGACTCGCCCTGCCTCACGGTTTCCCTCCGCGGTTGCCAAAGACGCGTTCGAGCTCCGTTCCGGTGACGTCAACGTTGGCGAAGACCTGGGTGAGGAACTCGCGCTCCGTCAGACCGATGTTCTTGGAGAGGTTCGCGCGCAGCTCGAGGCTGCGCCACGCCGACTGCATCACCGCGAAGAGCGTTTCCAACACGCCCACGCCGCGAATGGCGATGGCGCCGACCACCGGCTCGCGGCCCTTCTTTCGCGTCTCTTCGATTTCAGCGTCGGTCTTCGCGTCGGGGAGGTCTCGCTTGTTGTACTGAATCACCACCGGCACCTGCGCCGGGTCGAGGTTGTTCTCCTTCATGTTCTCGACGAGGTTCTTCCAATACGCGTTGTTCTCGGCGGCGGCGCTGCGGCGTGAATCGGCGATGAAGGCGACGGCGTCGGCGCCCTGCAGCACGATGCGGCGGGTGGCGTTGTGAATCACCTGACCGGGCACGGTGAACAACTTCACCTTCACTTTGAAGCCGTTGGCGGTGCTGAAGAAAACGGGCAGGAGGTCGAAGAAGAGCGTGCGGTCATCGTGGGTTTCGACGGTCAGCAGGCGCCCCCGCACTTCCGGGCTGGTGCGCTGGTGCACCCACTGCAGATTCGTCGTTTTCCCCGAGAGACCTGGACCGTAATAGACAATCTTGACCGTCAGCTCGCGCTGCGCGTGATTCAGTTGCACGAGGGCACTCTAACCGTCGGGCGCGACAACACGGTGTGCGGAAATCGCGCACGCCTTAAATCTTATGAACGTGCGTGACGTTCTCGTTGGTGGTTAGGATCACCCTGGCCGCGAGCAGCACCAGAAGACAAAAGAAAGCGAAGGCGCGATGACCGAGAAGCAAGTTGAGAACGTGGGCACCTCCCCGGTTCCACCGATGGCCATCCCCACTGATTGGAAGCAGTTGAAGTTCGCCGCTCCCACGGACGAAGACATGAACGCGCTGGCGGCGCTGCGCAGCGGGAGCGACCCGTGGAAGTCGCGCGGCGAGTCGCACGCGGAATCACTGGAGGCGCTCACCAAGCTCCGCCCGTTCATCTCGGTCGGCAAGCTCAACGGCGCCATCGCCGGTTACGTCACCATCGAGCGTGACGGCCCGGTGCCCGGCGCGGCGTACCTGCGCAACATCGTGGCGCGCGCGGAGTTCCGTCAGAAAGGCCTCGGGCACGTGCTGCTCGACCAGGGCCTCGCGATGGCGCGCGACATGAACCGCAAGACCCTGGCGCTCCGCGTCGACCCGGCGAACGGCCCGGCCGTGGCGTTCTACCGGAAGGAAAATTTCACCACCGTCGCGACGGTGGTCTCGAAGAAGAGCGGCAAGCTCCGCCTGTTGATGAGCCGCGAGCTGTAAGGCTCACCGCGGCTTTGATGATCAACGCGCTCACCGGCCTTCCAGCGGGTGGGCGCGTCGTCGTTTCACGGTACGGTGATTCGAGATGAAGTTTGCGGCGCTGATCATCCTGCTCTCCGCTCCGGCGTTCTCGTGGGAGGCCTCGTCGCCGCACGATGAGCAGCCGGACGGCGGTGGGCTCGGCAACACGCACCTCTTCATCGTCGACCGGGCGCTCGAATTGCTGCGGGAGAACGGCGACGAGACCTCGCGGCGCGCCGTGTCCGAGCTCGAGTCGTGCCGGAGTGCGCTCGAGAATGGCATCGCCGACGCCGACGCGCTGCCCGGGTTCGAAGACTCGCTGAACCTCGGCGCGCACTTCTACGACCCCCGGCCCGACGACGACTGTCACACCTTTCGCTTCTTCGGCTGCCGGCAGTCGCACGGGAACGCGCGCGTCAACGCGCAACTGCAGCTCACCCACGTACGCGAAGGCAAGAGCCCGGTCTCGCCCGGGGCCTACGGCTTTCACGAAGGTTCGCGCTGCTACGCGCTCGGCCTGGCGCTGCACTTCATGACCGACGTGACGATGCCCTTTCATACGCGCGGCGTGTCGGGCGCGCAGGTGCCGGTGATGCTCCACCCGGTGTTCGAGTCCCTCGTCCCCCGGTTTCAAAAGCGCTTCGTGGCGCGGCGCTGGGAGCCGCCTCCCACATGGATGAGGCCCGATGACGCGCTGGTGGCGGCGGCCTTCGACGCGAAGTCATTCCTCTCGCGGTTGCTCTCGGCGCTGCGGCAGGCGCGCGGGTTGTGCGCGTACTCGCCGGTGCCGGGCACGGCGTACTTCGGCGCGTGTTTTCGTGACGACGCGCGTTCGACGGAGGTGACGGGCGAGGTGTTGCTCGCAGCGCAGCGCCACACCGCCGACTGGCTCTACGCGCTGTTTCGCGACGAACCGAAGCTGCACCTCGCGCCATAAAGCCGTGTACGTTCGGGCGCATGCGCGTCGCATTGCTGCTGCTGGTGGCGTTTGCGTTGCCGGCGTGGGGAGAACCCGAAAAGAAGGCCCGCCTCGTCGTCAATGAGCTCGTGGCGTTGCAGGTCACACCCGAAGAAGCGAGCGCGATGACCGACGCGGTGGTGACGTACCTGAACGGCCGCGGGCTCTTCGAGGTGCTGGGCCCCCGCGACGTGCAGACCCTGCTGGGCGCGGAGCGGCAGAAGCAGCTCGCGGGCGCGTGTGGTGCTGATGGCGGCGGGTGTTCGGCAGATCTCACCAAGCTGGTCGACGCGCGCTTCGTGCTCTCGGGGCAGCTCGCGAAAATCGGCAGCGCGTACCAACTCACGCTGCAACTGGTCGACACGTCGAGCACCAGGAACGCCGGGCGCAGCTCGAAGCTGGCCGGCTCGCTCACCGCGATTCGTGAGCTCGTGCCGTACGCGGCGTCGGAGGCCACGGGTTCGCCGTTGCCGCCGCCTCCGTCGCGGGTGTTGCCGATTACCTTCATGGGGGTCGGTGGCGCCGCGTTGCTGGCCGGCGGCGCGGTGACGTTGCTCGCGTTCTCGCGGGAAGCGCAGGTGAACGAAGAGCTGTGCCCCAACGGCGTGCAGCCCGACGGGCGCTGCGGAGGCGTCAACCTGCAGCCGCGCTCGTATTACGAGAACATCCAGAATCAGCTCTTCGTGCAGAAGATGGTGGCGCTCGGGGTCTCCATCGCCGGCGCGGCGCTGCTGGCGGTTGGCGCGATTCTCTTTCCACCCGATGACGTGCGCACGCGCATCTCGGTGCGCTTCGTGCCGACGGGTACGGGCGGCGCGCTCGTGGGGAGCTTCTGGTGAAGCGGCTCGCTCTGGCAGCGGTGTTCTGTGTCGCGGTGGCCGCGTGCAATCAACTGCACCTCACCGAAGGCAACGCGTACCCGTGCACCTTCTCCGACCCGCCCGGTAAGCGAGACACGCCGTGCCTCGGCACCGACGTGTGCGGCCTCAACAACGTGTGCATCGCGTTCGTGAATGAGGGCCCGCGCTTCGAGGGCGGCATCACCGTCGAGCGGCTGCCGGCGTACGCGCGCGAAGGCTACGTGGTGAACACCACGCAGTTGCACCCCGGCGTGTTGAACGGGCAGATCAACGGCGTGGCGCGTGACGTGCTGCAGCCGCAGGGGGCGCTGCTCATCGGGAGCGAAGGGCAGCTCTTCCTGTCGAACGGCTCGGTGCTCAAGTCGGCCGACGCCACCGACTTCCCGTTTGCGACGTCGGGCGATTTCTCGGCGCCGATGTTGATCAAAGCCGACGCCGGCGCGCTCCCGTCACTCGACGCGTTCTCGTCGGTGGTCGGCATCGCTGATTCCCGGCTCGCGTGCGCGGTGCGGTTCGAGAACGGCACTTCGGTCGCGTGTGCGCCCGGCGACCTCGTGAAGCGCGTGCGCGGGTCGCTCATCAGCCCGCTGGACGGGGTGGTGCCGGTGCAGGCCATCGGCCCCGACAAGCGCGCGTTCAAGGCGCGGCTCGCGTTGCCGTTGACCTCCCCGTCGCTCGTGCGCGGAGACGAGTTCGACGTCAATGGCGCGGTCGACGTGACGATGCTGAATCACGAGGTGTTGGCCGCGACGCCCGTGGTGTTGGCGGGCGATGGGTTGTGGCTCGGCGAGACCGATGGCGGCTTCGAGCAGGTGCTGCAGACGCCGCCGGGTACCTTCGATGAACAGAGCTCGCTCAACCTCAACTTCGCGTCGACGTTGCTGACCGCCTCGAACGAGGTGCGGCTCTCGACGTGGGAGGTGAGCGTCACGCCTCCCCCGCGGAAGCACACGGTGTCGCAAGCCTGGGCCGACTGCCGCCCCTGCCGCGCTGGAGGCATTCGCGCGGTCACTCCGCTGCCTTCAGCCGCGGGCGTCGGTGTCGAAGTGTTGTGCGCGAGCGATGCGGGGGTCTCGCTGGTGCTGGTGACCGGCAGCCACGCGCCGACGCCGTCCGACGCCTGCGAGACGCAGACGCTGGCCTTGCCGCTCGACCCGTCATTGTTGTTCGGCGGCACGCTCGCGGTCGCGAACAGTCAGCGCGGTCTGGCGGTCGGCAATTCTCGCGGCAGCGTGTGGGCGGGTGAATCGCTCTCGACGCTGCTGCCCATCGCGCTGGAGCGCGTGCCGCTCGACGTCACCACCTTCGGCTTTTCGAATGACACCACGACGCTGGTGGCCATCACCGACCGCTACCTCGCGGCGTTCGACCCCGCGCCGCCGTCGAACGGTTTCCGGCGGATTGCAGCGAGCGATTTCAACGCCGGCAACGACCTGCGCTTCACGGCGGCTGTGCGTGGCGCCAGCGGCTGGGGCGTGCTCGCGAATGGCGTCGTTGCCCGCGCGACGCTCAATGGCGTGCCCACGCTCGACTTCGGCCCGCGTCTCGTCTCGCCGGCGGGTGAAGCCGTGCTGCGTTCAGCCGGCGGCGAAGCGTACGTGTCGGGCGATGGCGGCGTGCTCGCGCTCTTCGTCACCGCCGATGATGGCCTGTACTTCGTCGGCGACCCGCAAGCCGACGGCGCGTTCGGTGATTCGCCGGGCGGCACGCTCGACCTCACGCCGCAACTGCAGCCCGAACCCAGCGTGCCCATCCGCAACATCGCGTTGGAGCGCACGCCGCTCGGCACCAACGGCACCACCCGCGCGCGCGGGTACCTCGTCACCTCGCGCAACGTGTACGAATGGGTCTTCGCGAATCAACGGTGGACCTCCAAGCAGTTGGTGTTGGCCGGCGGCGAGCCGGTCGAAGTGTGGTTCGACACCGCGCGGAGCGCGCTCGGCCGCGTGGGGTACGCCGATGGGCAGATCTACACGCTGCCGTCGGGGTTCCAGATGACGCTCCCGATTCCACAAGACGAGGCGGGCGCGACGTTGAAGATCCTCGACTACGAGAACTTCGGCGGCTGGCCGGTGGCGCTGACCACGACCGGCCTGTGGGCGGCGAGCTGGGGCGTCGACGGAGGCGTAGTGCAGAATCACTTCGACGACGGGCGCTCCAACCGGCCGATGGAGTGGCACCGGTTGACGCTGCCCGACGGCACCGCGCCGTGGAACACCGTCAACAAGGGCCGGCTCTTCGTCGCCCAGAACCTCGGCACGGGCAGCGACGCAGGGTCGTCGGGCACCTACTCGCTCTTCGTCTTCCTCCCCGACCGCGTGCTGAAGGTCGCGGAGTACCAGCGGAACTGACGTGAAGCTGCTGTCGCTCGAGTACAAGAACTTCCGCAACCTGGAGCCGCTGACGCTCACGCCGTCGTCGCGCGCGACGGTGGCGGTGGGCGAGAACGGGCAGGGCAAGACGAACCTGCTCGAAGGGCTCTATCTGCTCTCGACGCTCAAGCCGCTGCGCGCGAACAAGTTGTCTGAATTGATCCGCTTCGGGGAGACCAGCGCGCGCGTCACCGGGCGCTTTCTGCTCGGCGGTGCTGAGCGTGAAATCTCGGTCGAGGTCATCCCCGGAGGGCGCACCGCGTTCGTCGACGGCAAGCGCGCGGCGTCGCTCGAGGCGTATTTCGGCGGCGTCTCCGTCGTCGCGTTCACGCCCGATGATTTGGCGGTGGTGAAGGGCGGGCCCGATGGGCGGCGCGCGTTTCTCGACCGCGCGGTGTTCAACGTGGTGCCGGGGTACCTCGACGAGAGCCGCGAGTACGCGCGGGCGCTCAAGAGCCGCAATCGGCTGCTCAAGGAACGCGCGGCGATGAGTCACCTCCAGGCGTGGGACGCGGCGCTCTCGAAGCTGGGCGCGAAGCTGTGGGTGCGGCGGCGCGGGTTGATGGAGCAGCTTGCCACCCGCGCGCGTGACGCGTTTCAACGCATCGGCCGCACGGAGTTCGATGCGTCGTATGCGTATGAGCCGGCGCACCTGGGGGAAGGGCTCGCGTTCGCCACCGCGTCGGAGAATGAACTGCAGGAGCGGTTTCTCGAGCGGCTTGATCAACGGCTCTCGCGCGACGTGGAGCGCGGTTTCACGTCGGTCGGGCCGCACGCCGATGACGTCGAGATTCTGCTCGGTGACAAATCGGCGCGTGCGTTCGCGAGTCAGGGGCAGGCCCGCGCGCTGGTGCTCGCGTGGAAGGTCGCGGAGATCGAGAACCTCCAGGAGCGGAACGGGTTTCTGCCCTTGCTGCTGCTCGATGACGTGTCGAGCGAGTTGGACCCCGAGCGCAACGCGTTCTTGATGGGCTACCTCGCCGATACCGGCGCGCAGACGTTGCTGACGACGACCGACGCGGCGCTCGTGCAGCGCGCGGCCGGCGCGGAGACGTTGTGGTTGTCGGTGGCATCGGGCCGCGTCGCGCCCCGCTGATCAGCCTGATCATGGTGAGTCGCCCCGCGCCGGGAGGGTGGCGATCGATCTCGGGCCGGAAAATCGGCTCCGCGCGCATCGGTGCTAGGGTGGTGTTCTCTCTTTTTTCGGGACCAGACCCATGCGCCGTGTCGTGCTCGCGCTCGCAGCCTTCTCCGCGGTTTCGTGCCTGCGGCCCGTTTCTGAACCGGTGTGCTGGAGCGATCTCGATTGCGACACCGGCACCTGCGTCGCCGGCGTGTGCGTGCCCGGCGGTGGTGCAACGGTGGGCGCGGACCACCGAGAGTACCGGACCGAAGATCTCT
>JBEHYH010000057.1:0-19478 GCA_048498275.1 Myxococcota bacterium | reverse complement strand
GGACATTGCTCCGACGAATCACAGCGGAAATCGACCGCCGCGTCGGGCTGATCTTCAGGGCCGACGACCACCGGCTGCGGTCGCCCGCACGCCACCCCAAACACCGCGAACACTGCGAGGAATCGGTAACGCACGTGGAGTGCGACTGTAGCTCACTTCGTTTGCGCGTTGCGTCGCCGGAACATCAAAACCAGCCACCAGAAGCCGATGACGGCGCCGTCGAGGCTCGAGCAACCGCATTTCTTCGGCGCGGCGACCTCGGGGTCTTGTGAGACGCGCACGCCGTTGAGCCACACCGAGGCCTGCGGCACGTCGCCTCCGAGGAGCACGCCGCTGCCCTGCACCCGAATCTCGACGGGGTTCGACCCCAGCGTCACCGCGCCGAGCTCGAGTTCGTTGGCTGAAACGCCGGCCTCGACGTGCTGCCCGTCGATCAGCACCGACGTCGCGTCGACCCGACGCAGCGGGAGCTTCACGGTGAGGCCGCTGACCTCGCACGCCAGCGCGCTCGTGAGCGTGAAGACGTAGGTGCGGCCGTCTTCGAGCTGCGCGAGCGGCGGTTCGAGGCGCGTCGTCGCGGTGACGAACGGTTCGATGGAGATCGGAAGCGACCGCGTCTGCGTCATGGAATTGCCCGCGCCGCTCGAGACCGTGAACTCGAGCTCGATGGTCTGGCCGACGACGCTCAAATCGTGAGCGGCTGTCTGCAGCGAAACCGTCGCGCCGGTGCCCGTGCTCATTTCAAGCGGAGGACCACTGAGCGCGCGCCAGGAAACGTCGGCGGAGAGGCACGTCCCGTCGACGGGCTGCAACACCACCTGCCGGGTGACGCCCGCACCACAGCTCGCGTTGAGCGTCGTGACGTCGAGTTGCCCGACCGCAACCGGAGTCGCCTCGGTCGTCACCGTGCGCTGCGCCTGCGCGCCGGTGAACACGCCGTGCTCCAGGAGCCGCGCGGTGACGTTCCACGTGCCGCCCGTACACCCACCGGGGATCGTGAGCGCCCAATCGCCCGGAGCCGCAAAGGTGCCCTGCGCGCCGGTGTCGAGGCTGAGCTCCGCGGTGAGTTCGCGCTGATCGAGGCACGAGGCGCTGACCTCGATGGTTCCGCTGGCCAGGCCCGCGCCGGCATCGACCGTGAATGAGAACGGCGTCGAAGCGCCGAGCGGTTGCAGGTCGGGGACCACCTCGACCTCGAGCGAGCCGGGCGCGGAGACGCGGCCGTTCTGCTCACCGAGCACCTGACGCCGGGCGGTCGCTGAGACGTGCGTGGCGATGCAGGCCCCCATCGAAGAGATCAGCAGGCCACCGTCGACGATGATGACGGTGGCGGCGCCTGCGTCGATGTTCCACAACAACTCCGTCCCCGGGAAACCGCTCGCGCTCTCACAGACGTGCGCGGCGTTGATCGGGCTCCACACCTGCGCGCCACCATCTTGCGTGCCCGGCGATGCGAACACCGGCGCTTCCGGCGCGCCCCACGGCACGATGGTGAGTTGTCGCTGAAGTTGCGTCGTCGCGGGCACTCCAGAGTCCCAATTCGCGGTCGCGGTGATGGTGACTGGCGTGCCCGGCGCGCACCACGTCGCGGGAGGGGTGAACGTGTAGCTCGCGCCGCTTCCGCTCCCGCCGAGCGAATCGCTCCACGAGAGCTCCGCGCCGACGCAACCACCATCGATCGCCGCGGAGAAGTTCACCGCCGCCCCGCCCGCGATCGCCGCCGCCGCGCCCTGAAGGTCGAACTGCCCGCGCTCCGTCGACACCACCTGCACCGATTGGTTCGTCAGCGAGTTCGAGTCGCGAACCGTGACCTCCACGCTCGCGCTGCATTCACCGTCGAGCGACATCGTCGCGACGCCACCGTCCGCGTTCATCGTGCCCGCACCGGTGCTCCACGAGATGAACAGCGGGTCGCCGTCTTCGTCACCCGCGTCGGCGATGAACTGTGCGACGCCGCCGGTGACGGAGCTCGCGACGTCGACGACCGGGGCGGACGCGTTCTCGTAGACCCAGACTTCACCGTCGTTGGTCACGCCAGCGCACCAATTCGCGTCGAGGCAGAAGATGCGATCGTTGAGCAACGGAGCGTTCGAACGCGCGACCCATCCTTCGCCCGCATGCGCCGGGTCAGGAATCGGTGAGCACACGACGCCGGCGTCACTCGACAACATTCCCTGCAGACCGAACGCAGCCACGCGCCGTGGCGTCACCCCCGGGGGCAATGGCAACGACTCGACCGATGGCGCGTTGATGTCGCGCACCAACTGCAATTCACCCAGCGAGGTCACCGAGAACAAGGCGGGGGTCGCGTCCAGTTCGAACGGCCACACATCGATGCTCGACGACACCCCCGACACGGGCGTCACCGCGGCACCGCCGATGCTCTTGCGCACTCCGCCGGTCGAGGTCATCACCGCGACGTCGACGCCGCCGATGCGCGCGAAGCCGAAGCTGCGAGCGCTCGCTGCTTGACTGACGTTGCCGGCCTGCGGCGCCCACGTGCCGTGAATGTCAGTCGTGCTCGAGAACTGATTGGTCGCGGAGGTCGTGAGCGCGACGCCGCGCCCGGGCATCGCGCGGTACGCGGTGATGGGGCTCGCGGAGACCGACACCGGGCTCCCGCAGCCCGCCGAGAACGCGATCTGCCCGCCGCTGGTGCCGGCGGAAAAACAGTCATCGAAGAACGCGGCGCCCGCGTACGAGGAGCCGGTGATCGAGGCGATCGTCGAGAACCCGCCGTCGGCGTCTCTACCGAAGGCGACCGCCTGGGTGCTCGTCGTCACCAGCACCACGCCGGCATCGGCGACGACGACATCGGTCGGCGTACCCGTCACCGAGCCGACATGCCTCCAGCCCGCGACTGCGAGCGAAGGCAACAACGCGATGAGGAATACGGCGCGCATCAGTAGCTGACCTCCGTGCGCAGGTAGACGCGATCTTTCGACGCCGTCGCGCCAGTCTCAAGCCCCGTCCCCGAGAATCCGAACGCGGTGTAACCGGCGCCGACGAAGAACCGATGATCGAAGCGGTAGCCGATCTCCCCGCGGAGCGACGCCCAGGAACCTCCATCAGGCGCGAGTGTGCGCGCGGCGGCTTCACCGGCGATCTCGAGCCCCGCGATGAGGCGCACCGACGGGCGGATCGACGCCGAGAGAATCGGCCCGTACTGCGTCAGGCCGAGGTTCGCGCCGGCGGAGATGGCGAAGCGATCGCCGAACCGAATCGTCGGCAGCAGCGAGATGATGTGCAGCTTCTCTTCGTACGCGGCGGTCCAATTCTGTTTGTACGCGTAGCGGGCGAGCAGCGCGCCACGGCCGAATCTCCACGCGATCGCGGCCGTCGCATCGACGCTGCGGCCGGTGAGCAGATTGTTCTTCGACGAGTGCGTCCACAGCGCTCGCGCGGTGAGCGACACGTCGCGATGGAGTCGAACTTCGCCACCGCCGCTCGCCACGAACTGCCGCAACGGCACCGCGCCTTTTTCATCGCGCACCTCACCGCTCGCGAAGAAGCGAACCATTTCGCGATCGAACGAGAGGCTGACGCCGCCGGTGTTGCGCGCTTGGTCGGGCGGCAGACCTTCGAGCGCGAGCGCGCCATGTTCGTAGCGGGCTGACACGGTGAACGCGTCATCGAGCTTCTGGCTCATGCCGACCGCGCGCGAAAAACGCAGACCATCGACCTCTTGCGCGGAGACATCTTCGACGAACACCGCCGTGTCGGGCGCGAGCTGCTGACGCACACCGAACGCGAAGCGACGATCACCCGTGCCCGGCGAGTCGGCGTCGATCGACTGCACGCCGTACCAGGTCTCATTCGCGCGCGAATACGAGACGGTGCCCCACACCTGCGGGCCGAGCTTCGGCCCCCAGCCGCCGCGCAGACCGATTTCGAATTTCGGGTCGGGTTTCAGATCGAGCCCGACGAGACCGAACGAACTGTCAGACGTGCCGAACGCGTAGACCTGCTGGCGATAGCCCGCGCGCAGTTGCAGCCACTCGGTGATGCGCACGCGCCCCGAGAGACCGACCGTGATGCCGCCGTCGCGAAGCAGCGTGTCTGACGGCGTGCGCTGGAACTCGCGCGCTTCGAGGCGGATGCCCCAGCGCGGGCTGTCGTAACCGACGCCTCCGCCGATGCTGTGCGCGTTGATGCGGACGCCAGAGAACGGCGAGCGCGGGTCGGGCATGTCGCGGTAGTCGCCGAGCAGACCGACTGACACGGGGCCCAACGGCTGATCGACGCGCAACGAGAGTTGCTGGAGCGCGCCGACCTGCGCGGTGTCTTGAAAACCCGCCTGACGCCAGCGCCACGCCGCGTCCCACCCGCCTTTGTTGAAGAGACCTTTGCCGCGCGCGCGAACGGTGACGCCGAAGCCCTCCGTGTTGCCGAGTGACGGCGCGACCTGCTGCGTGAGCCCGCCGTCGCGCGAGAACGCCAGGCCCTGCACCGCGCCTTTGCTGTACGCCACTTCGCCCGAGAGCCAGATGGGCCCAAGCTTCGCTTCAGCCGAGCCGCGATACAGGCCGTAGGTGCCTTGCCTGAACGCGCCCGCCGAGAGATTCACGGGGCCGAGCCGCCCCCGGAGCTCACCCGCGATCACGCCGTCGGTCGACACGCCCGAGTCGAGATACTCGTAGTCGACGAACAGCACCGCGGTGAGCCCATTGGTGAGCGGATCAGAGCCGAGCATCGAATCGCCGACGTAGAAGCTCAGCGGCCGCGCGAGGAGGATGCGGCCACTCACCGCGTCGATCGTGTAGTCGCGCAGCCGCTGCAGATGCACATCACGCACCGGCAGTTGCGTCACCGCGTCACGCCATTCGACGCGAATCACTTCACTACCCTGCACCACCGGGTTCTTCGCGAGGAAGAACAGGCTGCCACCGGTGCTCTCGAAACGCTCGTGCATCTCCCGGCGAATGAAGGTGCCGTCGGTCTGACTCGGAGCGGCGATGCCGCGGAGCTCGACACCGAACGGCGTCTCGTCGGTCGGCGTCTTGAGGTTGAGGAACGCGCCCTGCACCGCGCGATGCACGCGGCCCGCGTCGGCCTTCGCGTTGAAGAACCGCGCGTCGCCGTAGCCGAGCGAGCCCCAGCCTTCGCGCGAGAGCTCGAGACGGAAGCGGCCCTCAGACGGGTTCGATGCCGCGGTCGCTGAATCGTCGGCCCACGCGGTCTGCGTGCGCATCGGGTCGAGTTGGCGATTGAACACATCGACGCGCCGCGCCTGCAGCAGGTTCGAAGGCAGATTCGAAATGTCGGTGTCGCGGAAGTCGACCTCCGCCCCGAGCTTGAAACCCGCGAAGCGCGCGCGCGCGGCGCCCGCACCGCGGCCGAACACGCTGAACGCGCCGGTGCGCACGTCGAGGTTCGCCTGCAGATCGAGCAGGCCGTTGAAGGTGATGCCGTTGTCGCTCCCGCGGGCGATGTGCACCTCGCTCCCGCGCACGAGACAGACGCCATCATCATCTTTCTTCTTCGGCTGATCTTTCACGTCGAGACACGCAGGCGAATCAGCGGCCGCCGGCCACGTGAGCACGCCGAGTTCCTTGAGCTCGCCGGGGATCACCAGCGTGCTGCCGTTGCGGCGGACGAGCTCGAGTCTCTGACTCCACACGCGCGTCGCGCCGGGCCGCGCCGCGGAGATCACGATTTCGTTCGTGCCGTCCTTGACCGGAATCCACGCGCTGCCATCGGTTGCGGGGCGGCCCGCGATCACCAACTGCTCACCCGGCGGCGCGGCGAACACGAAATGATACTGCAGCGATGAATCGACCCGGCGAAGCGCGGGGAGTTCGTTCGACGTCAGCGGCGCCGCCTGCGCGCGCCGGAGCGGGAATTCGACGTACGCCGCGCCGCCCATCGGCATCTCGAAGGTGACGCCGCGCTCGGCCCCCTCCCATTCACCAGCGAGCGACGACGTGTCGATCTTCAGCCGATGCCGGCCGGGAACGAGTCGACCACCGGCGTACGTTTCGGCCACGCGCGCTGGAACTCCGGCGAGATGAAACCGGCCGTCGCGATCGGCGACCGACTCGAGACCGGTCTCCAGCAGCACGCGCACCGCCGGAACGCCGGGCTCCGACGACGAACACGCGCCGTCGCCGTCGAGATCTTCACAGACGCGGCCGAGCACCGCGCCGTCGTCGAACTGACTCTGGGGCGCCTGCGCGAGCGCCAACATGAGGAGCGCGATCACGGAGTGGCCTCGATCACCGCGGTGACCTTCGTCTCGACGTCGGTGATCGACTTCAGCGCGGTGTACGGCTCGCGCGTCTTGCCGCGGCTCACCACGCGGCGCGCCCCCTGCTCATCGCGAATCTCGACCGCGCGGCCGTCGGCGATCACGCCGTCGCTCGTCTCGAGCCACCATTCGAAGTCACTCTTCGCGCGCGCCACACGCACGTTCACGCCCGGCGCGGGAGCGACGGTGACCTGAATCGCCGCCGTCACCTGCGGCAACGCGGCGCTCGCGGGCAGCGACGCACGAAGCCCGGGCCACTCCGCGTGAATCACCTCGCTGCCCGCGGGGCACAGCGCGGTGCCGTCATCGCCGGTCACCACCGCGGTGGCGCCGATGAGCAGCTTCTGACCACGCACCGGGAGCCCGGCGAGATCGAGCACCTGCGCGACCGTCTGCTGGCCTGACGTCCACACGTTCAGACGCGCCGGCTCGCGGCCATCGGGGCCTGACGCCGTGAAGCGCAGCGTGCACGTGCCGAGCGCTTCGTTTCCCGGCAGCTTCCACTCGAGCGTCGCTTCACCATTCGCACCCGTCACGCCGTTCGACAATCCCGGCGCGCGCACCGTCACACCCGCGAGCGCACGGCCAAACTGATCTTTCGCGCGCACCAGTACGCGCCAACGCGCCCCTTGATGCGCCACGCGATCTTCCGCCTCGACCTCGAGCGACTTCACCGGCCCCTGCGAGAGCGCGAGCGTCACCTCTTCGCTCGAATCAACCGCCTTCTGTTTCCACGCCGCGAGCAGTTTCTCCGAGCCGCTCCCGATTTCACGCGGGGCGGTCCACATCCATTCCTGCACGCCGTCGCCGAGTTCCTTCGCCGCGCTGAACGTTCCTCGCCCGCCGGCCCACTTCACCTTCGCGCCCTTCGTCGGGTTGCCGTGCTGATCAGACGACGCACAGAGGATGCGCGCCTTCGACGCACCATCTGCGGGCAGTGAGGTCGGCGTCGCCACGCACGCGAGCTGATCGACGCGCGGCAACATCAGGTCCAACTTCGCGGAGCGCCTGTTGCCGACGCGATCGACGGTGATGGTGGTGGCGACGCCGAAGCCGGGAGGCACCACCACCGGCACTCGGAAGCTGCCGTCGTTCTGCGTGCGCACGGGGCCGAACGCGGAGTCACCGAGCTTGATGCGCACCTCGGCTCCGGGCTCGGCGCGGCCGGGCACCTCGACGGCGCTCGCCATCGGCACGCGCAGCACACCGAACGCGCCATCGACCGACTGGGGGTGCGGCCAGGGCGCGAACGCGACGATGATCGCGACCTCCGGCGCGCGCGACGGCGGCAACACGTACCGCGCGCGATATCTGCCGGGCCCGAGACGTTCGACGCGCTCGAGGCTCCCCACGTTCGCGCGGAGCACCGGCGGCGCGGGGCGATCACTGTCGGTGGAGATCTCGAGCACCGCTTCGGTGTCGCGGCCCTTCACGGGCGCAGACGGCGTCAGTTGCAGGGTCACCTGCGCGTGGGCGACGAAGCTGAGGAGAACGAGCGGGAGGAGCCGGCCACGCATCGGGCCGCGACCTTATTTCCGTTAACGCCCGGCGCGGACGGAGATCGTTCGCGGGCGGCGAATCAGGAACAGGACGAACGCCATCAGCATGAACACCGGCATCACCGCCGCGGTGCTGGAACAGCCTCCGCCGCCACCGTGATGACCGCCGCCATGCCCGCCACCGCCATTTCCAGTGCCGCCATCAGGCTGCGGCAGCGGGTCAGAACAGGTCGTGCCGAGGTCGATGGTCACCGTCGTCTTGTGCGGCCCGTCACCGTTGGCCACGTGCAGCGTCACGTTGCTCGCGTCGACGCTCGAACCGGGCGTGAACTGCGGTGCGGGCTGGCCATCATTCGAATGACCGTGCGAGCAACCGCCACCCCAGCCGTAGCCGCCGTGATGACCATCGTCGGAGTAGCCGCCGGTCTTGCAACTGTCGAAGACGTAGGCGCTCGCGGGCTGCTGCGCATCGCCGCGGCCGCAGTCGTTCTCCTGATTGCCGCGGTAGGTGCAGGTGAAGGTCTGCGTGCCGCTGGTGAAGGTCAGGTACGCCTTGTTGCCGCGCGTGCCCGAGCTGCCTTCGGTCACCGGGAGCTCGGCGGGAAGCTCGAAGGTGAAGTCGGGCGTGAAGCTCTCGGTGTCGTCGTCCCAACGTGACGGCGAGTAACGACGCGAGGCCTCGAGAATCACCGCCGCCGTGCACTGCCCCGGAGGCGGCGGGAGCGAGAACGTCGCTCCGAAGATGTCGTGCGAATCATCGCCGGCGGCGATCGACTGCCACACCACGCGCACGTTGCCGTTGGGCAGCACCGTCACGTCGTTGAGTGATTCGTTCGAGTCAGGCGTGTCGGTGATCTGAAAGAGACGGCCGGTGGAGATCTGCAGCAGGTAGAGATCGCTGTGGTTGATGTCGATGGGGCGGCTCTCGAACGCGATGACGTCGCCGCGAATCGACGGGTTCACCTGCGGGCCGGGCAGCTCGTAGCGCGTCTCGATGCCGGTCTCGATGTCGTAGGTCACGATGTCGGCGCTCACGACCGGGTCGTCCTGGTCCTCGCGCATGAACACCACGAGGCTGCCGCTCACGTCGGGGAGCGTGTCGCGGCCCGGGTTCGTCGACGCCCAGCCCGTGGTCCAACCGCTGGTGCCCTTGCGCGCCCAGGCGATGTCGCAGAGCGAGCCGGTCGAACAGACCTCGTAGACCACCACGTCGCCGTCGTTCGAGGTCGCGACGTTCTGCTGATACAGCGAGTCGCTGGTCGTCAACTGCGTGATCGCATTGTTGGTCAGGTCGAGCGCGACGACGTCGCCGGTATTCGGGTCATTCGTGTAGTCGATGAAGGCCGCGGTGTTGCCGCCGATGGTGACGCCGAAGTGGCTCGCGTTCGGCGCGGGGGCGAGCTCGGTCACCGTGTTGGTGGCCACCGTGTAGAGCATGATCGAGGTGAGGCCGGTGTTGCCGTTGGAGCGCGTGAAGACGATGCGGCCATCATCGACGTCGCTGAGCACGTCGTAGCTGCCCACCGGAGTGGGGATCGCCGAGTCATCGCCGGTCGAGAAGTCGTAGAAGCGGATCTGCGTGACCGCCGAGTCGTAGGTGTACGCCGCGAGATCGCCGTCGACGCGCGGTTCGAGCTGCTCGCCGGGGTCGGTGTTGATGGGGGTCGCCGCGGGAGTGAGCGTGCCGCCCGCCTGCGGCGTGATGGCCAACAGCGCTGCGATCATCGGTACCAGACTGGCTGCCATCGCGACCTCCGGACCGGCGACTTCACCGGCTACGACGTGGCTCGCGATCAGGTCACGAATGGTCGTCCACCTCCGACCACTCGCCTCCTGGAGACCACGGCCAGCCGCTTCGAAAACTGCCCGAAGTGAGGCTCCACGGTTTTGCGACCCCGGGCTTTCCCCGGGTGTGCCCTGATCAGGAGCGGTGTGTTGTCAGGAAGAATAGAGACCTGAAGTCGCTCCCGTCAAACACACCTCTTGCGACACGCGGCGCTTGTCGTGTAACTGCGCGCGCGAATTCATGGCCAGGTAGCTCAGCTGGCTAGAGCGGCGGTCTCATAATCCGCAGGTAGTCGGTTCGAGTCCGACCCTGGCCACCATGAAGAGCCCTGCATGGCGAACCCATGCAGGGCTGTTTTTTTGACGAGTTGGCGTTTGCCGCGTCTCATCTGCGTCAGGTTGCTGCGTACCTGTAGCAACCGCACTCGGGAGATCGCAGATGCACGAAAGCACCATGAACCCGCGCCTGATGGACGTCGCAGACGTTCAGCGCACGACATCCACCCACGCCGAGCCTGCACCGGTCGTCGTCGACAAGAACGGCGAAGTCGTCAGCACGCACGTGCTCGTCGAACAGGAAAAGGTCGATCGCCTGCGTGAGCTGTCGCGCCGCACCCGCATCGCGCAGAGCGAGTACCTGCGTGAAGCGGTCGATGATCTCCTCGGCAAGTACAAGAAGGAAGACGAGCCGTGATGCCGGCCACCCGCGTCGTTCGCCGTCCGCCGGCGCCGCGCCCTTCACCTCCGCCCGCGATCAACGCGGAGGAAAAGTCACCGCTCCTCGACGCGATCCGCGCGTACCTCGACGCCCGCCCCTGAGTGCGGGTGGAGCTTCTGTTCGAGCGCGGCTTCCGCGTTCGCCTTGTTGCTCCTCGCGCGCCAGCGGCCGATCAACATCACCACCGCGAACACGGCGAGGATCGCGACGATCACGTTGCGTTCGCCCGCGGCGATGCGCGCCAGCAGCGACTCGATGTCGGCGCCGAACTTGTACCCGAGCAGCACGAAGAGCGGCGCTGAAGCCAGCGCTGCGATCGAGTCGTAAAGCGCGAACTTCGGGTAGTGCATGCCGACCGAGCCGGCCGTGAAGTACGTCACCGTGCGCACGCCGGGCAGAAAGCGCGCCGCCAGCACGAGCTTCTCGCCGTGCTTCTTGAAGAGCCCTTCGACCCACGCGCGGCGTTCAGGCGTCACCACGCGGCGGAGCAGCCCCGGCACCGCGCCGATGTTCGAACCGAAGCGGCGCCCCAGCCCGAACATGATCGAGTCGCCGATGATGATGCCGAGGTAGCCGGTGACGATCATCACCCACAGATCGGCCTGGCCGCGGTGCACCAGCACACCGCCCATGATGAGCGGGATGTCTTCAGGCAGCGGCAAGCCGAAGCCGGCCAGCAGCAAGATCACGAAGACCAGCCCGTAGGCCGTGAACCCCGTGGCGCTGCCGATCAGCGCGATGAGAAAATCTTTCACGTTCACTTCTTCGCCGGGCGACGCGTCTCGATCTTCCCGAGCGCGTCAGACACGATGGTGTCCAGTGGCTTCCCCTCGTCGAACAGCTTCGCGATGTCCTTGATTCCGAAGTACCCGCGCGAAGCGGCGGCTTCATACGCGGCGTCATTCGCGTCGAGCGAACGCAGCGCGACGGCCTCGGCGATCGCGCCGGCCGCGTATTCCTGCACGGTGGTCTCGGTGGCGCCCGCGAGCTGCGCCTCCTTCAGCACCGCCGCTCCGCCCGCCCACTTCGCCGCCGCCTTGTTCACCGACGCTTCGATCGAGTTGCGCGCGAATTCCTTGATGAGGCCCTGCACGTTCGGCTTGTCGCTCGGGCCGACGATCAAGAACGCCTCGCCCGCTTCACCGGTGACCGCGCGAACCTGATCCTGCGCGTCCAACAGGTTCACGACGATCAACACCTCCTGCGACTCCGGCGTCTTCAACGTCGCGCGCGCCTTCTGCAGAGGGCCGTCGGTGACCGTGAGGTATGTCTTGAGCGACTTGCGGTAGTCGGCCTGAACGGTGCCCATCAGCTCCTCGAGCTTCCATTCCTTCCACGCGCGGGCGAGCACCGCCTCGAGGCCCTTGAGCTCCTGCAGATCTTTCGCCTTCGCGCCGGCCGCGAACGGAGCACCTTCGGACGCCACCGCGTACGAGAGGTACTTGCGCAGCGCCGTGGGGTGCGCGTCGAAGAACGTGTCGGCCGCCTTGCGGACCTCGGGGTCGCCGCCGATCACACGGGCGCGGACGAGCTGGCGCACCGGGTGGTACGTCACGCGGGGCACCGGGTCTTTGCGCGTCACCGGGCCGGCATCGAAGCCCGCCGCGTTGAACACCGCGAACAGCGCGAACACGCGCTCGTCATTGCGGAGCTCCACGCCTTCACCCGTGTAGAGGCTGGCGAACCAGTCGCCCTTCGAAGCGGCGAACGCAGACGACGAAATCAACACAGTGAGCGCGAGGCGGCGGAACATGACCCCACGAGGTAACCCACGCATCGCACCGCATCAAGCGGGTTCGGGGAGGTCGGCGGAGCTACAGCCTGGTGACCAGCGCCTTGAGCGCGTCCTTGTTCGCCGTCACCTTCGCGCCGAAGGTCGTACAGATCGCCATCAGCAACTTCATGCAGGCCTGCGGCTTGGTGGCCATCAGCTTGTGGAAGTCGCCCTGCCGAATCTCCCAGGCGATGACCGGAGCCGTCGCCGTCGCCGTGCAGATGCGTTGACCGGGGTTGATGAGCGAGAGCTCACCCATCCAATCTCCCGGGCCGAGCTCGCCGATCGGCACGTCGCCGCGCTCGGTGCGCGTGGTGAGTGTCACCCGGCCGTCGCCGATCACCAGCAGCGAATCGGAAACCATCGACTCCGCGAACAACGGAGTGCCCACCGGGTAGCTCTTCTGCGCCGCGATGCCCGCAATGATCCCGATGCCGGTCTCGGTAAATCCCCCGAAGAGGCCGCAGGAACGAAGCGCATCAGCCGCCGTCATCGGGTGGACCCTAACCGTTTCATGGCTGATCACAATTCAACTGCAACGCGTCGAGCTTCGATGCGGCCTGAGCGGAACCAAGCCGGTACGCGGCGCAAAGTGCGACACGGGCGTCGTACGTGTCTCCGTCGAGCCAGAGCGCGGAGAACTTCAGCAGATGCCCGGGCGCGTAGTTCGCGTCGGCGGCGATGATCGCGTCGATCTCCTTCTTCGCGGCGTCGTTCTCTTTGAGCTGCAGCAGCACGCCGGCGAGGCTGGCGCGATTGTCGAGCCACGCGGGCGCGAGCGACTT
Source organism: Myxococcota bacterium (assembly GCA_048498275.1). Classification (GTDB taxonomy): domain Bacteria; phylum Myxococcota; class Myxococcia; order Myxococcales; family Myxococcaceae; genus Archangium_A. The sequence goes on along the minus strand of JBEHYH010000057.1, from coordinate 6,670 downwards.
CGCTTCGCCGAAGAACGTCTTCGCGGCGTCGAGATCTTTCGCGGCGATGGCGGCCTTGCCGGCGAGGTGGCGCGCGGCCGCGAACCCGGGGCACGCCAGCGCGGCTTCGAGCTCGGGAACGCGCGCACTCGTCGCGTCGAACACGGCGTGCGCGATCATGAACGAGGCTTCCGGTGAGGGGTTCGCGAGCGCCTTGAGCGCCTTCTCGTCGTACGCGCCCTTCGCGAGCGCCTCGGTCTCTTCGCCGCGCCGGCAGCCCACCGGAGGAATCGGCTCCTTCCTCGCCGCGTAGATCGCGTCGAGCGCGGCGAACGACGGCTCCGGCTTCTTGCAGCCGGCGAACATCAGGAGCGCGATGACGACGTGTTTCATTTGGTGAGCGACAACAGATCGAGCTGCGCGAGTTTGAAGTCAGGCTGCTCCTTGACGACCTCGGCGAGCATCGTCTTCGCGGCCGCGGGGTCTTTCTTGTCTTTCGCGTCGAGTGCCTTCGCGTATTTCAGCGCGGTCGCGAACGGCAGCTTGCCGGGCTTCGGAGCGGCCTCCGCCTTCGCGGCCGTCACCGATTCGATCGCGAACTTCGAAATCAGCTCCACCGCGCCGAACACGTCGTCGGGGTCGAGCCTCACCTTGCGCCCGGCGACCACGTGCGTATCGGAGTGGATGATCTCGACCGCGATCATCGTCTCCTTGCCGATCTTCGTGATCGACCCGGTCACCAGGTATTCGACGCCGAGAATCGAGGCCAGCTTCCCGAACGACTCCTTGTCGGCGTACTTCGTTTCTCCGAGCTTCTTTTCCGCGAGCACTTCTTCGAGGCGTTCACGGTCGAGCGCGACCACGCGGCCACTGTCGGCGAGGTCGGCGGTGATGAGCGCCGCGAGGCCCTTCGAGAAATACCCGAGCTCGTCATTCGCGGAGTTGTTGCGGAAGTACGTCGCCGCGACGCGGGGCTTCGCGCCGGCATCTGCCGCGAACGCGGGCAAGGCGAACAACATGAACAGCCACCAACGCATCAGTTTCTCCTCGTGCGGAAGGAGCCCCTGGAGATCTCGATGCGCTCTTTCGGGAAGCGCGCCTCGAAGCTCCCCTCGTCGAAACCGACGCCATCATCGTTCGCCCACTTCGCGACCGTCACCGAGCACGTGCCTTCGATGTACTCGCCGTCCTTGCGCCAGCGCGCCGACACGCAGGTGTATTTTCCGTCCTTGCCCTTCTCCATGCGGAGGTCGAACGCGTCATCGCCGCGCTCTCGGCTGGCGTTGATGAAGAACACGCTCCCGTCGTTCGACTTCTGCGAAACGATGTGCCGGTCGAACTCGAGCGACCAGTTCTGATCGAGCGTGGCGTGGAACCAGACGAGATCCTTCGTCACGTCTCCGAGCTGACACCAGGGCACCCAGTTCTTGTTGTAGCCCTGCATGTCGCTCACGGAGCCGTCGTTCTCGAGGTACTTGCGCGTGAAGGCGCGGTACCGCTCGCAGTCGTCGCCGCGCGCCGCGTCGAGCGCGAGCGTGTTGTAGAAATACGCGAAGGCGTTCTGATTCTTACGCTGCGGTTTGCAGTGTTTTTCGAACTCGGCGGCGAGGTCGTCGAGCCCTTTCAGCCCCGAGCGACGCATGGAGCGATCATCGACCTGCACGCCTTTTCGAATGTCCATGTCGTCGCAGCCATCGAGCGCCTTCTTCCAACGATTCACGTCTTCGAACTCGTTGGAGTCGGCCTTCAGCAGCTCGGTGATGCGCCGCTCGAAACCGCTCGACGACGAATCGGTCGGGAACACGTCGAGGAACGCCTGCAGCGTGCTCACCGCGCCATCGAGGTCGCCTTCCCACGCGAGCAGGTCGGCCTTCATGTCTGACGCGCGCGACGCGTCGTAGGGTTTCTTCGCGTCGAGGAACTTCTTGATGCGCGCGTCGAGTTCGTCGCGCACCAGCCTGGCCTCTTTCGCGTCGACGTAGCCGAGCGCGGGCACCACGTTGAACGACTCGCCGTCTTCGAGGCGCCCTTCGAACATGAAGCGGAACAGATCTTCGAACGCGTGATCGTGCAGATCGAGGTTGCCGAAGCGAGAATCGTTCACGAGCTGCTTTTCTTCAGGCTTCAACTTCTCGTCGAGCGACGCCGGGTAGCTCACGCCGTTCGCCACGCTCGCGAACTGCATCTTCGCGCGATCGTATTCCTTCATGTACGCGCGCTCGTTGGCGACCCAGTCGCGCAACACGGCGACGGCCTTCGTCTCCTCACCGCGTTTCATCAGGCGTTTGTTCTCATCGTGCGACGAGAGGTACTGCTTCAAAACACGCGCGAGAAAACGCCCGCGCAGCAAGCGCAACGTGAGGAAGCGCTCCTGATCTTCCTTCGACATCGAAGCGACACGGCCTTCGTTCTTCATTTCGGCTTCGAGCAGCTTCCCGAGCTCGACCGCGCTGCCTGAAATCAGGTCCTTCTTCCGCTTCTGATATTCCTCGAAGCGCTTGAGCAGTTCGTCTTTGCGTTCGCGCGCGAGCAGGAACGTCGGCGCTTTCGAAACCACCGTGCGCATCGCCGCCTGCGCTTCGTCGAGCTTTCCCTGATCTGACAAGTCGAGCGCCTTGCCGTACGCCACGACCGTCGCGAGATCTTTCACGCGCACTTTGCGGCGCGCCCCGTCGTCGGCGGTCAGCTTCGCGTCGATCTTCGCGACGAGATCGTTCGCGAGCCGCTGCTCCATGTCGAAGACCTTGTCGCGCTCATCTTGCTGCCGCGCCGACGCGACGATGGTGCCGTCGGCCGCGTTCACCAGCCGCGTCTCGAGCAGCAACTGCCCCCCCGCCGGCGTGATGGAGCCGTAGATCAGATAGTTCGCGTTCAGCACCTGCCCCAGCTTCGCCGCGCTCTTCTTGTCGACGTACTTCGTCTGCTGAAAGTCGAGCTCCTTCAGCACCTCTTCCAGCCGCGTGCGCTCGACGACCTTCACGCCTTCCCACGCGACGAGGTCGGTGATCAGCATGTCCGTCAGACCTTTGCTGACGAACCCGAGCTCCGCGTCGCTCGACCGGTTCTCGAAATACAGAACCGAGACGACGGGCTTTTCGCTCGCCGCCAGCACTGAGAGCAACGCGAGCGACAGCATTCAGTTCGCGCCGGGGAACGCGGTGACGTACTGCACCTTCACGTCGGGGAAGGCGGTGACGAACTGCACCTTCGTGTCGGGGAACGCGGTCACCATCTGCCACTTGCCGCACTTGTCGGGGAAGGCGTTCACCTTCTGCACCTTCACGTCGGGGAACGCGGTGACCACCTGCACTTTGACGTCGGGGAAGGCCGTGACCTCTTGAATCTTCCCGTAGAGCTTGTGCCCGTTGAACGTGCAGTCAGACGCGTGGAAGGTGCCTTTCGCGTACGCGTTGAGCGCGAGACCAGAGAGAGAGAAGACGGCGGCGACGGCGAACAGCTTCTTCATGGGAACTCCCCGAGACGGTTGAACTTCAGGCGACGACACAAGATTCCTCGACGGCGGCGATTTCAGGAATCGTCATCGTCGGGAGCGAAATCACGCGCCCCTGCTTGCCACCGAGCGCGCTCTGCGAGGACGCCTCGACCTGCACCTCGACGATCGCGCCGATGGGCGCGTCTCCGTCGAAGTTCACGGTGCGGTTGTGCGGCGTGCGGCCCATGCGGCGATTCGGGTTGGTGCGCGACGGGCCTTCGACCAGCACTTCGACCGTGTAGCCGACGAGCTTCGCCATCTCCGCGACGCTGATCTGCTTCTGCAGCGCGTTGAGCCGCTCGAGCCGCTTCACCTTCACTTCGTGCGGCACCGAACCCCACTCCGCTTCCTTCAAGCCGGCGACGGTCTTCGGGCGCGACGAGTACACGAACGCGAATTGACCATCGAACTCGACCTGCTTGCAGAGCTCGAAGGTCTTCTCGAAGTCTTCATCGGTCTCACCGGGGAAGCCCACGATGATGTCGGTGGTCACCGCGATGCCGGGCCGCGCCTCACGCAGCTTGCGCAAACGCTCGAGGTAGTCGGCGATCGAATAGTCGCGCTTCATGCGCTTGAGCACCGGCTCCGAGCCGCTCTGCACCGGCAGGTGGAAGTGCGACATGATCTTCGGTTCGATTCTGAACGCTTCGATCAGCTCGTCGCTCAAGTCGTGCGGGTGGCTCGTGGTGAAGCGCACGCGCTCGATGCCGGGGACCTGCGCGGTGCGCAGCAGCAGTTGCGCGAACGAGATGCCGCCGAGGTACGAGTTCACGTTCTGACCGACCAGCGTGACTTCGCGAACGCCGACCGTGGTGAGGCGCGCGACCTCCTGCAACACCTCGGGGAACGGCCGGCTCACTTCACGGCCGCGCGTGTGCGGCACGACGCAGAACGAACAGACGTTGTCGCAGCCCTTCATCACCGTGACGAACTCGGTGGTGCGGCCCAGCGAGCTCTTCGGGTCGGCCTGCGGGAAGACGTATTGCTCGGAGTCGACCCACGCGGTCTCGACCACGCGCGCCTGCTCGTTTTCGACGCGATTGAGAATGTCGGGGAGCCGCCCGATCGCGTCCGGCCCGAAGACGAAATCGACGTACGGAACCTTGTCGAGAATCTTCTGTTTTTCCTGCTGCGCGACGCAGCCGCCGACGCCGATGAGCGCGCCGCGCTGGAGCTTCACCTGACGGTAGCGCCCGAGCGCCGAGAGCATCTTGTCTTCGGCCTTTTCGCGGATGGAGCAGGTGTTGAGGATGATGAGGTCGGCGTTGTCCACCGTCGGCGTCGGCGCGTACGACATGCCCGCGAGCGCTTCGCCCATGCGGTTGGTGTCGTTGACGTTCATCTGGCAGCCGAAAGTGTGGATGAAGTACTTCTTCATGCGGGCCCTTCTGGAGTCTCTTGGCGCCCGCTGTCAACCACGCCGGGGTCGACGCGGCCGCTCGGAGGGATTTCATGACCATTGCTCGATCAGCCGCCATCGCCGCGATGTACGCGACCGATTGGCTCAGCCGCGACTTCCTCGAAGACGCCGGCATCAAGACCGAAGTGCCCACCGTGCCGGGCGCGCTCCCAGCCGTCGCGCGCGAGCCGTTCACCGCGAGAGAGCTCAAGGAGCTCTTCGATCTGATCGTGATCTTCTCGATCGGCGACTTCCCCGACGGGAAGAACTGCAGCTCGTATTTCGACCCGAGGAGCCCCTGGTACAACGTCTTCTACGGCGCCTACGGGCTCAAGTCGTACAAGCCCGGTGGCGTCGCGTGGGGCTACGACGCGAAGAATCAGCTCGTGCCTGAAGAGCTGCTGCGTGTGCCGGCCATCGACTACGACTTTCTCACCGCCGGTGAGCTCGGCTGCCCGCCGTCGAAGATGTGCTTCGAAGTGAAGCGCCACACGGTCGGCCGCGACGGGAACTGGGACACCATCGATTGCGAAGTCGTGGTGCCTTCCGGCCTGCATCAGCTCTCGCACGCGGTGAAACCCAACCTCCTGTACTACGCGGCGTTCGGTTACCCCGATGACGAGCTCGCGAAGACGCGCGCCGACTACGAGCCGGTGGCGATGAAGGGCCGCATGTATTCACGCGTCGTCGCGCCGCAGGTGACGCTCGTCTGGGGCGCGCTCTGCCCGGCCACCATTCAGGGCGTCGACCTCTTCGACCGCATCATCTCCACCATGAAGCCGCATTACCCGTGAGCGACAAACTCGTCTTCGAACAGACCATCGAAGGGCTCTTCGTGCGTGGCCTCGGCGCGCGCATGACGCCGAAGCTGAAAGACCGGCTGCGCGCTGAAGGTCTCGACCTCGATTACACGCTGCACCCGGCGTACTCGTTCGAGAAGTGGTGCCGCTTCGTCGCCATCGCGAATGAGGAACTCCACGGCGGCGCGCTCGAGTCGGGCTACCAGACGCTCGGCGAACGCGTGGTCGATGGCTTTCGTGAATCGTTTCTCGGGCGGGCGGTGTTCGGAGTGCTCAAGACCATCGGCCCGAAGCGCGCGCTCTACCGGCTCAAGCAGAGCTTCCGCGCGGGCAACAATTACTCCGAGGGCACCGTGACCGAGGTCGGCACCAATCAGTTCGAGGTGTGGATGAACGAGTGCGGCGACATCCGCCACCTCACGTCGGGCATTCTGCTCGCCGGTGTTCGCGCCGCCGGAGCGAAGGACCCACGCGTCACCGTGAAGTCGTTCGACGCCGACGGCGTGACCTATTCGGTGAGCTGGGGTTGACGTGTAGACCTGTCCGCTCCGGCACTGGGTTGTCTTCTCAGACAGGCGCGGCGCGGTGGCAGAACTTGAGAGTCTCCGTTGCGTGTCACCGAGACCGCTGGGCAACGTCGTTACCCCTTGCACGGCCTTGAAGGCGCGTCTCCCGGTGACGGGTTCGTCACCGCGCGGTGTGCACAGGTGCGACATGCACGGTCGACGGCCGCGCCGCACGTCATCGGTGGCAAGCGAGCGGCCAGGTGCTTGTGTCTCGACCGCAACCGGTTTTGCGGGTTCAAGTGATGTGTCTCGTGGGCGTGGCTCCTCCGTCGAGAAGATTGGGCACGCACTGATGCCAGGCACGTTGAATTGGGAAGTCACCGCAGCACAACTGCTCGACATGGAGCCGCGCCCGAGCGTGATTCTCAACGCCCGCGGCGTGGTGGTGCGCGGGCGCGGTCGCGGGGTGCGGGGGGGGGCCGGGGAGGGCCAG
>JBEHYH010000056.1:0-19671 GCA_048498275.1 Myxococcota bacterium | reverse complement strand
GCGTGGCTACGGCGTAGGCGGGCCGAGGCCGTGAGCTGGGCGGTGCCGCCGACGGTGCCATCGGTGCGCCACAGGCCATATGGCGTCTCGGTGGTGAACACGCCGAAGTTGCCCGCCGACACGAAGTTCTTCGGCTTCGACCCAGACTGCACCGCGACGATGTCGGCCACGTTCCCGGTGCCCGCATCCGTTCCATCCGTGACCCATGGCTCGATGCCGGTGGTGAGCGACCCCGAGGCGCTGAAGTACACCCGGCCATCACCGCCGACGGCGAAGTTCGCGCCGTTGCCCGCATTCGGTCCGTAGACCTGTCGAGTTCCGGCGAGCGTGCCATCGGTGCTCCACAACTTGAGACCTGAGCCCCACCACACGGTGTCGCCCGAGCTGTTGAGATCGCCGTTGTCGATGCTCATCGACGCGAGCACCCCGGCGTCGGCACCATCGGTCACCCAGACTTGATTCGTGGCTCCCACGAAGACGAGGTTCTGCGGCGCGACCGGCGCGTACGTGTTGCTGCTGATGGCGCGAATCGCGTGCGTGCCACCCGCCGTGCCATCGCTCACCCACAAAACACCGTTCGTCTGAAAATAGAGGAGCGACCCCGACGCGACCATGTCGCGCGCGTTCGAAACGCCCGGGAGCGTGGTGACGAGCGCAGTGCCCGCAGTCGTGCCGTCGGAAACCCACAACTGCATGTCGGCGCCGGCGGGAACAAAGAAGAACACGCGCGCGCCGACGGTCGCGACGGCGTACGCGCCGGAGATCGCCTCCACGCCCGCATCGACGAGCAACACGGTTCCATTCGCGGTGCCGTTGGTCGCCCACGGTCGCGTCACGAAATCGGAGTTCGCGCGGCACGACACGAGCACGAATGACGACGCTCCGTTCACCTGCAGCGGGTCGCAGTTCATCGTCACCGAGCTGGCGGTGCCCGCGGTCGTTCCATCAGACACGTAGATCTTCTTCTGCGCGGCGAAGAGGAGCTGGTTGGTCATCGCCTCCGGGCCGAGCGTGATGTGCTCGCCCGCGAACACGCGCTGCGTGCCGTTCGGCGTACCGTCGGTGCGCCACAGGGTATTGCCAACACGCTCAGCGGCGCGCGTGTAGAGCGCGTTGCCCATCGTGACCCAGCGGCTCGAGAGCGGGTCGCCCGGGTAGTCGTTGGCGGACCCCCAGACACCGGGAACGATGTCGGCGAGCAGCATCGTGCCGGCGCCGCTGCCGTCGGTCACCCACGGCTCGTACCCTTCGGCCGGGGTCGTCGCGAAGAACGCAGTGCGCGCACTCGAAGGCACCGGCGTGAAGGCGAACGGCCCGGAGCTGTTCGCGTAACCGGCCAGCCCGATGTCGCGCAGTTGATACGGCGCGCCGAGTGCTTCACGTGAATGGGCGGCTTGCTGATCAGACTGGAGATCGAACTGACACGCGCTCGCGCAGAGCACGAGCGAGACGAGATGAACGCGCATGATGGAGGTCCCCGGGAAGTCCTCCGAGGATATCTCGACGCTCGCATCAGAAAAGCGCGAGCAGATCTTCACGCGTCAGCGAGGCCGCGCCCGCGCCTCCATCGAGCGCGGCTTCGAAGAGCGCGCGCTTCTTGTCCTGGAGCTGCAGAATCTTCTCTTCGACGGTGCCTTGCGACACGAGGCGGTACACGAACACCGGCTTGTCCTGCCCGATGCGATACGCGCGGTCAGCGGCCTGCGCTTCGACCTGCGGGTTCCACCACGGGTCGACGAGGAACACGTGATCAGCCGCGGTGAGCGTGAGCCCGGTGCCGCCGGCCTTGAGCGACATCAGCAACACCGTCGGGCCATCTGCGGCCTGAAACTTCTCGGTGATGGCGCCGCGGTCTGACGTGCTGCCGTCGAGCCGCGAGAAGGTGAGCCCCGCGGTCTTCAATTCAGGCTCGATGAGATCGAGCATCGAGGTCCACTGCGAGAACACCAGACAGCGGTGCCCATCGGCGGCGGCGTTGGTGAGCTGCTCGACGAGCACCTGCACCTTCGACGACGTCTTCGCCTGCTGGCCGGGCACGAGCGCGATGTGACACGCGGCCTGACGCAACCGGAGCAGCGCTTCGAGCGCCTTGAGCACGCTGCCGCCTTCGCTGAGCAGCTTCACGACATCGGCGCGCGTCGCGGCATGCACGGAGTCGTAGACGGCGCGTTCCTTCTCTTCGAGCGTGACGAAACGCACGGCTTCGGTGCGCGGAGGCAACTCGGGCGCGACGTCTTTCTTGAGCCGCCGCAGAATGAACGGCGCGATCTTCTTCCGCAGCTCCGGCGTGACGTTGTCGCCGTACTTGCTGTTGAACTCACCGCGCCCACCGAGGAGCCCGGGGTTGGTGAAGTGCATCAGGCTCCACAATTCTTCGAGCCGGTTTTCGAGCGGCGTGCCGGTGACCGCGAGCTTCAGGTCGGCCTTCAGCCGGTAGGCCGCGCGCGTCGCCTGCGAGTCGGGGTTCTTGATGGCCTGCGCTTCGTCGAGCACCACCACGCGCCACTTCTTCGCGGTGAGCGCATCGGCATCGAGGCGCAGCAGCGCGTAGGTCGTCAGCGTCACATCGGCGTCGTTCAGCGAGCGCGAAGGCCCGTGGTACGCGTTGACGGTGAGCGACGGGCGGAACCGCGCGAGCTCCGCCTTCCAGTTCGGCAGCACGCTGGTCGGGCACACGACGAGCGTGCCTTTCTCGAGCGCGCAGATGGTCTGCAGCGTCTTGCCCAGACCCATGTCGTCAGCGAGCACGCCGCCAAGTCCCGTCGACTTCAGGAAGGAGAGCCAGTCGACGCCGTGCTGTTGATACGGGCGCAGCGTCGCGTTCACTTCAGGCAACGTCGCGCGCGGCAACTTCTCGAAGCCTTCGACCAGCGGCTTCAACTTGTCGAGACCCGCGGGCGGAGGTGAGTCGAGCGACTCACACAGCTCCGCCAACTGCGGCAACGCGTGGTTCGCGACCGAGCCATCTTCACTGCGAGCGGCGAGCAACGCCTGCACCCGCGCGCCATGCGTATCGAGCCATGCGAGCGGCAACGGCGCCCAACCACCGCTCTCCAGGGGCACGAGCCCGAGACCTTCTTTCCACGCGCGCAGCACCGCTTCGCCGCTCACGCTCTCGGTGCGGCCGCCCTGCAGCTCGAACTCGAGCGCGAATTCGGCGCGCGGAACTCCGAATGCGTCGAACGACGACTTCGCGGTGAAGTGCGGGTTCAGTGACAAGCCCGCGCCGAGCACGCGACGCGCATCGCCTGAAAGCCCGCCGCGCCACTCTTTGAGTTTGTCGACGAAGCGCGCGAGCTCCGGGCCGGAGAACGTCGTGCGCCGCCCGGGAATCAGGCTCATCACGTCGCGCAACGCGGCGGTGATGCGCACCTCTTCTTTCTCTTTGCGCACCGGCATCGGCCCGCCGAGATGCACGAGCTTGCCGTTGTCGACGCGCGCGCTCGGCGGAGTTCCGTAGACCAGCACCGGCAACACCGAGAGCCCAATGTCCATCTGCGCGAGCTGCAGCTCGATGCGCGGCGTGAGGCTCGAATCGACCTTCGGCAGCCGCCGCGAGTAGTTGTCGATGGGGAACCGCTGCGCGAGCTCCGGGAGAATCCGGCTCAGCAGCTCACCGATTTGCGAACCGTCGTACCGGCGCACCGACGGCAAACCCGAGAGCCACGGGCCGGTGAGCTCGGTCTCGCCGAACTTGCAGACCGTGTCTCCACACCGCGCGACACCGGGGCTGATCACCTCACTCACGCGTGGATCAGCGTGAATGGTGACGACGACGTCATTGCCGTCATCGGCGACGCGCACGCGCGGCAGCATCACGTCTTTCGTGAACGCGACCGGCTGGCCTTCGAAGAGAATCTGCTTCGACGCCGAGAGCAGCCCGAGCAGGCCATCGAGACGGTCGACGGGCAGCGCTCCACGCCACGGTTTTTCGAGCACGCGGTCGGCGAGCAGGTCACCATTTTCCAACTGCAGATTGCCCGCCTGGCCGTTCGCGACCATCGACTGCAACGAAACGGTCAACGGCTCGACGCGGCCATCGGCGTGCAGCAGCTCACGCGCGACGGTGATGCCATTCTCGACCTTGGTGAAACGGTAGACGAGCCGAGTCCACGTCTGCGCGGCGGTGGCGACCTGCGCGCCGCCCTGCGCGAGCGTGATGGCGGCGGCGACCACGTGCTCACACGGGTCGAACGCGGAGTCACAACTGCATTCCCACGAGTCATCGGGCGTCAAATAGACGGTGAGCGCGACCGGCCGGCCCTGCGGCTTCACGCGAAAGATGAACTCAGGCCCTTTTTGTTTCTCGAGCGCCGCGGCGTTCGCGCGGGCGAGTTTGACGCCGTTGGCCCACAGCGCCGGTTTGGCTTCAGCGCGAATCGCGTCGAGCAGCTTCTGCGACATGTGAAAGCCTCTATCTCAAACCAGCGAACCAACCCCCTCTCCCGTTTACGGAAGAGGCTCGCGGCGCGGGGTGAGGGCCGCACGCTTCAAAACCCGAGGGCTCACTGATTCACGTCGCACGTCGCTCACGGGTAAGGCCCGCACAATGATTTCGAAACGCCTGACCCTGGTCTCCGTACTGGCCCTTCTCTCGACCGCCTGCGGCGCGTCGAAAGCTCCTGACGCCTGCGACGACGGCTGCATCGACGCCGACGGCACCTGCCGGCCCGGCACCGACACCTTCCGCTGCGGAGCGCATGGCAACGCCTGCACGCAGTGCTTCGGTTCAGCGATCTGCGCGTTCGGCATCTGCGCGAATCCGAACACGGGCAGCACGGGCGGCGGTGTGGGCTCCAGCGGTGGCGGTGCCGGTTCAACGGGCGGAGGCGTCGGCACGACCGGCGGCGGCTCAGCTTCGACCGGTGGTGGCACGGGCACGACCGGCGGCGGCGTCGGCTCCACGGGCGGTGGCACCGCTTCGACGGGAGGAGGAACTTCGAGCGGCGGTAGCGCGCCGGTCATCACGTCCATGACCAACAGCCGTGGCGACAGCTTCCTTTCCCCATCGGGCTACGCGACCATCTCCGTTTCGGCCACTGACGCCGACGGGCTCGGTGATTTGTCGGGCGGCACGCTCAGCCTCACCTCGACGGGCCAGGTACTCACGGGCTTCAGCGGCAGCGCGGGCTTCTATTCAGCCAACCTCTCGTGGACGATGCTTCAAACGCAGATGGACATCAGCTTCGTGCAATCAACGACCGTCGAAGTGACCGCGACCATCTACGACCAGGCCAGTCACGTCGCGACGCGCAATCTCACCGTGACCCTGGCGTGCAATTCGGGTCTCGACGGTCTCGCGTGTTTCGGCACGTGTTCGAGCATTTATTCGACCAGCACCTGCGGCGGATGCGGCAACGACTGCAACGCTCGCCTCTCCGGAGCCTGGAACATCAGGTGCAGCAGCGACGGCACCTGTTTCGGGGATTTCAGAGACGAGACGACGACGCCGAGGAGCTGCAATTCGGTGTGCGCAGGCCACTCGGCGACGTGCATGGCCATCCCCAACGACTCCGTGGGCAACGGCATCTACAACGACCAGTGCGCCGACTACCTCTCGACGTGCACGCAACTGCCGCCGACCTCGACAAGTTGCGGCGCGCTCAACGCAGTGAACTGCAGTTGCCAATGATCAGCGCCAGGCGATGCGCCGCAATTGCGCGCGCAGCTTCGCGCCACGACGTGGGTTGAGCTGCGTCACCCACGCGACGCGGCCTTCGAGCTCCGCGCGGAAGTCGGCGACTTCTCCCGGAGCCTGACTGAGCGCGCCTTTCTTCTCGCAGCGATGCAGCAGCGCTTTGAGCGCGTCGTAGTCATCACGCGCGATGTTCGGCCGGGCGTTCACGACGATGCCGGTCACCTCCTGCCGGGTGTTCTGTCGCATCACGCGCGTCTTCTCGTGATTCACGCGAAAGCCTTCATCGCACGCGACGGTGTCGACCAACGCCGAGAGCTGCAGCATCGACAGTTCGTCGCCCGAGAACACGAGGTCGTCGGCGTAACGCGAATACGTGAGGCCATTTTCACGGGCGTACGCCGCGAGCCGCGCATCGAGCCACCACGCGCACAGGTTCGCCCATGCCGGCGACGTCGGCGCGCCCTGCGGGAAGTGCCACGCCTCCAATGCGCGAAGCATGAAGAAGCGCTGATTCAACACGCCTCCATCTGCAGCGTCGGGCACGGGAGCGCGCTTCAGCACCGCTGGCGGCGTACGCGTCGTGCACAACCCGAGCAGCACCGCCGACACTTCATGCGTGTACCCGAGCGCGCGCAGCACGCCGAAGGCACGTGCCGTGTTGATAGATGTGAAGAAGTGCCGGAGGTCGAAGCGTGCCACGACCGCTTTTCCCGTGTGCAGGCGCGCGTGCGTCACCGCCGAACGCCCCGCGACGAAACCGTGCGCTGCTTCGTGTACCGGCAATTTCTCCAGCACTTCACGAAGCACGCTGCGCTGAAGTTGTTTGAGCCGTTGCTTCGGCGCTTCCAGCAATCGCGGCAGGCGCTCGCCGCGAGCGACCCAGTCCCACGTGTAGTGCTGCGCGACTTCGCGGCGGCGATGACGGCCCGCCGCGGCGACATCGGCGAACCACGTGAGCTCTTCCGACGAGAGCTCGAGCCACGCGGCGACATCGCCCAGCGTGTCCAACCTGCGCACCGGCCACTGCCCCGGCTTCATCTCCGGGTGAAACGCGAACTGCTGCGAGACCCTGCGCGGGATCTTCTTGTCGAGCCACGCGTCGTCGAACGCGCGCATTCGCACGATGAAGCGCGCGAGATTCTCCGCGTCATTGAGCGGCGCTTCACGCCATCGCTGCATCACGTTGAAGGCGATTTCACGCAGCCAATCGCCGCCGGCGTCGAGCGCGGCGTCACCACGCGCGAGCAACGAGCGCAGATGCCATGGCCCGCTCAAGAACGCGGCAGCGAGCGCATCGGCCACTTCGCGACGCCGGCTCCACCTCATGCGCCGCCTCGAAAGAAGTGTGCGGACGGACAGCGAGTCAGCGACTCTTGCCCTGCGAGGGACGCCGTCCACGTCAGTGGACCCGGGCTTCCCCGCTCCTGTCTGTGATGCGTGTGAAGCTCACCCCGGGGCAACCCCGGAGCTGATGTCGTCACCGAAGCGACTTCATCGAAAGGCCTGACACACCGCCGCCGCACGCGCAGGACCGTACTCCGAGGAAACGTTGATTAGAAATTCGGCCGGCGGTGAGCATTCACACGTAACCCAACGCGCTGGAGAACTTCATGACTTCGCCAAAGTACAGCTTGCTGTTGGTGTTGAGCGGTTGTGTGGCGACGGTTGGCGCATGCCCCGCGACGACGCCTTGTCAGGATGAGTTCATCGTCGAGAGTTTGTTCAGCGGAAAAGGCAACGGCGCTGATGGAGTTCGCCGCTACCCACACGATGCGGGCGTGACGCTCTTCGTGGTCATCACGCACAACTCGACCGACAAACTCGAAGCGCAGCTGCATGAACCGCTCGGGAACGGGCAATTCCCCGGAGCGCGACCACCGCCGCCGGTTGCGCGCTGCCTGACAGAATCGAATGGTTCAACGGCAGCACCGGGCAGCGCTCTGCAACGAGCGCGACGTTGTCGGTGCTCGACGGCGAAACCCGCGCGGGTGAATCAGTCACGCTGCGCTTCGAGAATCTGCGCTGGTTCGAAGATGGCTCCGACGCGGGCCACGACATCGAGCCCATCGAAGCGACGCTCTCGGTGTTGTGAAAGCGAGACCCGCACCCCAACCCTTGTGAAACGGGCGAGGGGGAATGCCGCAGTTACTGCGCGGTCGTTGACAACTTCGGCAACGGCGCGAGCTCGTCGTCGAGGTTGATGGTCGCTGACTTCACTTCTTCGGTCGCGACCGGCGCGGGCGCCATCACCACCTGCGGCTGACGGTTCGCCAGCACCAGCGCGATGACCATCATCACCAGCGCGGCGGCGGCCATCGCGGCCAGCACCACCCACAACTTCTTCTCGGTGCGCACCGCCTCGAGGTCGGCGTCAGAAATCGACGTCACTTCGTTCGCGATCGACCGCGACACTTCAATCGCGTCATTCACCGGCACCGAATCGCGCACCGCTTCGAACTCGACCGTCGGAATGCGAACGGTCTCACGCGATTCAGGCACCACGATTTCAGGCGGCAGCTCGCCCTTCGCCGCGGGCAATTCAGAGGTCGTCGACGCGCGCAGCGCCAGCACCTGCTCGCGCATCAGCGCGTCGGCCGCGTCCAGAATCTCCTGGGGCAGCGAGGTGGCCTTCATCTCCAGCGTGGGCGCGCTCGCCCTGGGGCTCGGCACCTTCGCGAACGCCAGCGCGACATCACCGGCGGTCGGGCGCGCCGCCGGGTTGCGAGCCACCATGCGCGTCAGCATCGTCTTCCACTCGTTGGGGAGCGCTTCGGGAACGCGAGGAGTCCACTCACCCGTCGACACCAGATTCACGACACCCAGCGTGGTTGAAGAAGTCGGCAACGGCGCGCCACCGGCGATGCAGAGCACCGCTCCGAGGGCGTAGACGTCAGCGGCGGGCGACGCACCTTCACCGCGCGCACGCTCCGGAGCCAGGAACGGCGCCGTCTTCACCAGGTTCTGCATCAGGCGGTTTTCACCGCGGCGATCCGCGAGGCGGTTGGCGATGACCAGCGGCATGTCCCACAGCACCGCACGGCCATCGGCCGTCATCAGAATCGAATCGCAGCTGATTTCACCGTGCACCACGCCCTGCGCGTGCACCGTCGACAACGCATCAGCCAACTGCTGCGCCGCGCGGAGCAGGTCGTCGTTCTTGAGCTCTTCGACGCGCGCCGCCAGCGTGTGCCCTTCGGGGAAATCGAGCGCCACGAACGCCGACGCGCCGACCTGACCTACCTGCAGAATGCGCGGGAGCTGCGGGTGCCGCGGGAGGCTCTCGACCGCCTTCACCGCCTGCGCGCCATTCGCCTCGAGGGGGACCCACCGCACCGCGAGGCGCTCGCCAGACTCCGCATTCTCCGCGCAGTCGAGACGGCCAATGCCATCGCAACGCAGCGGAGCACGAATTCGAAAGCGTGGATCCAACTCGGTCATGTGTGGCGCGGCCCCTTCTCCCCGGAACGCGGGGGTCGCACCGGGTAACACAGTGTGATCCACATGCCTACCCCCCCTCCGCTCGGATTCGTCACTCTGGCGCGACGCGTCGCGAGATTTCCGCGGGGAAAACGCAGATCCCCGATGCGTTCATCTTTTTTCGGGAGCGCTGATCAGACCCACCGAATCTCGTCGCGCGCGACCTTTTTCTGATGCCCGACCACGCGTGCTTCGTCTGCGACACGGGCTCGAGCGTGGGCTTTGGTGTCGTTGTTGGCGGTACGGAAATTTCTCGTCATGCGGTCGAGCACGCGGAGCACCGCGACGAGCGCCAGCCGGCCGACTTCGGTGAAGCGTTGCAGGTCGGTGTATCGAATCAACGGGAACGCCGGCAGAAAGCGCGCGAACGTCGGTTGCAGCACTCGATGCGGTGAGGACGAGGTGCTCGGGCAGCACGTCACTCTACGCGCGCGCGGCGACCCGGTTGAACGTAGGTTCGCGCATCATGCGCAACCAGCCGTGGAGTCGTGAGAGTCCGCCGGGGCCGTACGATGTCATCGTCATCGGCTCCGGCATGGGCGGCATGACGTGCGCCGCGCTGCTCGCGAAGACGGGTCACAAGGTGCTGGTGCTCGAGCAGCACTACGTACCCGGCGGATTCACGCACACCTTCGCGCGCAAAGGCTGGGTGTGGGACGTCGGCGTGCACGCGGTCGGTGAAGTGACGCGGCATTCGATGCCCGGGCGCATTCTCCACGCGCTGACCGACGGCGCGCTGCAGTGGGCGTCGCTCGGCGAGTCGTATGACCAATTTCATTTTCCCGACGGCTTCCGCATCGACTTCCCCGACACGCCGCAGAAGTTCCGCGACGCGCTGGTCGCCGCGTTCCCGGGCGAAGCGAAGGCCATCGAGAAGTACATCGCGCTCTGCAAGGAGGTCGTGAAGCACTTCCAGGCCTACGTCGCGTCGCGCCTGCTGCCGATGTCGACCGCGTTTCTCACCGATGCGGTGCTGATGCGCGGCATTCGCCCGTATCTCCAGCGCACGACCAAAGAGGTGATGGACGAGCTCACCTCGAATGAACACCTCAAGACGGTGCTGACCGCGCAGTGGGGGTATTACGGCGTGCTGCCCGAGCGTTCGTCGTTCGCGATGCACGCGCTGGTGGTGAAGCACTTCTTCTACGGCGGCTTCTACCCCGTCGGAGGTTCGGCCCGCATCGCGTCGACGTTGCTCGACACCGTCGCGAAAGCGGGCGGGTGGACGCGCATCGTCGCCGACGTCTCGGAGATTCTGATCGACGGCGGAAAAGTTCAGGGCGTGCGCTTGAAGAACGGCGAGGAGCTTCGCGCGCCGACGGTGGTGAGCGCGGCCGGCGTCGGTCAGACCGTGCGCAACCTGCTGCCGAAGGAGCTGCGCGAAGACGACTGGGCGCAGAGCGTCGACAAGCTGAAGGCGTCGGCGGCGCACGTGTGTCTGTACATCGGCTTCAAGGGCGACATCCGCGCGGCGGGCGCGTCGAGCGCCAACCAGTGGTTCTACAACACGTGGACGCATGACCAGGCCGCGTGGCCGCTCAAGCCCGGCGAGAAACCCGAGCACGCGCGCGTGCTGTACACGAGCTTCCCCTCGCTCAAAGACCCGGAGTTCACCGGCGACAAACACACCGCGGAGGTCGTCACCTTCGTCGACTACGACCTGTTCAACGAGTGGCAGCAGAAGCGCTGGCGCCGCCGCGGTGAAGAATACGAAGCGTTCAAGAAAGACATCGAGCAGACGTTGCTCAAGCAGCTCTTCACGCACCTGCCGAAGCTGGAACCGATGGTGCAGTACGTGGAGTTGTCGACTCCGCTCTCGACTGAACACTTCGTGCGCCCCGCGCGCGGGAGCATCTACGGGCTCGAACCGACGCCCGAACGCTACGGCAACAAGTGGCTGCGCCCGAAGTCGGTCATCAACGGGCTCTATTTCGCCGGCGCCGATGTTTCGACCGTCGGAGTCGTCGGCGCGATGATGGGCGGCGTCACCGGCGCGACCGCGGTGCACCCCGTCGAAGTCGGCCGCTACGTCGCGAACTGCCTGCGCAAGTAGCGCCGCATCACGGGTCGATCGCCAGGCGCCCGTCGTGGAGGAAGACCCAGCGCGAGACCTGGGAGACGTCCATCGGGTTCAGGAGGCGGAGGTCGGCGCGGCACGGCATGTCGCGCTCCGCCGAGTCGAACCGCCGGTCGAGCTGCCCGAGCAACACGAAGATGACTCCGGTGCGGCGGGCGAAGCCGTGAAGCTCGAGCAGTTGCTCGGCCAATGGAGGCTGACGCCGGTCGTGGTTGAGGAGCTGCAGATAGTCGACGACCACGAGCGAACCGCGGCGCGCGTGGGCGAGCTGACGACACAGGTACTCCGTCGAGATGCCGTCGGACGCGTCGAGCCACACGGGCACTCGGCCTCCGCCGAGTTCTTCGAGCCACGAAGAGAGCTGCGCTTCGGTCTCGACCAGCGAAAAGACGCCGGCGTCGCGCCCTGCCCGCGCGGCTTCAGCGGCCAGCGCGAGCCCCATCATCGTCTTGCCGTGACCCGGCCGCGCCGCCAGCACCACGAGCTCGCCGGGGTTGAGTTGTGACAACAACCACCGCGCATCGGGCCCGGTCAGCGAGGCCGACAGGTGGCCCCAAGTGCGAAAGCCCTGAGCACGCGCGACGCGGTCGAGGGCCTGCGCGAGAGGCAGTTGTTCCGCACGCGAGAGACGCCGCGCCTCGCGCTTGAGTCGAAACACGGGAACAGAGAGAGACAGTCGTGGCATCGGCAACCTCCGTTGCGGGCATTCACGCAATCCCTCCGCATGCGTCGACCCGTTGGAGAACTGCCCATCGCGACACCCTGCAGAGAAGCTGCTTCCCCGGCGGAGGGGGGAGGCCCGGGAGAGGCCCTGCGCAGCTCTGTACGTCAGCCCCGCGGCCCGAAGCAACTCGCGCCCGGGAGCCGCTGTCAGTTGTGCTCTAAGGTTCGGCGCCCATGAAGCGCCTCGCGTTCGCGTTCTTCGTCTTCTCCGGCTGTGCCTCGACTGCGCTGTACCCGGCGCGCCCTGCGGCTTCGACGTCTGCGCTCGTCGCTGATCCACTGCCCGCGAAGTTGATCATCCACGTCGACGCGACCGCCGAAGGTCTGCGCAAGGCGCTCGACACGTCGGTGCCCGGTGAAGGTGAGACGAAGTTCAATTTCTCCGGCGAGCGCACGGTGAAGTGGAGCCGCTCCGGGTTCGCGCTCCGCTTCGCCGACGGCCGCGTGGAGGTGAAGACCTCGCTGCAATTGATGACGTCACTCCCGATGATGGGGAACCTGGTGATTCCTCTCGACGTGTCGGTGACCGGCGAGCCCATCATCACCAGTGATTGGAAGGCGCGCGTGCAGGGCGGCAAGGTGAAGTTGGAATCGAAAGACTTCCGCCTGCGCACGTTGCAGGGGCTCGGTGGCGCGCTCGAGGTCGCGCAGAAGATGACCGAGGAATACATCGAGAACTTCTCCTACGACCTCTCGCCGAAGCTGCAGGAGACCTATCAGCGCATCGCTTCGCCCATCATGTTCCCCGTCGGTGAAGCGAACGCGTGCGCGGTGCTCCGCGTGATTTCCATCGAAGCCGGCCCGTCGGTGTTCGCGGGCGGGCTGGAGAAAGACCTCGCCTTCGTCGTCGAGCCGTCGGTGATGCTGCCGTGCGGTGATGAGAAGTTGTCGGCGGTGCCTCCGCCGTTGTCGAACGTGGCGACGCTGCCGTCGGGCCCCTTCAGCGTCACCGTGCCCATCGCCGCGAAGTACGACGAGCTCGCGCGCGCGATGAGCGCGACCTTCACCGACGGGAAGCTGTTCTTCTCGAAGAGCTACCCGAAGCTCTACTTCACGAAGCCCGAGGTCTACGCGTCGAAGAAAGACGAGTTGGTGCTGAAGCTGCGACTCGAAGGGCCGATTGAAGTCGGCAACACGAAGCTCACGCTCGATGGTGACTTGTATTTCTCGGGCCACCCGCAGGTGGTCGACAATGAGCTGCGAATCCCCGACCTGGAGCCGACGGTCGACACGAAGAACTTCCTCCTCGGGTTGAAGGCCACGTTGGACCACGATGGCATTCGGGATCAGGCGCGCGACGCGCTCAAGCTCGACCTCGGCGCGCGGTTCGCGGCGGTGCGGGAGCGGCTCTCGAATGACGTCGCGTTCGGTGGAGAGCTCGGGTGTCTGCGCGCGCACGTCGCGAAGATTGAGGTCAACGGCGTCTTCCCGCATGCGTCGTACCTGCGTGTGTACGTGACGGCGACGGCGCAGGCGGCGGTGCATCTGCCGTGCCCCGCGGCGGGCGTGGCGACGACCCCCTGACGCATGCGCGCCGCGTTGATCATCGCGGTACTCGTCGTCATCGGGCTGGTGAGCGCGCTGGTGCTTCGTTCGCATCGCCGGCAACCGGTGGTGCCCGCGACGCCCGAAGTGTGCGCCGCGCGCGACGTGAAGCCGCCGTCGATCATCGCGATGAAGGGCGCGCCCTTGCTGATCACCGCGAACACGCTGACGTTGCGCATCGATGGCAACACGGAGTTGCCGGTGCAGCTCCAGCCGGGCGTGCATCAACTCGACGCGAGCGCTCCCGGCGCGCGGTCGTCGGCGTTCTCATTCGTGGTGCGCGATGGAGCGCCGGTGATGCTCGACGCGCGCGTCGTCGAGCGTTCGGTGACGGTGTTGATGTTGGGTGCGCGCTGCAAGACGTGCGACGTCGCGGGCACCGACATCAACGTGAAGTTCAACACGCGCGCGGTGGGCAGCCTCGGCGACGCGGCCGCGGCGCTCTCGTCGGGCGAATGGGCGAAGGCGATGCTCTCGCTCCGGGCGGTCCCCGATGACGAACGTGGCGATGATTTTCTCTGGCTTCACGCGGTGCTGCTCGCGTTCGCCGGCCAGCCGTCGGGCGCGCAAGCGCTGCTCACCAGGCTCCCCGCCAACGCCCCGACCGACGAACTGCTGCGCGCGTACGCGCGGAGCGTGGTCTCGGCCCTCGACGACTCGAACGCGAACACCAACACCGCCCGGTGGAACGCGACGACCGAGCGCTTCGGCCGGCTCACCGCCGAGTTCGCGGCTGATTCACCGGCGCTGATGACGAAGCTCACCGAGCGCTTCTCGAAGCTCTCGAGCGACTTCAGCTCCGCGCTCACCGCGCGCGACGAGCCCACGGCGACCTCGGCCGTGAATGCAGCCGAGTCAGAGCTCAATGCCTCCATCGAGCTCCTGCGTCAGCAGCGCGCTGACTGCGCGTGGCAGCAGCGCATCGTGAACACGTTTTAGGGGAACGTGAGATCCGCTCCGAGGCCGCTCGCCGGTGAACCACTCTGCAGGTGGAAGTCGCCCGCATCGGGGTTTACGAACTGCGCCGCGCTGATGCTCTTCGAATAATAGTTCCCGGGGATGTGCTGCGCCGCCTCGAGCGCGTTGTCGTAGATGTGCCCATCGATGGGACACTTCGGCGCGTTGCCGTCGAAGATCTTGAACCAGTCGCCCGAGGTATCGTGGAACAGGAACTGACCGATGTCGGAATAGCCGACGAAGATGTTGCCGGTGACCGACATCTGGTGCGGCTGCGCGGTGGTGAGCGCGGCGTTGCAGAAGAAGTACGCCGGCTTTCCACCGAAGCTGACCACCGTGTTGTCGCGGAAGATGGTCTTGTTCGTCGAGCTGATCAGGTAACCCAGCGTCAGCAGCGGAGTCGGCGAACCGATGAGCACGTTGTCGTGAATGTCGGTGTCTTCGGTGCCGCCGCCTTCGTATTGAATCGCGGTGCCGGCATCGTCGCCGATGAACGACTCGACCCAGTTGTGATGCACCTCACCGACCGAGCCCGGGTTGATCTGAATGCCGCCGATCTGCCCGTATTCCTGCGTGCGCGCGTAGCGCTTGATGACGTTGTGATGAATCTCCATGCCTGAAATCGCGGAGCCGACCTGGATGCCGTCGCGCCCGATGTCTTCGAGCACGTTGTTGTAGACCTGCACGTTGACGAGCGGCGGCTCGAGGTAGCCCGCGTCGCGGCAGCCGGTCTCGATGTACCCGCTCGCGACGTTCAACTGGTAGTGCGAGGTGCCGATGTAGAACCCCTCGCCGGTGCGCGCGTTGTAGACGTGGTTGTCGTGCACGAAGGTGTTGCGCTGCACGAAGTTGCCGCGGTGGTACTTGCCGTCGCACCGCGGGTAGCTGCGCACGCCGATGCCCATGTAGCCGTTGTCGTGCGTCTCGATGTGGTCGACCTCCATGTCGGTGATGCCGATGTCGAAGTCGACGCCCATGTTCACCGCGTTCTTCTGCTCGATGCCGTAGAAGGTGTTCACGTCGCCCGCGCCCGAGAGATGCACGTACTGCACCTCCGTGCCGTCGATGCCGTTCGACCAGCCGGTCGAATCGAAGACCACCTTGCCGCCGCAGTTGGTGATGAGCAGCGGCGCGCTCGGTGAGCCGCTCACGTTCTGGAGATGCAGACCTTTGTAATTGCCCGAGGGGATGCAGAAGATCTTCCCGCCCGCATCGGTGCGATTGAGGATGGGGATGTACTGGCCGTCGCCGGTGAAGACCTCGTCGCAACCTCCGGGCGTGATGGTGCACGTCGGCAGGCGCGTGATGTTGCCGACGCCGGAATCGAGCGTGGTTCCCGCGTCGGACTGAACACCCGAGTCACCCGGCGTCCCCGCGTCGTCGTTCGAACCCCCATCGCCGGGAGTTCCCGAATCGATGCCGGTGCCCGAATCAGCCGACGAACCTGAATCGACGGTGCCCGAATCACGCGGCGTGAAGCCGGCGTCATCATCGACGACCGGGCCGGGGCAGGCAGTGAGTGCGAGCGACAACAACATCGGGCCGAGCAACCGCGGTGAGTTCGCCATGCACGAACCAACGCACGGACACACTCAGCATCGCAACTCGACGTTGCGAAACCGTCGCGCGCGCTTGGAACGAAATCGTCACTCGCGGCGGCGACGGAAGAACAACGGCAGCAACGCGAGCAGGCTCACGCCGGTCGTGTTGCAGCCCGACGGAGAATCGTTCGAGCCGGAGCCACCGCCGGTGTTGCTCGAGCCGCTCCCGCCGCCGGTGGGTTCGCCGGGCGCGTACCCATTCACCCAGTTCACCGCGTGGAGCGTGCGCACCACCGACTTCACACCGTTGAGCTCGGCCCAGAACTGAATGTCACCTTCCTGCGTGGCGGTGACGGCGTTGGCCGTGTCGTCGTACCACATGAAACCAACGTCCTCCGGTTCACCATCAGACGCGCGGAGCTTCGGCCCGTACGCATGGGAGAACGAGATGCCCGCGCCTTCGACGTGAATGGTGAAGGTGTCGCCGGTCGCGGGGTACGCGTGGGCGCCGTACAAGGAGAACGGGTACCCGACGGGGATGGTCTGCGGGGTAATCGTACCGACCAGTTGCGGCTTGTCCGCCGGGCGGGGTGAGACGAGCTGCACGTCGCCGTTCGACAACTCCTCGATGCCCGGGGGGATGACGATGTCGTTCGAATAGACGGAGTCGCCGATGTGGTACCCGCACTGGCCTCCGCACGTGCCCTGCACCTTGAGCACGGTGTGAACGCCGACGACGCTGTCATACGGGCACTCGCGCGAGCCGCTGAGCCCGTAACCGTCGGCCGGCGACAACGTGCAGAGCCGGCCGCTGCCACGCACCCACGAGACCTCGAAGTCGGTCGCGTTCGCGTAGACGAGGGTCTGGGTGACGCTCCAGTTGTCGTTGGTGCCACCCGGCGGGTTCGGCGGTGTGCCGGTGATGGTGCACGTCACCGACGAGCTGCCGGAGAGGGTGTGCCCGCCCGGCGCGAAGGTGTTCGGGTCGGCGCCTTGATCAGAGATGGTCTGCTGCGTCGCGGGCGTGTCGTAGCCGCACACCGCATGCGCCATCTGCGAAGAGAAACACGTCACCACGACGACGACTGCGACCGCCGCTCGAAGGTTCATGCCGCGCAGCGTACGTCAGAGCAGCGCTTCGGCGAACACCTGCGCCATCGACATGATGGTGTGCTGCGGGTTGATGCCGAGGTTGGTCGGAATCACCGACGCGTCCGCCACGATGAGCCGCTCGTACCCGTGCACGCGCCCGAGCCCATCGGTGACGCTGGTCTTCTCATCGCGGCCCATCACCGCGCCGCCGAAGAGATGGCTCAACACCGACACGTACCGCCGAGGGTCGAGCGGCGCGTCGTCGAGCAGCTGCACCTGATCAGCCGTCAACTCGTACGGCATGCCCGCGATGCAGGGGATGACCTTCTTCGCGCCCGCCGCGAAATGCTGGAGCGCGATGAGCTTGAGGCCCTCACGCATTCGCCGCATGTCGGCTTCGTTCAACGTGTAGCTGACCTGAGGATTTCCGAAGAGCGTCTTGCGCACGCGGCCCGTCGACTCCGCGCGCACCGCGACGACCCACATCGCGAAGTGCCGGTATTCCTCGAGGCGCTTCATCAACGTCGTGCCGCCGCCCGCGAGCCGTGACGCGACGAGCTCCGGAGGGATCGACAACATCTCGAGCTTGAACCCCGGCTTGTCGCGGAACGCGGTCGACGCCCAGCCCTGCGTGGTGCCGACGTTCATGTCGACCGGCTCGTCGTACACGCCGAAAATGCCCGTGCCCGGGTGGCTGCGGAAGAAGTGGCCGACCTTCGGCAACTTCACGCCTGAGTTCAGCAGCAACACCGGCGTGCGCGTCACCGACGCAGCGACCACGACCGCTCTCTTCGCGCGCACCGTGAACCGCGCGCCGCGCTGTTTCGTGTACGGGTATTCGAATGAACCGGTGACGCCGATGGCGCGACGGCCTTCGAAGAGAATCTTGTCGACTGGCGCGCACGAGATGACGGTGCCGCCGCGCTCCATCACCTCGGGGATGTAGTTGAGGTTCAGGCTCTGTTTCTTCAACGCGCGGCAGCCCTGAATGCACATGCCGGTACCGGAGCAGCCCTTCGCGTAGCGGCGCATCACGTGCGGCGCGGCCCAGTTGAGTTTCTTTTCACCGGCGTACGCGAGCTCGTTGCTGCGGCCCATCGCGGGTGAACTCACTTCTTCGACACACAGCTCGCGCTCGATGAGGTCCTGCTTCGCGAGCACTTTTTCTTCGAGCCCGCTGATGCCGTGCTCGTTTTCCCACTGGCGAAAGAGGTCGCCCGGCGTGCGAACGCAGATGGCCGAGTTGATGGTGGTCGTGCCGCCGACCGCGCGCGCCTGAACCACGGGCCAGAACGTGCGGCCGAGCGTCACCAGCGCGCCGCAGTTCTCCATCATGTCGCGCATGCCGCCGAACGCGGTCTCCGGGTAGTCGTGTGGATCTCTCCACGGGCCCGCTTCGATGAGACACACGCGTGCGCCGCCGCGCGCGAGTTGCACCGCGGCCGATGCGCCGCCGGCTCCAGAACCGACGACGACGAAATCGAACTCGGCGTCGACGTCTTCGCCGCGCTTGCGGAACGCGATGTGGCTCACGACTGCCTCCACGTGCGCGGGTCTTCGAGCAACGGGCGCAACCCGAGCTTCGCGCGCACCTGCGGGTCGCTGCCCCACGCGAAGCCGGCGCACATCTTCACGAGGAAGACCGGCTGGCGAACGAAGTACAGCGGGTGACTCGTGATTTTCAGCGCGTGTCTGTCAGCGAGCGACGCCGGCAACAGAAACGCGGGCAGCGGCACGAACACCGTGAAGAGCGGCGTGAGATGAAAAATCAGCGCGCCCGCAACGGTGCCGAACCACACCAGAAACGGCACGTCGCGTTTGAACTGCCGCACGAACGCGTCGAGGTTGCAGTCGCCGGCTCCGGGTAACGCACCGCGTGGGTAGAGGATCAGGATCGCGCTGCGAACCAGCCAAACCATGGGCCACTTCGTAGCACCCGTTGGTAGGTTCCACCGCCATGAACGGACTGATGATGAACGCTCCGATGTTGATCAGCGCGCAGATCGAATTCGCTTCGCGCTTTCACGGCTTGCAGGAAATCGTCACCCGCACGGTCGAAGGGCTGATTGCGCGAACCACCTGGGGTCACGTCGCGGGCCGCGTGCGCAAGCTGGCGAACGCGCTCCAAGCGCTCGGCGTGAAGGAAGGCGACGTGGTCGCGACGCTGGCGTGGAACACGCAGCGCCACCTCGAGCTCTACTTCGCGGTGTCCGGCATCGGCGCGGTGCTGCACACCCTCAACCCGCGCCTCCCGCCGGATCAACTGACCTACATCGCGAAGGACGCGAATGATCAGGTGCTGTTCTTCGACACCACGTTCACGCCGCTGGCGAAGCACCTCGGCGCGAGCTCGGCCATCAAGCACTACTTCGCGATGACCGATGACGCGCATCTCCCGGCTGATTCGGGCGTGCCTGCGCTGAAGAGCTACGAGACGTTCATTCGCGACCACGCTGAAACCTTCGAGTGGCCGAGCTTCGATGAAAATACGGCGTCGTCGCTCTGCTACACCTCGGGCACCACCGGGCTGCCGAAGGGCGTGCTCTACAGCCATCGCTCCACGGTGCTGCACAGCTACGGCATCTGCGCGGCCGACGC
Organism: Myxococcota bacterium; assembly: GCA_048498275.1. Lineage (GTDB taxonomy): Bacteria > Myxococcota > Myxococcia > Myxococcales > Myxococcaceae > Archangium_A. The sequence goes on along the minus strand of JBEHYH010000056.1, from coordinate 23 downwards.
GCTCGCGATTTCAGCGCAAGACG
>JBEHYH010000055.1:0-19883 GCA_048498275.1 Myxococcota bacterium | reverse complement strand
GTTCTCGCCGGTGATGAGCACGCGGCCTTCCGACGGCGCGGCGCGCGAAATCAGCGCGTACACCCGCTGCATCACCGGCGAGAACGGCACCGGCAAGGAGCTCATCGCGCGCGCGATTCACGCCAACAGCAAGCGCAAGAACGGCCCGTTCGTGAAGTTGAACTGCGCCGCCGTGCCGCACGAGCTCATCGAGTCGGAGCTGTTCGGCCACGAGAAGGGTTCATTCACCGGCGCGGTCACCGCTCGCCGCGGCAAATTCGAGTTGGCCGACGGAGGCACGCTCTTCCTCGACGAAGTCGGCGACATGCCGGCGCAGATGCAGGCGAAGTTGCTGCGCGTGTTGCAGGAAGGCGAGCTCGAGCGCGTCGGCGGCAGTGAGACGCTCAAGGTGAACGTGCGCGTCATCGCCGCGACCAACAAAGATCTCGAAGCTGAAATCAGCGCCGGCCGCTTCCGCGAAGACCTCTACTTCCGGTTGAACGTGGTGCCGCTGCACTCGCCTCCGCTGCGTGAGCGCAAAGAAGACCTGCCCGCGCTCATCGAATCGTTCCTCGAAGACGCGTGCCGTAAAAACGGCCGCAAGGCGCTCAAGCTGTTGCCTGAAGCCACCGAGCGCCTCGTCGCGTGGGACTACCCGGGCAACGTGCGGGAGCTGCGCAACCTCGTCGAGCGGCTCGCGATTCTCTGCGAAGGCCCGCTCGTATCGGGAGCCGAAGCCGAAGCGCTCCTCCCGCGTTCGCGTGCGCGCAAGCCGGTGGCCATCACTGATTCCATCGAGCTCCCGGTCGCGACACCCGCGCCGGCCCTGCCCGTCTCGCGTTACCGCGCCGACAAGCCGTTCCGCGATCAAGTGGAGGAAGCGGAACGTGAGATCATTCTCGGCGCGCTCCAGTTCGCGAAAGACAACGCCACTGAAGCCGCGCGGCTGCTCGACCTCGAGCGCGGGCATTTCTACAAAAAGATGAAGTCGCTCGGCCTCAAGCGCACTGGCGGTGAAACCCATCTCGGCGAGTCGTCGGCTGACGTGTGAGCAGTGAACTCCCGCTCGAATTCGCGAGCGGGAGCGTTACATTGCGCCCCAATGCGTTGGCTTCTGGTGTGCTCCCTCTTCTGTCTGACCTCCTGCGAGTGGGGGTGGAACGACGAGAAATTCGATCGTGAAGAGGTGCCGCGCTTCAAGGCGCACGCAGACCACCCTGCGCCTGTGGCCAACCCCACGAAGCTCAAGGTGATGGCGTGGAACGTGAAATACGGCGCGTGTCGAATCGATTTCTGGTTCGACTTCTGGGGCGACCGCACACAGATGTCGCTCACCGAAGTGAACGACTGCCTCACGAAGGTCGCCGCGCTGATTCGCGAATACGACCCCGACATCCTCATGACCGAGGAGATCGAGGTCGACAGCAAACGCAGCGCCTACGTCGACATGGTGCGGTTCTTCCTCGAGAACACGAACCTGCGTTACGCGATGTACGGCGAGACGTGGGACGCGCGGTACGTGCCGTCGGAAGGTGTCGGCCGCATCAATCTCGGCAACGCGATCTTCTCGCGCTACCCGATCACCAAGGCCGAACGCATTCGTCAGGTCGATCGTACCGATCAAGATGCGATCACCGCGGCGTTCTACATTCACCGGGCGATCTCTCGCGCGGAGATCGATCTCGGTGACCGCACCGTCGTCGCGTACGCCGTGCATACCGAGGCGTACGACAACGACGGCACGAAGCAGAAACAGATCCAGCAGATCTACGACACGCTCAAAGCCGAGACGATGCCGTGGGTCGCGGGTGGCGATTTCAACGAGCTGCCTCCGGTCTGCGATGAAACCGTCGCCGGCGATTGCGACGGCAAGCTGCGGTTGTCTGGTTTCCTCGACGAACGCGCGAGCGCGAAGGGCACTGAATACGAACAGCCTCCGTACACGCCGTCGGTGATGAAGAAGTACTACGACGACTTCACGCCGCTCATCACGCTCGCGCGCTACGGCGTCGGTGAAGATGCGCAGCGACCGTTCTTCACGCATTCGGTGCTCGGCCCCGACGAGAAGAACGACGACGGAGTGCCTGGCTGGTGGAACCGCACGCTCGATTACCTGTTCGTGCGCCCCGGCGAGACGTGGACCGATTCTGATGTGCTGCAGCAGCCCGGCCGGCTCGGCATCGTCGGCGACCCGTCGCGGTTGTCTGACCATGCGCCGGTCGTCGGGACGTGGGGTTTGCCGTGAGGAGTGCGTGGTTGGTGGTGGCGCTCACGGCAGGTCTCGCGGCGGCTGAACCTCGCCCCGCGCGTGACACGGCCGACGTCGGCGACAAAGGCAGTTGGAGCGTGGGTGTGTTCAACCCGTTCCGCTACGCGTTTCACAATCGCTTCGAGTTCCAGGTGAACCCGCTGCTGTTCTTCGTCGCCCCGCACGCTGACCTGCGGTTCGCGATTCTGAAAGAGGGCCCGGGCGAACATAAATATCCGTTCGGAGTTCGTCTCACCGCCGAAGCCGGTCTGCTCTACCCGACGCTCGCGATGCGGCTCGCGAAGGGCTTCCTCTTTCCTTCGTGGAACACCTCGCAGAACGACATCGGGCACATGCTGATTCCGCGCGTGGCGCTGCTCGTGTCGGGCGATTTCTTTACGTACGACGTGCTCACGTTCCGCCTCGAGGCGCTGCTGCGCATTCCGATCACGCAGAACAACGCGACGCCGCTGAACTCGTCGATCGCTCCGTTGGATATTTTGTTCGCGGCACCGCTCACCGGTTTCCTCGGGCGGTTTGGTGGCGCGTATGACCACGCGTTCGGCGAGTACCTGCGTCTGCGACTCGAAGCGAACGTGTACCTGACCGGCACGCAGGGCAGCCTCGTCGTCGACGGGAAGAATGTCGGTGACCTCGCGAGTCTGTCGCCGTGGATCTTCACGGCGCACCTCGGGCTCGACATCGCGACGTTCAAGCAGTCGCGAATCACCGTCGGCGTGTACTGGGCGAACTACGACCAGGGGAAATCGGAAGTGCGTAAAAGCGCCGATGGATTCAGCGATCGCGTGCGCGTGCGCAGCAACAACTTCCTCCCGACCATCGACTACATCTGGGCCGGCTTCTGAACCGTTCTCAACGCGCAGGCGTTGAAGCGACATGCAGAAGACAGTGTTCCTGGCGGCGATGGGTTTGGCATGTGCAGCTCACCGGAGTTCTCTGACGCCTGCGGAGCTCCGTGCTGCGCTCATCATCATCGAGAAGGCTGATTGCGGAGCCGTGATGCGTCCGGTGGACGCAGGTTGTGTCGTCGAGCACGAAACGCACATTCGAGGCACGTTCACCGACTCGCGGCTCACGATTCGCTGCCCGGAGCTCCGCGACGTGTGCGGCACGGGATACGACTGCACATGTCACGCACGCGTCCGCTCGACGACGCGCAACGGGCCGCGGTCAGCATGGGTTGAACCGCTCTCAGACCCGTTTCACGCAATGCGGGCTCGTTGCCGACACGCCAGTGTTCAACGCCAATGCTTTGCATCGCCCTACGCCGGCCCTCGAGATTGTCTTGTTTCCGGTGTGCGCGAATTCACCAAAAAGACCGTCGACGCACCGCAACGCATCCGCGTCGACTTCAACCAACACCGTTTCCGCACCGTTCGAGTACTGGCTCACATGCGGCGAAGCCACCGACCTCTGCGGCAAACCCGCGACGTGCGCGTGCAGCAGCGAGTAAATCGCGCTCATGCCGCGCCGAACCGCGAAGCCGCCGCGAGAACGCATCATCGATGCAGCGCTGACGCTCTTCGCCGCGCACGGAGTCGGCGCCACTTCGGTTCAAGACGTCGCCGACCGCGCGGGCATGAGCAAACAGGCGCTGCTGCATCACTTCCCGTCGAAAGAGTTGCTCCGGCAAGGCGTGTACGAGCGCGTGGCGTCGCAGTTGCGTGATGCGTTACCGCCGGCGGCCGCTGAGCTCGTGAGCCGTTCGCATGATCGCTACCGTGCGCTACTCGAGGTCGCGCTCGCCGGCTTCGAGACCAACGTCGAGCTCGCGCGGTTTCTGGTGTTCGAATTGCTCGAGCGCCCTGACGAATTGATGGCGTGGATTCGCACCGAAGGCGCTCCATGGCTCGGTCTGGTGCGCGGAGTCGTCGAGCAACAGGGTCAAGACGACTCGTTCGACGCCGAAGCGCACGTGCTCGTACTCGGCGTGATGATGCTCGCGCAGAGCGCCCTGGTACCGCGCGGTGACAAACGCTGGCGCGCGCGGGTCTCGAAGGCCACGTTGAGGGTGATGCAGCTCGGCAGCAATCTGGGCTGAGGCCAAACGCGACTTGCCGAACGGCAAACTTGTCCTTACCATTCGGTAAGTCATGGGCGCCCTTCCTCCATCCCCCCCGGGCTGGCCGCTGGTCGGCCACCTCCCCCGCGTTCGCAGTGAAGGCATGCTGAGCGTCATCGACGACGCGTGGCACAAGCTGGGCGACAGCATCGCCCTCGACGTCGGCTTTCACACGGTCGTCTTCGCGCACCCCGAAGCCATCAAGCGGATCCTCGCGGGCAACGCGAAGAATTACGTCAAAGGCGGCACCTACGACGGCGTGCGCCGCATCATCGGGAACGGCGTGCTCGCGCTCGAAGGCGACGCGTGGAAGGCGCGGCGCACGTTGATGAACCCGGCGTTCCATCGCTCGGCGCTCGGCAAGCTGACGCAGGCGATGGCGGAGACCGGCAAGGCGCACTTCGATCGCCTCCGTGAGACGCACGGCAACAAGCCGTTCCGCATCGACGTACACCGCGACATGGTGAAGCTGACGCTCGACGTGGTGACCGTCGCGCTCTTCGGCCGTGACCTGCTCGGAGCCGCCGACATCTCCTACGAATCACTCGGCGCGGCGCTCGAGCTCGTCAGCATTCGCGGCAACGGCTTCGTGCTCCCCCGCTGGATTCCCACACCCGCGAATCGGAAGTTCCACCGCACGATGAATGAAGTCGAAGGCGCGATTTATCGCGTCATCGCCGCGGGAAGAAAACGCGAGCCCGGTGACGGCACGCTGCTCTCGATGCTCACCCACAGCGTCGACGCAGAAACGCAGCACCCGCTCACCGATCACGAGCTGCGCGACGAGGTCTTCACGCTCTTCGTCGCGGGCCATGAAACGACCGCGCTCACGCTCACCTGGCTCTTCACGTTGCTCGAGGGCCGCAACGACGTGCTCGATGCGATGCGCGAAGAGGTCGATCGCGTGCTCGGAGATCGCGAGCCGACGTTCGAAGACTTCCCGAAGCTCCCGTATCTGAAGCAGGTCGTCGAGGAGACGCTGCGTCTGCGCGGCCCGGTGGCGATGACCGCGCGCAACGCCGTCGCCGATGACGAAGTGATGGGCGTGCAGGTGAAGGCCGGCGACGTGGTGATGCCGTATTTCTACGGAGCCCACCGCCACCCCGATTTCTGGACCGACCCGAACACCTTCGACCCGGGCCGCTTCTCACCCGAGCGCAGCGCCGGCCGTCACCCGTGGGCGTACGTGCCCTTCAGCGCGGGTCAGCGCGTGTGCATCGGCAACATGTTCTCGCTGGTCGAAACGGTCGTACTGCTCGCGCAGCTCGTCAGACGCTTCGACGTCGAAATCGATCGCTCCGTGCACGACATCAAGCCGGTGGCGATGGTGACGGTGCGGCCCGATCGTGAAGTGATGATCACGCTCAAGCCGCGCCGGTGAAATCAGGCGCGAACCGTCGCGCGGAACTCCAGCGACACGCCCTGGTGCGGGTCGCGATGCATTCGGGGGTGAACCAGCGTGTGGCACGTGGCGCAGAACGCCCACGCACCATCTGGAGAAACACGAAGCTCCAGGTTGCCTTCACATACCGGGCAGGCCGCCTGGAGCTGCATGTCTGCAGTGTTTTCGTTGATGACCGTGACGTCGGGATTCATGCCCTACAGGTACGACAGCGAGTCGTACCTGCAAGCTGCCCGACCTACTTGTTCTGCGCGGCCAGCAACGGCATCAACAAGCCGGAGGTCTGCGACTTCTCGGGCAGCAGCGTCACCGGCGCGCCCGACTCGAGCAGCTTCTGGGTCTCGAGCAGCTCGAACATCGCCTCCATCACTTCCTTGTCGGCGCTGATCTGCTGGAGCGCCTTACCGACGATCAGCGGGCGCTGAGCAGCGGCGCGCGCGAACTCGGCGGCGGCCTTCGAGTCAGCCGACGACTTGATGATGTTCACCTGGTTGGTGCCGTCCTGGCTGATGGCCGAGGTCACCTGACGGAGGCGGTTCACGACCTTCTCCTCGATGCCGCGGATCATCTGGCCGTCACGGAAGTGCACCTTGCGGATGTACACGGAGCCGACCTGGTAACCCCACTCGGCGCTGCGCGGCGTCACTTCGTTGCGCACCGCCTGAGACATCACGTGGCGCGTCTCGAGCATGTCACCGAGCTTCATGTTCGAGAGCGTGCGCACCGCGGCGTTCGACACGTTCGCGCGCAGCGAACCGCGCGGGTCGGCGTTCTTGAACAGGTACGAGACCGGTTCGTTGACGTACATCTCGTACCAGATGCCGATACCCATCGGAGCGCCTTCCTCCGAGTTCACCGGCTGGCTGCGCAGATATTCCTGGTCCAACCGCAGGTCGACGGTGTGCACCTTGCCGAACAGCGGCATCAGCGCCGCCTTGATGCCCAGCTTCGCCCAGAGGAAGTGAAGACCGGGCTCCGAGATGGTGCCGAGCACTTCGCCGAACAGCGTGTACACGCGCGCGCGGCGCTCATCGATGACGTCGTACAGACCGAACGCCTTCGCGAGCGACATCGCGATGGGCACGCCGATGAGACACATGAAGAAACCGACGATGGTGGAGACGATGAAGCTCACGGGTGCACCTCGACGTAAGCGCTGCGGGCTTTGCTGTAGAGAGAGAGCTTCACGTTGCGGACGTAGGCGTTGAGAATCCCCGAGCCGCCGCCGATCTTCTTGAGCTCCGCGAGCTGACCCGCGAGCTGCAACAGCGGTTCGACTTCGGCCTGCGCGTTGAGGATCTGGATCTCGACGGCGCGGCGCGACTGCACGAGCTTCTGGTCTGCCGCGGCCTGCGCGAGCGAGACGTCGGCGCCGACCTGGTTGTGCGCGGTGTTGATGGCGGCGAGCGCCGATTCGACGTCGTCCGGCGGGTCGATGCCGGTGATGAGCGACGCGTCGAGCGTGATGCCGTAGCGCGCGGTCGACGACAGACAGCCCTTGTCCATGTCTTCGTTGAGCAGCCGCAGGTTCTTGCGGAGGTCGTTGATCGACACGCCCGCGGCGGCCGACAGGTCACCCGCGTTCGCAGGAGCACCGGGCGTCGGCGCGCCCTCACCTTCAGGGTGCTCGAACGACGCGATCTTCTGACGCAGCACCGAGATGAAGTACGCGAGCACGTGCACCAGCGGGCGCTTCACCGCGAAGATGTACGCGTAGAGGTTCTGGTCGCTCACGCGGAAACGAAGCTGACCGGTGAGGCCGATGTTGAGCTGGTCCTTGGTGACGGCGTCGAGCTCGGTGCCGCCGCGGTTGGCGTTCACGTCTTCCGGGTCGTACGCGAGGTTCACCGTCTCGGTGGCGATGGAGACCTTGTGCACTTTTTCCCACGGCCACTTGAAGTACGGGCCGCCGGGCTTGATGACCTCGAGCTGCGGGTACTTGTAGCGCTCGCGTTCGTCAGGCCGCAGATACTCGGCCATCGGGTTGTCCAACGTGGTCGACGTGAGTCGCAAGGCGCGGCCGAAGCTGGTCTTCACCGCGCGCTCGTTCTGGTTCACGGTGAAGAACCCGAAGATGACGTAGCGAAGAACGAACCAGCCGATCGCGCCGAAGAACAACCCCGGCACAGAGATGAGACTGTCTTGCATTGTGTGAAGCCTCCCCTTTGAAGTGGGGCGGACCTTAGGCGAACTCCGCCCAGACGGGAGCGTGATCAGACGGCAGCGTGCCTTTGCGCGCCTCGCGATCGACCTCGACCTCTCGACAGCGCGCGACGAGCGCTTCGCTGACGAGGATGTGATCGATGCGAAGCCCCTGATTCTTGTGGAACGCGCCGGCGCGGTAGTCCCACCAGGTGAAGCGGTTCGGCTCGGGGTGTTTTTCACGGAAGAGGTCGATGAGCGCGTTCTGCTTCGTCATCTCGAAGAACGCCGCGCGCTCCGGAGGTGACGCCAACGTCTGCCCTTCCCACAGCTTCGCGTCCCACGTGTCGATGTCGGCCGGCGCGATGTTGAAGTCGCCGCACACCAGCAACGGCGTGGTCTGCGTCTTGAGCCAGCGATTCAACTTGGCGTACCACTGCAGCTTGTATTGATACGCGGGCGAGCTGAGCGATTGCCCATTGGGTGCATACAGCCCGACGATTCGAATGCCGCCGACGGTGCCCGCGATGATGCGCGCCTGTTCGTCGTCGTCGCCCATGTTGCGTTGAACGTCGGTGACGGGCTCCTTCGAGATGATCGCCACGCCGTTGTACGACTTCTGACCGAAGACGGCCGCGTGGTACCCGAGCGCCTGAAGCTCGATCGTGGGGAACTGATCGTCAGTGCACTTGAGCTCCTGCAGACAGAGAACATCGGGGCTCCGCGTCTTCAGAAAATCGAGCAGACGATCGAAGCGCGCGCGCACCGAGTTGATGTTCCAGGTGACGATTTTCACGGCATGCGCATACCATGCGCATGAACGGAGCCTGCGCATGAAAAAGAAGAAGACCGTGAAGACTTCTGAGTACCGCGCACGCCTTCCGCGGAAGCGGGCCGTGAACCTCTCCCTCAACAAGACGACGGTGGCTGCTGCGCGTGCACTCACCGACAATCTCTCGGAACTCGTGAACGAGCTGCTCAAAGACTTCGTTCGCGAGAAGCAACAGCAGCACGAATCGGAACTCGAGAACTACCGGAAGGCGGCCCTCTGGGCGAACGAAGTGCTCGAGAAGTCCGGCTCGCTGTCTGACGAATTCTCCACGCTCTGATGGCTCAGTTCGACGTGCACAAGAACCCGGGTGCGAACCGCGAATTCGTGCCGTACGTCGTGGTGATTCAGTCGAAGGCGCTCGATCACACCGAACGTCGAGTGGTCATTCCGCTCATCCGAACCTCAAAGTTCTCAGAGGCACCTCGGAAGCAGTTGAACCCGTCGTTCGTCGTCAAAGGTGAAACGGTGACGCTCTCGACGCTCGACATCGCGTCCGTCCCGAAGAACCGTCTTGGAAAACCGATCGCATCACTCGCTGCGAACGGGACGGAGATCATCGACGCGATTGATCAGCTCATCACTCGCGCACACAACTGATTCAGCCGCCGGCTGAGGTGTAGCGCGAGATCGAGCGCAGCCAGACCAGCCGCGCGATGCCCGCGAAGATGACAGCGCCGATGAGGCTGTAGCCGAGCGCGCTCCATTCGAGCCGGCCCAGCAGCGCTTCAGCGGGGAACGTGGTCATCACCGCGATGGGGATCACGAAGGTAAACACGAACTTCATCGCTCCGCGGAACACGCTCGACGGCCAGCGGCCGGCATCGAAGATCGACGTGAAGAGGTACGTGAGGTTGTCGACCTTCACCACGATGAACGCGAGCGAGATGATCAGAATCCACAACGAATAGAGCAGCGCGACCGAGATGCCGAGCAGCACCAGCGCCGTCGCGATGCCCGCCGCGCTCGGCAGCCTCCCGATTTCACGGAACGCAATGGCGAACACGATGCTCGCGTGCAGCAGCCCCGCGCCACGCCAGAGCTGGAAGCGCGTGGTCGACACCAGGAACTGCGCGTCAGCCGGTTTGAGCAGCACGAAGTCCAACGTGCCGTTGCGGATGTGATCGACGACGGCTCCGAGGCTCGGGTTGATGGCGCCGTCGAGCACCGCCTGCAGCGAGATGAAGCAACCGACGACCACCAGCGTTTCGCCGAACGACCAACCGGGCACGCCCGCCTTGTTCGCGCCGTACACCACGAACAGCGGCATGATCGCGGTCGCGGTCCAGAACAGGCCCGTGCCCGCATCGAGGAAGAAATCGAGCCGGTACTGCGCGCTCAACAGAATCGACGTGCGCAGCTGCAACCAGAGCAGTTTCAGGTAGCGCAGCATTCAGCCTCCGAACGACTGAAAGCGCTTCACGCCGAAACGCCACACGAGGAGCGACGTCGTCGCCAGCCCTGCTGCCCACGCGTACTGCTTCGCGAGCAACGACCACGCATCAGCCATCGCGACCTTCCCGAGCATCAGATCGACGGGGAACGACACGAGGAAACGGAACGGCAACCAATCGGTGATCTCCCGCAGCCACGGAGGAAACAGATCGAGCGGGAACATGTACCCGGAGAACACGAAGAACGCGGCGAGGTACACGTCCATCACCTTGAGTGAGCTGTCGACGAAGAAGGTCAGCGAGCCGACGGTGACATTGACGAAGAACGCGATGAGCCACGCTCCGGCGATCGACAGCAGCCACACCAACCAGATGAGCGCGTCGTGCGAGAGATGCGGCGAATACGCGGCGATGAGCACGCCGATCACCGGAGTCGTCACCAGCACCCGCTGCGGCATGTAGGCGATGTTCGACATCGCGTACCAGATGACGGGGTGCAGTGGCCGCAGCAGGCGCATCGCCAATGTTCCGCCGCGGATCTCGAAGGTGATCTCCCACGCGGCCCATGCGGACACGAGCTGGCGAACGACGAACACCGCGAGGAAGTACGCGATGAACGTGTCGCTGCCCCACTGCTCGCCGCCCTGCCCGACCACCGGAGCCGTGCGCGCGACGGTCGTCCACAACACCATCATCACGAAGGGCATCGTGGTGGCGAGCACCCAGATGAGCATCTCCGCGCGGTAGGCGACGGCTTCGGCGAACCCGACGCGCAACAACGTCGGCAGTACTTTCAACGAACGCGTCACGCCGCGTTCCGTTCAGCGCGGCTACGCGCGAAGAGCTCGCTCATCACTTCTTCGAGCGGCGGGTCTTCGACGTTCAAATCGCGCACGGGGAATTCAGCGAGTGCGCGCGCTACGACCGAGTTCACCGCGTCGTGCGGAATCTGCAGCACCGCTTCAGCGGCTTCGTGCTTCACGACGTTGCCGAGTTCTTTCACGCGCTCGGTGGGCACCTGCGCGGAGAAACGCAGCACCAGACGCTTCTCAGGGCGAACGCGTTGCACGAGCGCGTCGAGCTTGCCGTCGTACGAGAGCACGCCCTTGTCGATGACGATGACTCGCGGACACAACGCGGCGACGTCGTCCATGTAGTGCGACGTGAGAATCAGCGTCGCGCCGTGTTCGGCGTTGTACTGGCGGATGAAGTTTCGCATCGCGACCTGCATCGACACGTCGAGACCGATGGTCGGCTCATCGAGGAACAACACCTTCGGCCCGTGAATGAGCGCGCCCGCGAGCTCGCACTTCATGCGTTCGCCGAGTGACAGTTGCCGCGTCGGTTTGCCGAGCAGATCGCCGAGCTCGAGCAGCTCCGTGAGTTCCTTCAGCCGCTTGTTGAACACGTCACGCGGCACTTCGTAGATCGCGCGATTGAGCTCGTAGGTCTCGGCGGGCGGGAGGTCCCACATGAGCTGCTGCTTCTGGCCCATGACGAGCATGATCTTCTTGAGGAACTCGACGTCGCGCTTCTGCGGCGTGTGGCCATCGACGGTGACCTCACCTTCCGTCGGGTGCAGCAGACCCGACGCCATCTTGAGCGTCGTCGTCTTGCCGGCGCCGTTCGGGCCGAGAAACCCGACGCACTCGCCGGGCGCGATGTCGAACTCGATGCCGTCGACTGCTTTCACCAACTGGTAGTCGCGCTTGAAGAGCGACTTGAACGCCGCCTTCATGCCCGGCGGGCGTTTGTGAACGCGGTAGTGCTTCTTGAGGCCTCGCACGCGAATCATGGGTGGCGGCTTGTAACTCCGAACCCTCTAAGATGCTGGCTCATGACTGCCTGGCTGATGTTGCTGCTCGCCGCGACGCCGAACGATGGCGGTGCCCTTCCCACCGCGATCGGGAGCTTCGACAAGGAAGTCATTCGCCGCGTCATCCGTCAGCACATGCGTGAGATGGCGAGTTGCTACGAGCAGGCGCTCGCGAAGAAGCCTGACGCCGCCGGAAAAATCGCGGTCACATTCACGATTTCGAAAGAGGGCAACGTCTCTTCTGCAGAAGCGAACGAAGACACGATTGGCGATGCCGCGATGCAGGGCTGTGTCGTGCGCAAAGTGAAGGCGCTGATGTTCCCCGCCCCGAAGGGCGGCGGCATCGTGAGCGTCACCTACCCGTTCATGTTCTCGCCGGCGAAATGAACTCACTGAGCGTTAGCTTCCCGTGGATCTTCATGGCTGCGGGCAACTGAACGTGTTCACGCTCGCTCTCGCGTTGTTGATGGCCAGTTCACCCGACGGGGGGACGCCGAGGGGAAAGCTGTCGAAAGACGAGATCTACGCCGTCATCAAGCGCGGCAGAGCAGATGTCAGAGGCTGCTACGACCTCACACTGCAGATTCCAGACGCGTGCGAGTTGTCAGATTGGAAGGTGACCGCGTCGTGGACCATCGCTCGCGACGGTTCAGTCACCAACGTGTCCATTCAGAGCGACACGAAGTTTACCGTGCTTCACGAGTGCATCCGCGATGTCGTCGCGCACTGGAAGTTCCCGACGCCGACGGGCGGCACGGTGGACGTGAAGTACTTCTGGTTGCCGAGAATTACCTGCGGCGAATGATCAGAGCTGCTCTGCTTCCGCGCACGCGCGCGAGACGAGCGCTTTGACCTGCGCGTCACGATTCGAGCCCGACGCCTTCGCGGAGATCGTGCCGAGCAACTTCTGATCACCCGCGCGCGTGCCAACGACGTTCAACTGCAACGCGCTCGGCAGAATCTCCACCGACGGCCGCAACACGATCGCCGCGGGCAACGTGCCGTCGATGTACTCGACGACGTCAGCCACGAAGGCACCGCGGCGCTCCAGTTCGACGCGCATCTGTGATCGCACGCGGGCGTTGAGCTCGCTTTCTGTCTGCGGCGCGCGCTTGCCCGCGGTGATCACGTAGATGCGCGTGCGAGACACGGCGTTGACCGAAGTGGCCGACAACAGAGCGATTCCCAGAGCGAAACGAGCGAGCATCTGATCCTCCTGCAACGGGCGTGAAGCGCCCTGTAGCAGTGACCGTATGATCGGCCTGCGAGCTCGCCAGTTTTTGGCCCGAGGCTCTGCTAACCAACTGATCACATGGGAGATCCCGCCAGAGATTTGGAGCAGTGGATTCCGCGGCTGATCACCGTGTGGCGTCAGCACCGCGCGAAAGGCCGGCCGCAGCAGGGCCGCCGCGACCGTCATTTCCACGATGACGATGAACGTGGTCTGTCGCCCGACGAGATTCGCGAAGTCGCCGCAGGCGTGAAGCAGTTGTCGATGGGCCTGACGCGAGATCGGCAGCTCGCCGGCGCGCGGTACATGGACGATCCCAAGCTCCTCGGCGCGTACCTGCTCTTCTATTGGCCGGTGAGTTACGCGCAGGCACGCGCGACGCTTTCAGAGCTCACGACGCGGCCGCGCGCGGTGTTGGATCTCGGCTCCGGCCCCGGCCCGATGGCGTTCGCCGCGATGGATGCAGGCGCGAGCACCGTCACCGCCGCAGACCGCAGCAAGCCCGCGCTCGAGCTCGCGCGCACGTTGGCCACCGAAGCCGGCGAAGGCATCGCGACGCGCGAATGGAGCCCGGAGAAACCGCTCCCCGACGGCAAGTTCGACGTGATCACCATGGGTCACGTGGTGAATGAACTGTTCAACGGGCAGATCGCGCCGCGCGCGCAGTTGCTCGAGAAGATCCTCGAACGTGTGAACCCCAACGGGTCTCTGGTCATCGTCGAGCCCGCGTTGCGTGAGACGTCGCGCGCGTTGCTCGGAGTTCGCGATGCGCTGGTCGAACGCGGCTACGCGATTCGCGCGCCATGTCTGTTCCGCGGTGCGTGCCCGGCGCTCGTCAAAGAGTCCGACTGGTGTCACGCCGAGCGCCAGTGGCGCATGCCGAAGCTGGTCGAGGACATCGCGCGTGGCGCGAGCCTGCACAAAGAGTCGCTGAAGATGAGCTACCTCATCGTCGCGCCCAGGGGCGAGACGTGGGCTCCGGTTCCTGAAGGCACCCTCTTCCGCGTGGTGTCTGAACAACTGCCCGGCAAAGGCCGCACGCGTTTCATGGGTTGTGGCCCCGATGGGCGCGTTGGCCTCGCGATGCAGGAAAAGCACGAGACCGAAGCGAACCGGCTCTTCTTCAAGGCTCAGCGCGGCGACGTGCTGCGAATCTCGAACACCGAAGATCGCGGCGACGGTCGAGCGCTCAACGAAACGTCGACGGTCGAGATCATCGCGCACGCCGGCAAGCCGGTGATCGTCAAGCCAGCGTGAGAATGGCGGCGAGCGTGCCGCCAGCCATCGAGAGCCAGAGCAGCACGCCGAAGAGCAACGGCTTCACGCCGACCTGTTTGAGCGCCTCGCGCGACACACCGAGCCCCACGAAGAACAGACTCGCGACGAGGCCCCATTTCGCGGCGGCGGAGATCGCTTTGCCGGCTTCTTCGAGCGCAGGCACGAACGTCACCAACGCGGCCATGCCGATGAACGCGAAGATGAACCAAGGATAGCTGCGCTTCGCTTCTCCGCCTTCGTGCTTCACGACCTTCGCGAGCACGGCGGTGACGGGAAGAATCCACAACGCGCGCGCGAGCTTCACGGTGGTCGCCAGCGCGAGCGCTTCTTCGCCATACTGCATCGACGCGCCGACCACCGAGCTGGTGTCGTGAATGGCGAGCGCGCTCCAGAAACCGAACTCCGCCTGCGACATGCCGAGCGCGTGACCGATGGGCGGGAAAATCAGCAGCGCGACGCCATTGAGAAGAAAGACGACGCCAAGCGAGACGCTGGTCTGATGACTCTTCGCGCCGATGGCTGGAGCGACGGCCGCAATCGCGCTCCCTCCGCAGATCGCCGTGCCCGCGCAGATCAGCAGCGAGGTGAGGTGGTCGGTCTCGAGCAGCTTCTCGAGCGCCGCCCCGATGGCGAACGCAGCAACGAGGCCGGCGAGCGTGTACCCGATGCCCGACGCGCCAACCCGAAGCAGCGCGTTCAGATTCATGCCCGCGCCGAGCGCGACCACTGAACCCTGGAGCAACCACGTCTGCAGCTTCTTCGTTCGCGCCGCCCACGGGTTCTTGACCGTGAGCGCAACGACGATGCCGAGGATCAGTGCGAGCGGCGCGGCCATGTCACACCCCGTGAAACCCGAGCGCTCGACGCACTGCCGCCTTCACCGGAGCCGGGACATCACCGCCGGGGATCGCGCGGCAGAGCGAGACGGTGCGCTTGAGCGATTCGCAGGCCGTGGAACAACGCGCGCACTTCGCGAGGTGTGCCTCGATGCGCGCGCAGGCGGCCTCGTCGATTTCGCTGCCCGCGTACGCCGCGAGCTCCTGCGCCAGCTCGGGGCATTCGATGACGGCGCCGTCGGTGTCGAGCACCGCGGCGAGCTTCTGTTTGAGCTGCAGCCGCGCGCGATGCAGCCGGCTCTTGAACGCGCCCTCGTCGACCCCCGCGATCTCCGCCGCCTGATGGGTGTCGAGCCCTTCGATGTCACGCAGCACCACCGCTTCACGGAACTCCGGGCTGAGCGAGGCGACCGCGACCTGCAGCACTTCGCCCACCATGCGCGCGTGCGCGACCTCATCTCCCGCCGGTGAGCGCTCCGGCACGCGCAACGCGTCTGCCGAATCGAGGCCTTCGTGGCTGGCGGGCTCTCCTTCGCGCAGCGTTCGCTGCTTCACGCAGAACGATCTCGCGATCTGAAACAGCCACGTCGACAGCCGCGCCTCACCCCGAAACGAAGCGAGGTTGCGGAAGGCGGACAACATCGTTTCCTGCAGCACCTCGCGCGCGTCGTCTTCGTTGCCGCACATGCGCAAGCCGAACCGGTAGATGCGCGGCTCGTAGCGCGTCAGCAGCTCGCTCATCGCGGTCTGCGCTCCGGCACGCGCGCTGCTGAGGAGCTCTTCGTCTGAAGTGGGCACACGCGCGTCTTAACGCGTGCGCGCGTCGAGGTCGGCTCGCAAAGAGCGCAGGCCGCCCGCGCCTCACCTGCCGAAGTGCCACCAGCGCTTCGGTGACTCCGGAGGCTTCACGGCCGGCGCGTTCTTCGATCGCTGGTTGCAACTGCAGCGCTGCGCCAGTGGCACTCCGGCGAGCGCGGCTTCGATGTGGCGGCCACAGCCTGCCCAGGTGGCCTTCCCGCATTTCGTACACGTGGTTCGGTAGCACATGCGCCGTGAGAGCCGCCGCCACGGGAAAGGGTTCGGAGGCTGAACCGATTCTTCGCCGCCGCGCTCTCACGCCTCATGAAGACCACTCTGACCAGAACCCTGAAGACCACCTTCGTGGAAGCAGAAGAGCGCGTCACCGTCGCGCTCAAGGCCGAGGGCTTCGGCGTGCTCACGCGCATCGATGTGCGAGCCACGCTCAAGGAAAAGCTGGGCGCGGACCTGAAGCCCTACGTCATTCTCGGCGCGTGCAACCCGCCCTTCGCGCACCGCGCGCTGAGAATCTCGGCTGAGGCGGGGCTGATGCTGCCGTGCAACGTCGTGCTGTTCGACTCAGCCGAAGGCGTCGAGGTGCGCGCGG
This sequence comes from Myxococcota bacterium, assembly GCA_048498275.1. Classification (GTDB taxonomy): domain Bacteria; phylum Myxococcota; class Myxococcia; order Myxococcales; family Myxococcaceae; genus Archangium_A. The sequence continues at coordinate 3,240 of JBEHYH010000055.1, read as the reverse complement.
TCGATCCACTCCAGCAGGCACGCACCTTCGAGTCTCAGGAGCTCACCGCGCTGGCCGAAGAGGTGCGCTCGAAATTGGAGCGCGCCCTCTCGCGGTTGTGACGGTCAGTTGCCCACGGCGGTGTGCGCTTCGTTGATGAAGCGGCCCGCCGGGTATTCGCTCAGGTACTTCGCGTATTCGCCCATCGCCTGACGCGGACGCAACTGCGAGTCGAAGCAACGCGCTTTCAGAATGCGCGCCTGCTCGGTGAGGAGGCTGCGCTGTTCGTCTTGCGCGATGTCTTCAAGCCCGGGGATGAACTTGTCGCAGTCGCCCTTGCTCAACGCCGCGTCGGCGCGCTGGAGGAACTGCGCTTCGAGGTTCATCACCAGCGCCTTCGGAGGGGCACCGCCACCACCGATGGTCAGCTTCACGGCAGGCGCGGGAGCAGGAGCCGGCGCTTCGACTTCGTCATCGTTCGGCAACTTCGCGGCGCTCGGAGGTGCCGGCATCGCGGCCCATTCATCTTCCGCGGGAGGCGTTTCATCACGCGGAGGCGGCACACCGCGCACCACGTCTCCACCCAGCGTCGGCCACACGTCGACCGGCGCGGCGATGGTCACCTGCGCGACCGTGGTCTTCTTCGGCGCGGGGGCGGGCTGCACCTGAATCTGAACCGGCTGCGGCATCGGCGCGAACTCGTCGGCGCTCGCCACCGCTTCCGGAGCGATCACTTCCCGCGTCACCACCGGCTCCTGCGTCTTCAACGATTCGGGCAGCGTGACCTGGCGCGAGCGGGCGTCATTCGCGGAGATGCGTGGCAGCGTGCGCGGCGTGCCACTCGCTGCGACCATCGGCGGGCTCGACGCGACACCACCCGCGGCGGGCACCAGCGCGCGCTGTTCAGCAGACGCCGTCGCATCGGCCACTTCAGCGACCTCGTTCAGCTCACGCTTCTCATCGGGCGTGACCTTCAGGTGCTTGAGATTCTCGGTGCGCGTATCGAAGCGCAGCCGCTGACCGGGCTCGACGAAGGTGGTGTCGCCATTCGGCATCTCGACGCGAACCTTGCCTTCCGTGACGGAAATCTCGACCGCGTCAGCCGTGTTCTCCACGCCGAACACCGTGCCGACGACGAACACCGACACTCCGCCCGCGTGCACCACGAAGCCCTTGCGAGGCAGGTGTGAGGCGCGCACCGCGACAGAACCGCGCTCGAGCGTCAGCGCGACGTCATCAGCCTGCGAGCGCGTCAGCGTCACCTGCGACTGCGCGCCGACCTTCATGTGCGATTGGTCAGGCAGATGAACGAACGCGCGGCCATTCGCGGCGGTACGCAGCACGTCTCCGCCGCGCAGCTCCATGCCTTCCTGAATCTCGCCGTCACCGTTCACCAGCGTCAGACCCTGCGCGCGATCGACACGCGCCCACGACTCAGGCGCCGACGCGATGGGCGCGGGAGGCAGCGCTTCGGGGATGAGGGGCTTCTCACGCGTGGTGATGAACATCAGCGCCGCGACCGCCGCGAACGCGAGCCCACCGCCGAGCGAGAGCTTGAAATACAGCGGCCGGCGAGCCGTCGCGCGCAGGCGCTTCTCGACCATCGCGCCGATCTTCTCGTCGACGAGTGCCCAGTTCACCGTGGGCTGCACCTCGCGCGCTGACTCGAGCACTTCTTTCGCCACCTGAATCGCGGCGACCTGTTCACGGCACTCGGGGCAGTCTTCGAGGTGCGACTCGACGAAGCGGTGCTCACCGAGCTCCAGCTCCTTCGCGGCGAAGGCCCACAGTTGTTGATCATGTGGCTTCATCACGCCACCTCCTGCTGCTGCGTGAGTGCCCGGAGCGCGACCGCGAATTCAAGCCGCGCATGATGCAGGCGCGAGCGCACCGTGTTGTACGAAGTGCCGACGGCCTGGGCGATCTCCTCCGGGCCCATGCCCATCAGCTCGTGGTACACGAACACGATTCTCTTCTTCGCGCCGAGCTGCTCCAGCGCGCGATGCACGAGCTTCGAGGCCTGAGCGGCCTGCGCCGCGCGTTCTGGGTCGGCACCGAAGTCGACGCCATCGGGCAACTCGGCGGTGAGGTCTTCTTTGCGGCGGCGCCACCAGCGCAGGTTCATCAACGCCACGTTCGCGCACACCCGGTACAAGAACGTGCGGAACTGTGACTCACCGCGGAAGCTGGGCACGGCCTTCAGGAGCTTCAGGTACGTCTCCTGAATCATGTCTTCGATGTCGGGGCGATTGCCCACGAGGTGGAAGAGCGTGCGGGCGACGTCGTCGCGGGTGAGGCGGTACAGCTCCTCGAACGCCAGCGCGTCGTCTTTCTTGATTCGATCGACCAACCGCAACAACCGCGCTTCGTGCTGCCCCGCCGGCGGAGGCGTGGGCACCAACCTCGGCAACGGCAACGCTTCTGTTGTCACGGGAGACCTCCGGGCTTGCGCTTCTGTACGGCGCGAGTCCCCCTCGTATTCAGGCGAAACACGGAGCTTTCCGGGGAGGAGCTGCGTCATGGACCCTTGGTTGCCGGACCCCTGCTGCGCGATCAAAACGGCCGACGCGCCGTTCCGCCCCGCTTCCCGGCGAAACGAACGCGATGATCACCAGAAATAGGTCGTGCATCGAAATGCGTGATTCCCAGCTGACAAACCGGAGCCACGCACAATGAACACAACCTCTCTTCGTACCCTCACGCTGCTCGCCGCGACCTTCGTCGCCAGCGGCTGCACCCTCATCAACACCGATGGCCAGCGCGCTGGAGAATGTACGTGGGGTTGCGCCGGCACCGCCTGCAGCTCAGACACCGACTGTCATTCGACGTGCAGTTGCCAGAACGGTACCTGCGAGCAGCGCGCGTCGTGCAGCAACAACAACGAATGTGCCTATGGCGAGTTCTGCCAGTCTGGCCGCTGTCATGCCGTCCCCCCCGGGTCGCACGCCTGTACGTCGTCGAATCAGTGCGGTCTCGACAACTGCATCAACGGCTACTGCGTGCGCCCGTGCAGCGACAACTCGGCGTGCGGTGTCGGCACGGTCTGCGTGAACGGCTATTGCGCGGCTGACAACACCGACGCGGGCACGACGGGCGGAGGTTCAGGCAACACCGGCGGCGGTACGGGCGTCACGGGCGGTGGTTCAGGTGTCACCGGTGGTGGCGATGGTTCGACCGGCGGCGGCTCCGCGGTGACCGGTGGTGGTGATGGCACCACCGGCGGCGGCTCGGCGGTGACGGGCGGCGGTTCGGGTGTCACCG
>JBEHYH010000054.1:0-19962 GCA_048498275.1 Myxococcota bacterium | reverse complement strand
TGAGCGACCCGGTGACGATCCCCTCCTCGCTGTTGTTGAAGGTGGCGCTGCCGCCGATGAACGCGACGGTGAACAAGCAGAAGCTGGTGCTCAAGGGCACCGTCGACCCCGGCGCGATGCTCGAGGTGCAGGGCCGCATCGTGCGCGTCGACGCGAACGGAAAATTCGAAGCGCCGGTGACGCTCAAAGAGGGCAAGAACCCGCTGGTGATTCGCGCGCGCGGCGTCGGCGGCGTCGAGGCGAAGTCGGAAGGTCAGGTGGAGCTCGACACCACCGTGAAGCCCACCACCATCGACAAGAATCTCTGGAAGTAGTCAGCGGCGCGCGGCGAGCGTCTGCAGTTGCGCCGGCGTCATCGTCACCACGCCGAACATGCGATCGGGCGCGACGTCAGGGCCGTGGAAGTCGCTGCCCGCGGTCACGCACAACGACAGCTCGGTCGCCCACTTCGAGAACAGCTCGCGCTGCGACGGAGGGTGATCGCGATGCACCGCTTCGATGCCGTCGAGGCCCACCTTCGCCATCTCCTGCAGCTCGAGCTTGTGAATGCGTGAGCTGCCCGGGTGCGCGATGGTCGCGGTGCCGCCCGCGCCGTGGATGAGCGCGATGCCTTCGGCGACCGTCACCTCCAGCTTCGGCACCCACGCGAGCTTGCCGTCGCCGAGAAAGCGATCGAACGCCTCACGAAACGACGCGCAGACGCGCGCTTCGACGAGCGCGTGCGCGAGGTGCGGCCGCGTGAGCACCGCGTCTCCGGCGATGGCCTTCACCTGCCCGAGCGTGATGGGGATGCCCTCCGCCACCAGCTTCTCGACCATGCGCTCCATGCGCGTCTCGCGCTCGGTGACGAGCCGCTTTTCGTAGGCCTGCAGCGCGGCGTTCGTCGCGTCGATGAAGTGCCCCAGCACGTGCACCTCGCGCCGGTTGTGTGTGCACGACACCTCGATGCCGGCGATGAGTTCGACCCCGAGGGGGGCTGCAGCTTCACGCGCTTCGGCGAGCCCCGCGACCGTGTCGTGATCGGTGATCGACAGCGTCTTGATGCCTGCCTTCGCGGCGAGGGCGACCTGTTCGCGCGGCGCGTACTGCCCGTCGGAGGCGCTCGTGTGCGAGTGCAGGTCGATCATGCTAAGGCCCTTAGCGCTCCATGCAGCATGCCTTCCAGATCTCCCGGCGAATCGAGTACGGCACCCGGGCGATGCTGTTTCTGGCGTCACTGCCTGACGGCATGACCACCTCGTTCCGCGAGATCGCCCGGCAGATGTCGATCCCCGAAGAGTTCCTCGCGAAGATCCTGAAGACGCTGGTGAAGGCGTCGCTGGTGAAGTCGACCCGCGGCGCGCGCGGCGGCTACGCGCTCAACGTGCCCGCGTCGCAGATCAGCTTCCTCGACGTCATCGAAGCGGTCGAAGGCCCGGTGGCCGTCAACGTCTGCACCGAGAAGAAGCACGACGCGTGCGCGTTCTCGCTCAACTGCTCGATGTTGCCGGTGTGGGAGCAGGGGCAGGCCGCGATGCTCGACGTCTACCGCTCCACCAAGTTGGACAAGCTGGCGATGCGTTCTCTCACGCATCGCTCACCGCTGGTGCGCATCGGCACACCAGCGGCGAGCTGAACTTCAATACACGACGATGTTGATGGTCGCGGCGGTAGGCGACTGCTGATTGCGGTCGTCCCACACCTGCAGAATCACGCGCCACGTGGTGCCGCCTCCCGCGCCGGGGTCGAGCACGAGCTTGGTCTTCGAGTCGGTGCCGGTGACGCCGTTGTTGATCAACGTCGCCCCGGGAGGAATGCCGCTCGGGCCGCCCTGGAGAATGAAGCGGTACTTCACCGGCTTCATCGTCGGGCCATCGTCGGTCGAGTTGTAGCCGGACACGGTGATCTCATGCGGCGTGATCTCGTTGTTGTGCACCACCAGCGTGCCGCTGGCTCCGCTCGCACATTCCGGGTCGGTGAGCAGATCGGCCGGCTTGCAGGCCGTCAGCGTCGCCGTCGGCGAGAGGTCGGTCGGCGCGTTCGACTGCAGAATGACCTGCTTGCCGTCGGCGGCGAAGTCGGTGTCATTGCTGGGGATCTTCAACGTCGCCAGTTGCTGACCGCCGGAGGGCGGTCGCTTGTACTGCACGTTCGCGGTGACCGACGCGCCCGCCGCGACGTGCGTGCCCGGAGCGACCTGCGGGTCGACCAGCGAATAGAACGTCGTCGAATCGAGTGAGACCTGGCCGAGAACGAGCTCACCGCAGCCGGTGCCGTTCTTGATGGTGACCGTCTTGGTGCCGAGCTCGTCAGTCTGATTGCCGAAGTCGAGCGTCTGCGCCGGGTCGGTGGTGAGGCACGGCTTGATGCCGCTGATCACCGAGACCGCGATGCTGCTGGACGTGGTGCCGGAGAGGGCTTCGATGTCGATGATGTCCTGCACGAGCAGCGGCAGGTCCTGCTGCGAGACCTCCAACGTGACATTGTCGCCGGCGGTGCCGCCGGCTGCCAGCGTGGTGCCGACGATGTCGTTGGCCAGCGCGAAGCGCCCGTCAGCGCGCGTCGAGGTACCCGACGAGCGGAACTTCACCGCGGTGATCTGCGCCGTGTCGCCACCTTCGTTGGTGATCTTGAACTTCGCGGTGTCGGTGCCCGTGGGGTGCGCCGTGTTGCCGCACAGCGCGTTGGTATCGGTGAAGTTGCACGCCGTCGGCTGCACATAGATGGAGGGCTTGGTGGCCGTGCCCGTGAGGAAGATGGTCTTCGGCTGGAAGAGCGGGTTGCCGTCGTTCGGGTCGTTGCTGGTGATGATCAGCATGGCGGAGTGCGCCTGCGAGTTGCCGTTCACGCCGTCGTCGATGCCGGTGAACGTGATGACGATCTCGGTCTCCTGCGTGCCGTCAGCCTGCGTCAACAGAATCGGCGAGCTGGTCGAAGGCAGCGCGGCCGGCGTGGTGACGGTGAAGCTGCCCGGAGGGGTTCCGCTGCCATCGTCTTGAATCTCGAGCGCGGTGATCTTGAGTGCCGGGCAGCCGAGGTTCTTGATCTTCAGCTTCATCGTCGACGTCGCGCCGACCTGCGTCTTGGCGAAGGGCAGTGTGCAGTCGTAAGAGGCCGCGCCGTCTTCGCAGGTCTTGGTCGAGGTCGGAGTGGTGCACGCGGGCGAATCTTCGTCTTCAGGCAATCCACATTGCGTCACCGTGCTGAGCGACGCCTGCGAGGGCAGGTTGATGCCGTTGCCCACCAGCGACACCTTGCGGTCGGTCGTCCCCTCGGTCGCGTCGTCGAGCTGCAGGTCGGCGGTCGCCGCGCCCTTCGCCTTCGGCGAGAACTTGATGGAGACCTCGGTGGAATCGAGGCCGGCGATCTCGGTCGGCTTCGTGCCGTCGATGCTGAACAGGTCAGCGTTCGTACCGGTGAAGGTCATGCCGAGGTCGGCGCGCACTTTTCCGTCGTTGCGAATGGTGAGCTTCTTGATGTCACCGAAGACGTCGGCGACCGGGTTGCCCTGTTCGTCGAGCGTGGGGCAGGCGTTGAAGGTCAGCGCGCCGGGTACCGGCACGAAGTCGGGCTTGGTTTTCGCGCCGCCGTCAGGTTTGCAGCTCGCGCCAGCCAGGGAGAGCGTCAGCGCGCTCAGCGTCAGAATCAGTCTCTTCACGATGAAAAACTCCAATCGGCCTTGAGGTCGTGGGGTGTATACGCCGCCTGCCCATGGCGACCAAGACCCAGCAGAAGCTCCGTTCCGTTTACGACAAAGCCCGCCGCGTCAACCCGCGCCCCATCACCGGCAAAGAAACCGCGATTCAACTGCTGGAGCACGCCTTCGGCGCCTACGTGGGCCGTCAGGAACGCACCGCCTTCGAATTGATGAAGCGCTCGCTCGAAGAGAACGCGGCGATTTTTCTGACGCTGTCGGGCGCGATGACGCCGGCCGGGCTGCACCAGAGCTGCATCATCCCCCTCGTGGAGAGCGGCGTGATCTCGTGCATCACCACCACCGGCGCCAACCTGTACCACGACGCGCATCGCGTGCTGAAACACCACATCCGCGAGGTGAACCCCAACGCGGGCGACCTCCAGTACCGCCAGGCGCGCGTGATCCGCATCTACGATCTCGGCTTCCAGGAAGAAGTGCTGCTCGACACCGACCGGCTCTTCTCGGCGATCATCCGCCACCCCGACTTCCAGAAGAAGATGACCACGCCGGAGTTCCACGCGCTCCTCGGCAAGCACATGAACGCCATCGAGGAGGAGCTCGGAGTCGAACAGCCGTCGCTCCTCTCGACCTGTTACCGCCGCGGGGTGCCGATCTTCGTGGGCGCCGTGCAGGACGGTTCGATCTTCCTGAACGTGGTGAAGCTCAAGCGCCTGCTGGGCGACGAGTTCAAGTTCGAGCTCGACGTGAACGAAGACGTCTACGAGATGGCGGCCGTGCAGCACTACTGCCGTCACCACTACAGCAAGAAGATGGCGGTCTGGATTCTCGGCGGTGGCGTGCCGAAGAACTACACGCTGCAGGGCGAGCCGCTGCTCGACCAGATCCTCAACGTGCCCACCGCGGGCTTCGACATCGACGTGCAGTTCTGCGTCGACCCGGTCGACAACGGCGCGCTGTCGTCGTGCCCGGCGGGCGAGGGTCACACCTGGGGCAAGGTCTCCGCCGACGCCGTCGAAACGGGCTCGGTGTACTGCCACTGCGACGTCACCGCGGTCTTCCCCTGGTTGGTGCACGCGCTGATGACCACCAAGGTGGCCAAGCGCAAGCCGTTCCGCCTCCTCGACAAGCGCGTCGAGGCCGTGAAGTTCCTCGACGCCGACGTGCACAAGCGCCGCAAGGAGCTCGAAGCCACCATCAAGTGGGACATCAGCGAAGTCAGTTGAACTGGTTCAAGATCGCCCGGCCTCGAGCCGGGCGATTCGTTTTCAGCGCTGAGAATTGAGGCGGCGGTAGTCCTTCAAGTGCCGGAGCGCGGCGACCTTCTCGCCCTTCTTTTCGTAGAGCCGCGCGAGGTTGAAGTACGCGTCGCTGAGCGAGGGGTCCAACTCCCGCGTCTCGCGGTACCGCGCGATGGCTTCGTCGGTGCGGCCGAGGTCATCGAGCACCACCGCGAGATTGAATGACGCCGTCACGTCCGTCGGGCGCGCAACCAACGCCGCGACGTAGTGCGCCTCCGCTTCGCGGAACCGCTTTCGCTGATGCAGGAGCCGCCCGAGGTTCACGTGCGCATCGGCGTGGTACGGGTCGGCCGCGACGGCCTCCGCATACGCATCGATGGCACCGTCAGGGTCTTTCTCTTCCTGCGCGACGGCGTGCTCGAACAGCGCCTGCGCGTCGCGCGTCGGCACCGGCCGCAACCAGCTCGAACCGCGCCCCGGAGCTCCAAAGTCGAGCAGCGCCTGGCCTGACTCCGCGTTCCATCGATGCGCGCCGGCTTCGACCACCAGCTCCTTGCCGAGGTTGCGCAACGTCACCGCGGCCAGCGGCGCGTCAGCCGGTTGCTCCTCGCGCACGTTCTTGAGCGCGTCGGTGATGCGCTCCTTCTTCACCTGCCGCTGCGAGAGGCGATGCGCGGTGCGCACCAACTGCAGCTCCTGAAAGCTGACGACGTCGCGCGGCGCCTCGAGCGCCTCGGCGACCAACACACGCGCGTCATCGAGCGGCATGCCCAGCAACGTCGAAACTTCAGAGATGGACCAGGCCTTCTTCATGCGAGCGGTTGTACCAACAGGGTCCGACAAGTACCTGGAAACGACCGGAATTCAATGGGTTGTGGCGCGCATCAACTGCCCATTGGAAAGCGGTCGAACACGCGCAGCAGCCAACTGATGTCGAAGGTGACGCCCCAGAAGAGCTGCGCGGTCGGAAAGCCGGTGATGCCGATGGTCAAGTCGAGACCGAGCTGCGTCAGCAGGTCTCCGGAGTCTTTCGCCGAGATCATGTACGTCGGGCCGCCGCGGGCGAAGACCAGCCAGCCCACGCCGCGCGCACCGTCGAAGTTGGGGCCCACGCCGAGCCCGGCGCGCACGCCCCAGGGTGACTCTTTGAATGTGTAGGTTCCTTCTTCGACCCACGTGGCGCGGCCGACCGGCACCGCTTTCGTGGTGACGCCGAACGCGCCCGAGATGCCGGACACGATGTTGAATTCGCGATCACCCAGCACGAGGCCGATCGTCGGCGCAACTTCAGGCGCGACGGTGGCGGTGTTGTTGCCGATGACGCCTGCTCCCACGCGCGCAGCGAGCCCGCAACTGCAACCCAGACTCACGAGCAGCGGAAGGGTGAGACGCATGACTGCGCTCTCGCAGACAAAGCGACGCGACTCCATCTGTGTTCAAGGGCGTTACGGATTTCGGCACTGACGGCGGGAGCTGTCACCCGGCGGCGCCATGAGAAACGTGACGCGTTGTTCAGCTCCACGCGTGCGTGCGAGACGAAGTGAATGCTCCGCGGGTTCGCAGCGCTGGTGATCGTTTCATGTGTCGCATGCGGCTCGTCGATTGAAGCGCCTGCTGGTGGAGGTCATGCAATTGGCGGAGGCGATGCGAGCGGCGGCGGCGCTGCGTCGGCGGGCGGTGGCGCTGCGTCGTCGGGCGGAGGCGACGCAAGCGGCGGAGGCGATGCCTCATCAGGCGGCGGCGCTGCGTCATCGGGCGGCGGTTCCGCGACCGGCGGAGGCGCGGCCCCCGAGCAGCAGTTCAAGGTGACGCTCAAGAACTCAGCGGGGAATCAGTACCAGATCACCTGCACCGAACAGCTCGGAGCCACGAACTATTACGGCTCCGACACGCAGACGCTGACCACCACCGATGAATGGGGCTGCGGCACGGCGCAGAATTGCGCCGACAACCAGTTCCAGCTCCGTTTCTCGCGCACCGACGCGACCCACGCGCACGGAGGCCGCTGCCTCACCGCCGACACCGCCACGCTCACCGGCGATGGCACGTTCTCCGCGCGCCTCTACATCCACTCCAACGTGGCGAACTCCGATGGCGTCTTCACCGTCGCCAACATGACCACGCCCTTCAACGTCGCCAACGAGATGGACCTGTTCGTCGTCAACGTTCAGCAGGGGCTGGTGAAGTTCGGCAAACCGAATCACTCCCTCGCGGTCGACCTCGCCGACGTGACCACCCGGTGGATCAACGTGGTGATGGTGAAGTCAGGCTCGCAGTGCACGGTGCGCGTGGAGCGCGACAACCAGAGCACCATCGATGTCGGCACCGGCGACTGCACGCCGGGCACCAGCGCCAATCATCTCGTCATCAACTCACGCGCGCGCGACGACTCGAGCAACAGCTCGTCGTTCGTCGACCTCGCCGAAGTGAAGTGGGTTCAGAACTGACTACTCAGCGGCCTTCTTGCGGCGCGGCGGAGGCTGGAACGCGGCGTTGGCGTCGACCTGTTCCTTCGACGCGCGGCGGAAGAAGACGTACGCGATGGGCGCGGCGATGCCGAGAATGAGCGCGGTCATGCCGATCTGCAGCCAGGGGAAGTGGTACTCCGGCTGCGGCGCCGCCTCGTTGAAGTCCTGAGGGCCGCGACGGAGGCGCTTCTTCATTTCCGCGCGCTCTTCGTCGCTGGGCTCCTGGTACGAAGTGACCTTGTGGTTGCGCTCGTTGGCCGCGAAAACCGGCGAGAGCGTTCCGAGGCACATCAACACGAGGAAACCTTGAATCAGCCGGCGCATGTGAAGCGACCGTAGCATTCGGCCAACGCCAGCGTCATCAGACTCCCCGAGTGTGACTAGGCTGGGTGACATGCCGTTGACTCGTCTCGACGCTCCTCCTGGCCTGGTCTGCGCGGAAGCAGAAGGGCTGCTGGTGATGGTGGCCGTGAAGTCACCCGACAACGCGCTCTACACGGCGATCTGCGGCGCGCAGCTCGCGGCGGTCGAGAAGTGGGGCACGATCAGCGTGCTGTCGATCGTGCCGCGCTTCGATGGGCCGATGAAGACCGACAAGGCGACGCAGGAAAGCCAGGGCCAGCGGCTCGCGGCGGTGGCCGACAAGATCCTCATCAACGCCACCGCGGTGACGGTCGCCGGCATGTCGGGCACGGTGATTCGCCTCGTGCTGACCACCGTGAACATGCTCAACCGCACGCGGAACTCGAAGGTCGAGTCGAGCATCGACGCCGCGGTAGACGCCGTGCGCAAGGTGCCCAATCAGCGCCCCTCGATTCGCGACGGTGCGTACCTCGCCGCCGACGTGAAGGCGCTCGTCGAGGTCGCGCTCAAGACAGTGTGATGGTTTCTCCGTAGCGGGGCACCTTCGCGTTCCAGCCCTTCGCAGCCACCCGGGCGCGCAGCGCCTCGAGCGCGGCTGGCTCGCCATGCACCATCAACGTCTGCTTCGGAGGCGCGGTGAATCCCTCCATCCACCTCAGAATCTCCTTCCAGTCGGCGTGCGCCGAGAAGCCGCTGATGTTGAGGATCTTCGCGCGCACCGGGATCTCTTCGCCCAGCAGCCGCAGCGTCTTCTCACCGTTGAGCAGCCGGCGCCCGCGCGTGCCTTCGGCCTGGTAGCCGACGAAGAGCACCGCGTTGCGCTCGTCGCCCAGGCGATGTTTCAGGTGATGCAGCACGCGCCCGCCGGTCGCCATGCCGCTGGCGGAGATGATGATGCCCGGCCCGCGAACGCCGTTGAGCGCCTGCGATTGCTGCCGGCTGTTGATGAAGGTCGTCTTCGCGGTGCGCAGCGGTGAGAAACCCGCGTCGAGGATCTGCCGGGTCTCGAAGTCGTGCTCATCGGCGTGCGTGAGGTACAGCGGCGTCGCGTCGACGGCCATCGGCGAGTCCACGTACACCGGCAGCTCGGGGATGCGCTTCTCCCGCTCCATGATGCCGAGCCGGTAGAGCACGTCCTGGGTGCGGCCCACCGCGAACGCGGGGATGATCAACATGCCGCCGCGCTTCGCGGTCTCGTTGACGGCCTGCGCGAGCGCGGGCGTTCCATCGTCGGCGCCGTGTTCGCGATCTCCATAGGTGCTCTCGGTGATCAGCGTCGTCGCCGAGTGAATCGCTTCAGGGTCGCGGAGAATCGGCGCGTTGTAGCGGCCGAGATCTCCGGTGAAGACCACGCGCTGCCCGGTGGAGACGAGCTCGAAGACGCAGATCGCGCTCCCGAGAATGTGGCCGGCGCGCGCGAACGTGAGCCTGATGCCGGGCACGATCTCTTTCGGCCGGTCGTACCCGAAGCTCTCGAACAACTTGAGCGCCCTGTACGCGTCGGCCTCTTCGTAGAGCGGCCGCGCCGGCGCGTGCTTCGAGTATTTGTACTTGTTCGCGTAGCGCGCCTCCTCTTCTTGAATGCGCGCCGAATCAGGGAGCATCAGCGCCGACAATTCGCGCGTGCCGCTCGTGCAGAACACCGGCCCGGAGTACCCGTCTTTCACCAGCCGCGGCAGCCCTCCGGTGTGATCGATGTGCGCGTGCGTGAGCACCACCGCGTCGAGCGACTTCGGGTCGAACGGCTGCGGAGCCCAGTTGCGATCACGATTCTCCCGGCTCCCCTGAAACAGGCCGCAGTCGATCAGCACGCGCTTGCCTTCGTGCTCCAGGAGATGACGTGAGCCGGTGACGGTGCCCGCGGCGCCAAAGCAGGTGAGGGTGGCCATGGAGACAGGTTACACACGCGCGCATGGAATCAGCGCAGAAGCAGCTCGCGTCGTTCATCGCGCGGTTCGACCCGAAGATCGCGAAGCTGGCCCGCGCGGCGATCGCGGCGCAGCGCAAGGCGTACCCGCACGCGAACGTGCTCGTGTACGACAACTTCAACGCGCTGGTCGTGGGCTTCGCGCGCAACGAGAAGGCAACCTCGGTCGTCTTCTCGATCGCCATCTACGCGAAGTGGATCAACCTGTTCTTCTGGAACGGCGCGTCGCTCGATGACCCCAAAGGTCTGCTGAGCGGCGAAGGCCAGCAGGTGCGTCACGTGAAGTTGGACGACCTCGCGCTCTTCAAGAAGCGCGACTTCGTGGCGTTGATGAAACAGGCGCTGCGCCTCGCGGGCCCGTTCGACGAAACGCAGAAGGGCAGGCTGATCATCAAGGCCGTCGCGAAACGTCAGCGCCCTCGCCGAAGTTGATAGCCGGAGCCGCCGGGGGCCGTCACAATCCGCGGCCTCATGGCTCCTCCTTCGACTCCCCGACATGGTGGCGACGTCATCGCCGCGACGCTGGCCGCCGCCGGCATCCGCCACATCTTCACGCTGGTCGGTGGGCACATCTCGCCGCTGCTCGTCGGAGCGCAGGACCATGGCCTTCGCGTCATCGACACGCGCGATGAACGCAACGCGGTGTTCGCGGCTGACGCGGTCGCGCGCCTCACCGGTCTCCCCGGCGTCGCCGCGGTCACCGCCGGCCCCGGCGTCACCAACACGCTCACCGCGCTGAAAAATGCCCAGCTCGCGCAGTCGCCGGTGATCCTGTTCGGTGGCGCGACGGCGACGGTCTTGAAGGGCCGCGGCGCGCTGCAAGACATCGATCAGCTCTCGCTCGTCGCCTCCGCCGTGAAGTGGATGGCGCGGTGCACGACGGTCGCGCAGCTCGCTCCTGCCGTGAAGCGCGCGATCAAGGAATCGACCAGCGGCGTGCCCGGCCCGGTGTTCATCGAAGTGCCGGTCGACGTGCTCTACCCGGAGTCGATCGTTCAAGAGTGGTTCATCAAGGAAGCCGGCGTCGCGAACCCCAGGACCATCGGTCAGCGCGCGCTCAAGCTGTACCTGCAGGGGCATCTGTATCGTCAGTTCCACGTGCCGCATGTCGATGTGCGCGCGCAGGTGCCGCAGGTGAAGTTGCCGCGCGTTCGCCTCTCATCGCAGCTCGAGAAGGCCGCGGAGATGATCCGCAAAGCCGAGCGCCCCGCGATCGTCGTCGGCTCGCAGACGCTGGTGAACTCGAGGAACCCTGAAGAGGTCGCTGACGCGCTCAAGCACCTCGGCGCGCCGGTGTGGCTCGGCGGCATGGCGCGCGGGCTCCTCGGGCGCGACAGCGAAATTCAGTACCGCCACGCGCGCGGCAAGGCGCTCAAAGACGCCGACGTCGCGGTGATCTGCGGCTTCCCGTTCGACTTCCGCCTGAAATACGGCCTCGGCTTCGGCAAGAACACGAAGGTCATCTCCGCGAACCTCTCGGCGGAAGAGCTCACCAAGAACCGCACGCCCGAGCTCGCGGTGCAGTTGCACCCCGGCGAATTCCTCCAGGCGATGGCCAAGCGCGTGCGCGGCCCGGGCAATTGGAGCTCCTGGCATCAGGCGTGCCGTCAGCGTGAAGACGCGCGCGACGCGGAGATCCGCTCGAAGGCGAAGCCCGGTGGCGAGCTGGTCGACCCGCTGCAGTTCTTCCTGCGGATGGAGGAGAAGCTGGCTGACGACTCGGTGCTGGTGGCCGACGGCGGCGATTTCGTCGCCACTGCCGCGTACATCGTCAAGCCGCGCAAGCCGCTCTCGTGGCTCGACCCCGGAGTCTTCGGGACGCTCGGCGTCGGCGGTGGTTTCGCCGCCGGCGCGTGCGCGATTCGCCCGAAGTCGGAGGTGTGGATCATCTTCGGCGACGGCTCCTCGGCGTATTCGCTCAACGAGTTCGACACCTACGTGCGCATGGGCATGGCGCCGATCGCCGTCATCGGCACCGACGCGTCATGGGCGCAGATCGCGCGCGATCAGGTGACGCTGTTGGGCTCCGACGTCGCGACCACGCTGCTGAAGACCGACTACCACAAGGTCGCCGAGGGCTACGGCGGCGTGGGCCTGCTGCTCACCGACCCGAAGAAGATCGACGCGACCCTCGACGAAGCGAAGAAGATCGCGAAGTCGGGCAAGCCGGTCTGCATCAACGTGCACATCGCGAAGACCGACTTCCGTGAAGGCAGCATCAGCATCTGAGTACTGGGAAATTGGTCATGGGCGAAAGCACGGGTATCAAGTCGATGCGGTTCATTGAGTATTTCAACGACCCGCTCAGGGCTTTGTCAGCGGTGCTGATTGCCCTTGGCGCGGTATTGCGCGTTAAGAATTTCGATCTTCCTCCGGGATTCTTGTTCGATGAGCACCATTTCGTCGAGAATGCGCGGAACTACCTCGCGGGACGTCCAGACTGGAATGACCATCCTCCGCTGGGGAAACTCTTCATCGCGGTCGCGATTCGTATCTGGGGCGACAACTCGTTTGCCTGGCGGATGCCGGCATTGTTCTTCGGCTTCTTCGTTATCGGCGCCGCAGGTTGGGCTGCCGCGCGTCTGTTTAAAAACGTCAACGCTGGTTGGCTCGCTGCCGCGTTGCTGAGTTCAGATGGTTTTCTGATCAGCTATTCACGCGGGGGGCTTCTCGACGTGTACCTTGCAGCATTTGCGATTGCGGCGTTGCTGTTGTCGACGTTCGCGTGGAGTGCGCGAACCGCGCTCGTCGCGGGGGTTGTCGTTGGTCTCGCCAGCAGCATTAAGTTCAGTGGGGTCGGCGCTAGCTTCCCTCTCGTGGTTTCACTGCTGATTGGCATTCGAGAAAACCGTGAACGATTGAAGCTTGCTGCCGTTTCCGCGGCGGCGGCTGCAGTCGTATATTACGGCTGTTTTGCTGTGGGGCTGCGGCTCGTCGGGCAAACGGGTTCGGTGCAGCAGGTCATCGACGAGACGCTCCGGCTGCTTCGGCATCACGCCTCGCTGACTGACATGAAGAATAGCTGGGTTTCAGGATGGCCAACGTGGGTTGTTCCTGTGAGGCCGATCATGGTCGGTTTCTCGTCGATGGCCGACCACAACGTTCGTGTGCTCACGAGCCTCGGTAATCTCGCGACCTGGTGGTCGGCGATGGTGGTAGGCATTGGCGCAGCGGCGGTGGTGGTGTGGCGTGGTATTTCGAGGGTTGAAAGCGAGAGACCTGCAGAAACAGAGCGCAACTGGTTCGTGGAATTCGTGGCCGCCGACGGTCGCGCGGTGCTGAAGACGCTCGCATTGACTGCGGGGTTTCTAGCTCCGTGGGTCCTCACTCATCGCGACTCGTATATCTACCATTTTTTGCCTTGCTATACGGCATTGGTTGTTTTGCTTGCCGGCGCGCTCGAACGGCGCTCGGTTGCACACTATCGGGTCGCGCTGGGCTTCATGGTGTGCGTCCTCTTGGTGACCGCGTTCTATGCGCCGGTTTGGTCGTTCGAACCGATTTCGCAGGCGGCGATGATGAACCGTTTGCCGTTGCCTTCGTGGAGGTGATTGACGATGCCTCAATCAAGAAAAGCGGAGTGGGCTCTGGTCATCGGCGCACTGACTGTATCGATATTCATCTGGGTTGGGCGTGGCCGCTCCAACGATGTTCAGCTTGATGATGCAGTGTCATTTACGATCGTGCCCTCAGACCGCGACGACCTCGCATGTGGCGCGAACACGAAGGCGGGGGAGTTGGGCTGCGCATTCGACGAAAGCGACACGAGGGTAGAAGTGCCGCTCGAAAAAATGCTGCAGCCATTCGTAACTATCGACGGGCGGGTCGTGCTTCTCGCTGGCGTGTTCGAACAGAAGATGGTGCACGACTGGTGGCAGCGGAGCACTCAGAACGGTGAATCACTTCGCGCGACCATCGATTGCCGATTGGCGAATCGGGCGACCATCGGGAATGCGAAGATCCGATGGAGGACGTCGGGCCCTTGGGAGCCGCAAGCGATGTTGCCCGCAGCCGCAGCTGTCGGATGCACCGTCAGGTGACCGGGCGTTCGAGATCGGCATGCGGAAGCCCGATGGCTTTCGCATGCGGGTCATTATTCAATAAAACAGTACGGAGTTCGTGAGCGCGGTGTGCAGGTTGTTGTTCAGTGACAAAGTCAGCGTCACATTTGCTGTTTGATTGCGCACAAAAGCGTCGAACCCTGAGAAAGAGAGTGTGCTCGTCCCCGTTCCTGGATTGGAGACAGGGAGACGAAATGGAGCAAGATAAATAGAAGTCCCGTTTTTGGACCAGCTCCAACTGGTGAACACTGAATCGAGCGCGCCTCTCAACACCCAGTCCGGGGCGATGTAGAACTCGCTGCGGACGATGTATGTGCCTGCGATTGGGAATGCCGTACCGGGGCCGAAACCAAGCGTTCTCGTGTTGGAGAACGGGTACGTGATCTCAGCGCCAAGCGCGTCGGCATCCGTTAGTTGAACCCAAGGCGTAGGTCCTTTGCGATATTTTGGACTACAACAACCCGCTCCGGTTGGTGATTCGTCGCTATCGCACATACTTGCTCCCGGACATGACCAGTATGAGCAGTAATTCATGATTGAATTCGAATCATAGTATGTTAAAGTCCTTCCAGTTTTGCTCTCGCCGCCTCCAATTGGACACAGACTTGTTGAGTCGGGTCGCGCGTGTTCATGCCAGTAACCGAGGGTATGTCCAAACTCGTGGATAGCGACCTGCTTAAAAGACTCCTCGTAATCAGCTGCGTTGGCTTGTCCCGGCCCGCATCCGTTGGAAGTTGGGCCGCATGTTCCGATCCGGACATAGGCAGGCGACCCGGCACCAAAGTCAGATTCTCCAAACGACCCCCAAACTCCACTTCCTATTGTTGAATCAGCAAGTCCAAGACTTAATGAAACCCACTTGGACTTTCCTGGAAATGGACATGTGGTGGAATATGAGAAATGAACATTGGCGACTTTTGCCCACGAGTCAGTTAGCGCCTGCTGTAGCCAAGATGCCTCTGGTGATGTTCCCATGTTTAAGAAGCAGATTGGGACATCCCCATTTGGCCAGAGTGTCGCGTCGGTATTCAGAAATAGAGCGTCCCTGGATTCTGCAGTTTCATTGGTGTCCTGGTCTTGTGTCTCAATGTCAGTGTTGTTGCAGGATGCCAGTAAAGGTATGAGCGACGTGAGTGCTATGAGTCCAACCTCTTTGTGTGTCATGGTTCGCGTGCTCCGATGTTGATGGTCAGTGCAGGCTCATTCCCCATGACATAATCTTGAGTGTGGTGCAGGAGGTGTTGCTCCAGAAGTCGAGCGATTTCCCAGACAGAAGCGACGTCTGGGCCATCGACACCCAGATCTTCATCGTCTCGGCCGTCTGTACGGGGCAACCAGTCCCCTGAGACGTTGTGAATGCGTAATAGATGGTGCCATCTCCAGAGCACCAGAGTGCCAATCTGTTTTCGTCATATTGATACCGGGTAACCACGCAGTTCGTTTTCTGCGCCTCCGTCGCCTGTGCAACGCCGGGAACAAGAGCACTCAGTGAGACCAAAACACACATCGCCAATCGCTTATCCATCACGCCTCCGTTATTGGTTGGGTGCAGCGATGGAGTGTTCGTGCGATTGGTATTTTGAGTTGAATATCGATTTCGGAGGATACGATTTCGAAACGTCTCTTGAGGCGTCAGTGTGTTTATTGAATGCCTGATTGCGTACTTGTGGTTCAGAGTGGGTGGAGATGCATGAAGTCGCGGTACGTCGGCAGTTGCGCTTCGGCAGCCTTGCCGCGCTTATGCACGCGCTGCACGCCGAGCCACGCCGAGATTCGCCCGAACGCTTCGGTCTGCTGCTCGTCGGGCAGCATCGAGAGCTGCGAGCCGTGCGAGCCGCCTTCGACGAGGTAGTTGAACGTGTCCTGCGCGCCGGTGGAGTCCACGCGGCCGCCGCTCCAGGGGTCGAAGCCGCCGTAGACGAACACGAAGCGCTCGCCGTGCGTCTGCAGCCAGCGGCGCACGTCGGTCATCGCGCGCGCTTCGAATTCGGGGTGCGCGACGTTGCCGTTGGCGAAGAGCAGCAAGCCCGGATCAGGCAGCTCAGGAATCGGCCCGAACTGCTCGAGGTGCGCGCGGTTGCCGCCGGGGGAGCCGAGCTCGTTCTGCGTCTGGTAGCTGTACGCGTCGAGCTCCGCCTGTTGCCACGCCTGATCGGAATAGCTGCTGCCGTAGCTCGCGTACTGATCGACCAACGCGCCGAATTGCGGAGAGCCCCGGTACGGTTCGTACGCCGGGCAGCCTTCATCGGGGTCGGCCTGCGTGCCTGATTGAAACATCGACCAGTAGGGCTGGCCGGTGAGCATCCACAACGCGTTCACCGGGCTGCCCACCAGCTCATACGTGCCCTGGAGTGTCGACGCGTACTGCGCGCGGTTGCCGATGATGCCGATCTCCAGATCTTCGAAGGTGCCCCGGCAGTTTTCCCACATCGGGCCGCCGAGCTGTTTGAGCCACGGGCCATAGCGAGCGTCTTGCAGGCCGAGCGAGAGCGGCGTCACGTAGGGCGCGCTCGCCTCGACGTCGCAGGGGAAGAAGCGCCGATGGTACAGCGCGGTCATGCCGCCTTTGCTCGCGCCGGTGGTGAGCCACGGTTTGGTGAAGATGGGCCGCAGCGCCTCGACGATGCGATGCGAGTCCCACGCCGACTGCATGATGGTCAGCGTCGAGTAGTCGCGCGGGTCGGGCGTCGATTCTTTGAAGAAGCGGTGTTCGACCTCGATCTGGTTGGTCGCGAACTCCGTGGCGGGTTCAGAGAAGTAGCCGAACAGTTCGTAGCCGGTGGTCAGCATCACCATCGGCGCGTCTTCGTCGCGCACCGTGAGCAGCACGCGCTGTTTGAACGTCGGGCCATCAGGGCGGAAGTGATCGACCGGCTGCGTGATGTGGAGGAGGAACTGTGAGGCGCCGGGCGGTAGCGGCGTCATCTGCGCGGCCGTCGCCGTGACCCCGGGGAGGCAGTTGAGCCGCTCCAGCATCGTGGTGCCGTTGCACGCGGGCAGCGCGGTGGGGGCGGTGCAGACGCCGGTCTCTTCGGTGCGCGCCGCGGTGACCGCCAGCAGCGTCACGCGCACGTGCGCTTGCGTGGTGGTCTCCACACACAGCGGCGCGTCGCTCGGCAGCAGCACCGATTCACCCGGAGCGCGCGTCACCAACTGACTGCACGCCCCGAACGAAACAGGCGCCGACGCGTCGACGCGCAGCAACACGTTCGCGCCGGTGCTGAACCCGGTGAGGCCGTGGAGATCGAAGTCGAGCCGCTGACCGGGAGCCGGCGCGCCCAGCCACGTACCGACGCCCGTCGAGGTGTCGAGCACCGTCACCGGCGTCACCGGGCGGAGCGCGGTCTCAGAGAAGCGCCGCACGCGGCCCAGCACCTCGAGCTTCGCCGAGACGTGACCGGTGCTCTGCGTGCACAGGTCGCCCGCGGGGAGCAGCTCCGTCGAAGAGAACGGCACCCCGCCCACCACGTCGAACGTGCGCAGCGGCGCGGTCGAACCACAGGCACCGAAGACCATGCGCGTGTCTGTGGCGGCAGTGAGCTCGAGGTGCGTGAGGCGCAGCATGGTGTCGTCGGCGTTGGTCGGCGAGTGCGGTACGTCGTCGATCTCGCCGTCGCCCTGCGGAATCTCCACGCTGATCGGCGCCTCGGGTAGCACGTCGAAACCACCGCCCGCCGAGTCGATCGACGCCAGCATCTGCAGTGCGATCTGCTGCGTCTTCTCGGCCCGCAGCGTCAGCGCGCGCGCGTCGAGCGGGAAGAACACCAGCGCCCCCGGCGACGGCCACTGACGCTCACCGGCGATCTCCAGCCAGCCACCGTCGGGCAGCCACGCGCGCGCCCACACGCCCTGCGTCGAGAGATCGACGGGCAGGGTGACCGTGACGTCGGTGGCGGCTACCGCATCGACCGCGACATTCTTCGTGAGCGTCAGCGGCGCGAGGGCTTCACGCGAAACGGCGTACGTCACCGAACCGGTCGCGGGAGCGCCGTCCTGGTGCGACTCCGGCGGCAGCACCGTCACCGTCTCGGCGTTTTCGTCGAGGTTGCCGGCTGGGCGCGGGCCGCACGAGAGCAGCACCACACACCAACACCCGAGCAGCTTTTTCATGGGCGGCACCCAAGCAATTCGCGTGCTCAGACGCCAGCCGCCGCGTTGCCCGGAGGCGTGCGCCAGACCGTTCGCAGACTGTCAGCAGGTTGTGATCACTCCCGACGCGCGCGTCAGCCGTCGCGAGGTCGAGCTTGAAGATGCCGCCCTCTTCGACGGAGAGAAAGACGAGCTCAGTACCCGACGCTCGAACCGCCGGTGCGCCGCACGAACGCGAACGCGCCGAGATCGGTCTTGCCGCTTCGGCCGTGACCGTTGAGATCTTTGGTGGTCGACGCGACGCCGACTCCGATGGCCGGAGAACCCTCGCTCAGCAGATACGGCTCGTTGCCGCTCATCATGAACTTCGGGTCGCCGGTCAGCACGCCCTCGCCGGAGACCTTGCTCCACGACGGCACCAGCGTGCGCGTGAACGTCATGTCGGCCGGCAGCGTGTCGGAGTTGAAGATCGGCGAGGCCTCCGCGCGCTCGGAGATGATCGAGTCGCGCACGGTGACGCTCGGCTTGCGAGTGGTGGTCGCGGAGAAGTGCAGGGCGCTCCCCGCAGCCGCGTCACCGACCGCCTTGTTGTCGGCGATGGTGCAGAACGAGAGCTCGACCTTCGCGCCCTCTTTCGCGCGCAGCCCACCACCTTCGATCGCCGCGTTCTGGATGATCGCGGAGTCGCGCAGCAGCAGCTCACCCGCGCCGTCGACCAGAATGCCGCCGCCCTGACGCCCGGTGTTACCTTCGAAGCGGCAGCGATCGGCGGTCACCTTCGCGTCGAGCACGTACAGCCCACCGCCTCCGTGCAGCGGCGCCTTGTTGAAGCGGAAGATGCAGTCGGAGAGCTCGACGGTGCCGCGCAGCACGCACAGCCCGCCGCCGGCTTCCGCCGCGTCACCACCCGCGAGCAGCAAGCCCGAGAGTCGAACGACTCCGTCAGCGACGATGCGCAGCACCGAGCCGCGATGCACGCCGTCCAACACCACCTGCCCGAAGGCGAGCAGCGTCAGCGGCTTGTCGATCTCGAAATTTCCCGTGTACCGCCCGGCGGGGATCTTCAGCGTGTCACCCGGCTTCGCGTCACGAATCGCAGCGGCGAGATCCACGATCACCCACCGACGTTGACCGACTGATACAGCTTCATGAAGTCAGCCAGCGGCAGCTTGAAGATGCCGTCGTCCTTGCCATCTTTCAGCGTGCCGCCGTCGTGGCTGCCCCACGGGTTGCGGAGCTCGACCATCTTGGTGCCGTTCTCCGTGCTGGTGGAGAGCACCGTGTACGCGTGCCACGCGTAGAGCCCGGTGCCCGTGTACATCGCGGCCTGGTCTTCGCCGAAGGTGCCCGCGGTGACCGGCTTGCCCGAGGTCGTCGCGCGCGTCAGCGTGGTGAAGACCGCGTCAGCCGAGTTGGTCGAGGTGGGGTAGTAGTTCGAAGGCTTGCCGGTGATGGCCGTGAAGACCGCGCCGGAGTTGCCGCCGTTGCCGATGGCCTCGTAGCCGCCTTTCCACTGCGCGTAGGCCTTCTCGAGCACGCCGACCCACAGCTCGCTCTTGTCGCGCGCCTTGCCGTAACGCGCGCTGCCCAGGCTGCTGGTGGGCATGTCGCCGTCGACGGTGATCGACACGGGCTTCGTCGAGCTGTAGCCGCTGCCTTCGAAGAAGCGCACGGTGTACGTGCCGTTGCCGTTGTCCTTGATCGCGTCTTCGATGGCCTTCGGGTTTTCAGCCGCGAGCGCGGAGAACGCCGAGACCATGTAGCAGTTGCCGATCGACCCCTGCACGACGTCATCGAAGTTCACGCCGTCGACGAAGAGCTTGCCGTTGGTGACCGGCTTCCACGTGGTGTCGGTGGTGTGCTTGTTGAGCACCGACGGGTCGGCGATCGAAACCGTGGCCGGCGCGGAGGGCGTCGTCGGAACCGTCGGAGTCGTGGGAATCGACGGAGCCGACGGGTTCAGTTGCACCTTCGCCGTGCTGAGGAAGGCCTGCAGATCCTTCTTCGCGGTCGAGCCGAACTTGTCGGAGTTCAGGTCGAGCAGCTTCTGGAGGTCGGCCTTGGTCTCAGCCGTGAGCGGCTGCGACCTGGCTTCCTTGACCAGGTTCTCCATCTCCTTGATGGAGATGCGGTTGTCGACGAGAGCGCGGGAGATGGACTCAAAGATCTTCGAAGGCAT
>JBEHYH010000053.1:0-20081 GCA_048498275.1 Myxococcota bacterium | reverse complement strand
AGGTGTTACCGGAGGCCGCGCGGCTGCTTCGCTCGAAGGTCTCGACGAAGTGGTCGCGGCTCCAGGAGCTCGGCCCCGACATCGCGCTCGGGCTCGCGCAGTTGCCCTCACATCACCCGCTGCAACGCGAATTGAATCGCTTTCGGGCCGACGTCCTCCTCGCGCGGCTGGTGTTGCGTATCCGCTCGCGAACCGGGCGCGACCTCACCTTGCTGCTGCGGGCCGAGGAGTCGCTGCGTACGCATCCGCTCCGGCATCACAGCGCGCGCGTCGGTCAGTTCGCGTTGCTGCGAGAGCTCGACCGCTGGGTGCATGAAGAGCGTCGCCGTCTCTCCGATTGGTTTCTCGAACGTCTCGCGGTGCTTCCACCGGAGCACGAACGCGCTGCGGTCTTTGAATGGCTCAACGGCGGCGCAGTGGCGCCGCGGCCGATTCATCGGCTCTCGCGAGCGTTGCGACGGGGTGAGGCCGGCGAAGTCGAAGCGGCGTTGCGTGCGTGCCCGCTCGACGATGAATCGCATGAGCTCCACGCTCGCGCGCGTTCGTGGCTCGAGCTTCGTCGACGGGGTTCCGCGCGGCCGCTCGAGCGCGCGTTGGCCGACACCGCGTCTCATGTGTGATGCTTCAAGACGATGACGGTGGAACTCCTGCTCCTGGTGATGGCGGTGCTCGTCACGCTGCATGCGCTCGGCGCTGGCTGGCTCACGCTCGCGGGGCCTCGCGACCGGCTGTGGGAAAGCCTCGCGTTGATGTCGACGCTGGTGACGATGGTGGCCGCGGTGGTGTGGCTGCTGCTGGTCTTCTTCACGCGCGGGCTCACGGTGAACGCCCTCGCACTGGGAGCGGAGTGGGCCGGCGCGCTGGTGCTCGACGCGCTGTGCGTCGTCGTGGTGCGCCGCGCTTCTCCACGGGTCGCCGCGGGTGTGGTGTTTCTGGTGCTGTTCGCGGTGCCGATGACGCCGTTGGTCGCCCGCGCGGCCGAAGCCCATCACCGGCGAACGCACTGGAACTGTCTGCACTCAGTGGTCGTGCATCGCTAGGTACGCGCTCATCGACGTGAGGAGATGCTCGAAGACCAGCCGCACGCGTCTCACCGCGCGCAGGTCTTCATGCATCACCACCCACGTCTCCAGCGGCACCGAGAACTTCGGCAAGACGCGTTCGACCTCGGGCCAGCGGGCGGCGAGTGGAACCTGCGCGACGCCGATGCCGAGGCCTGAGCGCAGCGCCGACAACTGCACGACGTCGTCGTCGCTGCGGAGCACGAAGTTCTTCACTGACGTCTTCGCGCCCGAAGCGTCGAGCGCCTCCTGCAGCGGTCGCTGGCGATCTCCGCCGATGAGCCGGTGCCCGGCGAGGTCGGTCATGCGCTTCGGCGTGCCATGCTTCGCGAGGTAGCGGCGATGCGCATAGAGCGCGACAGGCACCGCACCGACCCGCTTCGCGACCAGCGCAGCCTGCGTCGGCCGGCCCATTCGCACCGCGACATCGGCATCACGTCGCAGCAGGTCTTCGACCTTGTTGCTCACCACCAGTTCGACCTGCAGCTCCGGCCAGCGTTCGAGCAACGGCGCGAGCATCGGTGGCAGCACTTCGGTGCCCACCACTTCACTCGCCGCGATGCGGACCGTGCCGCGCGGCTCTGATGAGGCGCCCGACGTCGAACGCACCATCGCCTGCGCCGCTGCGGCCATCGAACGCGCATGGACCAGCGTGGTGTGCGCCGCCTCCGTCGGCACGAGCCCGTTGGTGGCGCGCGTGAAGAGCGTCGCCTGCAGCGCCTCCTCCAGGGCGGCGATGCGCCGGCGAATGGTGGGCTGCGCGGTCTTCAGCGTGCGCGACGCGGCCGAGAGGCTCCCGCCTTCCATCACCGCGAGGAAGGTCTCGAACAGGTCCCACGGAGGCAATTGGGCGCTCATCAAAAGATGATGAGCAGATGAACATATTTACACAATGTTGTTGATGCCGCTTCAGCTGCATCTTGTGTCCATCGACGCCGATGAACGGCGCCGAGCACAAGGAACGCCGTCATGACTTCTGGAACCCGCTCGCTGCTCCGCTTCGAAGCACTGCTCGCCCTCCTCGCCGCCCTCATCAGCTACCGCGCGCTGGGTGGTACCTGGCCGCTCTTCTTCTCGGTCTTCCTCGCCCCCGACCTGTCGTTCGCCGGGTACCTCGCGGGGCCGAAGGTAGGAGCCGTCGCGTACAACACCATGCACTCGTACCTCGGGGCGGCGCTGCTGGGCGCGCTGGGGTTCCTCATCGGCGCACCGTTGATGATGCAGCTCGCGCTCATCTGGGTTGCGCACGTCGGGTTCGACCGTTCGCTCGGCTATGGGCTCAAGTCGTTCACCGGCTTCAACGACACGCACCTCGGCCGCATCGGCAAGAGCGCGAAGAACGACGCGCTCACCGCCGCGTTCGGTCGATGACATCAAAGAGTGGCCAGCTCGCGCCGCGCGTGATTGACGCGCGCGCATGTCTTCAGCAGTCGTCGAAAAACGTCCCTGGTCGGGCTTCGGGTGGATGGCGCTGGCGTACCTCGTCGCGCACGTCGCCGCTGGAGTCGCGCTCCATTTCTTCGAGGGCCGTCACCCGTTGTTCCTCGTCGCCGCGGGTTCGCTCGCCGCGACGGTCGCGCTCTTCGTCTTTTCGCGCGCGTTCTCGAACAGCAGCTTCTTCGATGCGTACTGGTCGGTCGCTCCGGCGAGCTCGGTGGCGTGGTTGGTGTGGGGCCAGCACCTCACGGCGCGGCAGTGGCTCATCGTTTCGCTCGTCTTCATCTACGCGCTTCGGCTGACGTGGAACTGGGCGCGCGGGTGGACCGGCCTGCAGCATGAAGATTGGCGCTACGTCGATCTCCGCAATCAGACCGGCAAGCTGTACTGGGTCGTCAGCTTCGTCGGGCTGCACTTCTTCCCCGCGGTGATGGTCTTCGTCGGGCTGATTCCGCTCTACACGCCGCTCGTCGAGTCACCCGCGGGCTTCGGCGCGCTCGACCTCGTCGCTGCGGTCGTCACGCTCGGCGCCATCGTCATCGAAGCGGTCGCCGACGAGCAGCTCCGCAATTTCCGCCGAGCGCACGTCGACGGAGGCATCTGCAATGTGGGCCTCTGGTCGTGGTCGCGGCACCCGAACTACTTCGGCGAAATCAGCTTCTGGGTCGGGCTGTTTCTCTTCGGGCTCGCGGCCGGCGCGCCGTGGTGGACCGGCCTCGGCTTCGTGCTGATGATCGCGCTCTTCATGGGCGCGTCGATCCCCATGGCTGAGAAGCGCTCGCTCAAGCGCCGCCCCGCGTACGCCGAGCATCAGAAGAAGGTGTCGATGCTGGTGCCGCTGCCGCCGCGCGGTTGATGCCTGCGCGGTGAGAGAATCACGCCGTCTCGCAGTCGGTGCGCTTCGCCCATTGCAGCGACTGACGCAGTTGTTCGCGCGTGAGCGTCTCGCGCTCGGTCAGCTCGGTGCTGAGGCCGTGACCGGGCGCGAACTCCGAGTAATGCGTGGTGAGCTCGTAGCCGTCACCGCTTTGCCGCAGCACGTTTCGATGCACGACGGTGTCAGGGTACAGCGTGGTCGAGAACCGCACGCGGAGCGCCGCGCCTGAATCAAGAAGCCGAAACAGCTCGTCGGCTTCCGTGTCGGTCATTGCGCGAGCCACTCGACGGCGTTCACGAAGAGCGTGCCGTTCTGTTCGCTCGCGGTGTGCCACGAGTCGAAGCTCGGCGTGCTGCGGCCGTGGCTGTCGGTGCCGTCGTTAACGATGGCGGAGTCACCGATGGCGACGACGCGACCCAATCCCGGAGTCGACGCGACGACGTACGGGCTGCCGTTTTCGTAGCCGGTCGTACCGAGCGGCACGGCGTTCACGAGCACGACTGCGGGTGACGCGGAGACCGTGAATAGCCCGCCCTTGTGCATGCCGATGCGCGTGATGCCCGCGGTGACCGGCGAGCCCGCGTCGACGATGGCTTCGGTGCGCTGACCGTTGAGGTTGTCGATGACGCCCGACTGCGTGAAGTCGATCATCGCGACGGTGAAGCCGAACGGCGTCGAGGTCTTGGTGAACATGTCGTTGAACACGGTGACCGAGTCCCACCCGTTGCCGTCGCGATCGCTGTCGTAGTGGTCGGCGACCATCAGCAGACCTCCACCGGCGAGCACGAAGTTCACGAGCGCGTGCGACTCGTCTTCAGTGAAGGGCGCGCTCGGCTCGACGATGACCACCACCGAATAGTTCGAGAGATCCTGCTGCGTGCCCGCGTCGAACGTGAAGCGGCTGTACGGAGGCAGCGTTTCGACCGCGAAGTGCCCGGTGTCGAACAGCGCTTTGCCGAATGACGAAATCTGGCCGGCCCAATCTGTCTCATTCACCGGCGCGCTGGGGTACGGGTGACGCCCGGAGATGTCGATGGTCCAGTCGGCGCTGCCCGCGCGTTCACGATGTGAGTCGTCGAAGAGCACGCGCTTCACGTCGCCCAGCGCGCACGGTTGGCCGGCGTGCAGACAGTCGGGG
This sequence comes from Myxococcota bacterium, assembly GCA_048498275.1. GTDB lineage: Bacteria > Myxococcota > Myxococcia > Myxococcales > Myxococcaceae > Archangium_A. The sequence goes on along the minus strand of JBEHYH010000053.1, from coordinate 15,568 downwards.
TCGGCGCAGTCGACGAGCGTGTCTCCGTCGTCGTCGACGCCGTTGGCGCAATCGGCGCGGAGCTCCCATTTCAACGCCGGGCACACCGTGACGCGCTCGTTCTTGCCGCAGTCGGGGTCGGCGCAATCGACGAGGCCGTCGGAGTAGCTGGCGCCGGTCGGGTGTTCGCTGTTGTCGACGTTGTCGGAGCACTTCGCGTCGGTGTTCTCGAGTGAGTCACACACCTGGACCGTCGGCGTTTCAGAGCACCAGTAGTCATCGCAGTCGGCGTAGCCGGAGGTGTCGTTGTCGAGCGTGTCGCCGCACAGCGCGTCGGTCGATTCGGCGTTCTCGGTGCTCCAGATGCGCCCGGCGTCGGCTTCGATGCCGTAGTCGACACCCGCATCGAATTCGCCCGCGTCGGGCGTGCCGGAATCGATCGTTCCCGAATCGACGACTCCAGAATCGACCGGCGGTTGACCCGCGTCTTCCTGCTGCGACGGAGGAGGGCAGGCGGCGAAGACGAGAGCAGCAACGAGCAGAGCGCGGAGTTTCACGAGCGCGCCTCTAGGCGAAGTGTGCGGTCGATGGAATTCGGTCGCTCAACCACACGGGTAACAATTTCATGTCGAAGGTTGTGCGGTTCAGCGGCGGAACATTTCTGGCCGAGAGCAGACATGTTCGATGAACTCATCGTACTTGCTCTCGAGTTCGCTCGTTTCGAGGCCCGCATCGCCAAATGCGCGAGCGATTCCTTTCAAGAGCCATCGCATCGCGTGTGACGCGCTGTCGCCATCGATGGGAATTGTCACCGTGCACTCAACCGTCAGCTGCGGGCGATTGAAGGTGATTGGGCTCAATTCGACGTCGGTGGCGTCGCTCCGTGATTTGAGGAACATGACGAAGCACGCAGCAGAATCGAATCGAACGCCGAATGATGCCGGAACCGCGAGTTCGCTCAGACGCTTCGAGAGATAGATGCCCACTGCACGAGAGAACGGAAACTCAAGCGCTGCGTGGATGATCTGAATCTGCATTTCACAACGTGAAATCGCGGGCGAAGAGCTCCATGCCCGCGGAGTCGTGGAACGCGATGCGCACGGTGTTGCCGACCGGGTCGAACGCGAACGTCGTGTAGTTGTTCGTGCCCGACGCGAACGGCCAGCGCGACTGGTTTCCCTGGAGCGTCACGTACGCGGGGTTCGCGGTCTGCGCTCCCGGGCCGGCGAGCACTTCGAGCGCGTTTTTGCCCGCGCCGAGCTGCAACGGCCCCGTGATTTTGCCCACGCTCGCGAAGTGATGATCTCCCGACACCCACAACACTCCGGAGATGTCTTCGTCTTCGATGTACTCGAGAATCGACGCGCGCTCTTTCGGGTACGCCACCCATGAATCACCCGTAAAAGCGGAGAACCCGAAATCACTGATAGGCGTGGAATTCAAAATCACCTTGAACACGGCAGTCGACGCAGAGAGCGCTGACTTGAGCCACGTCATCTGCTCCGGCGACAGATATTGCTGCGTCTGCGCGATGTATCGCGTCGACGGTTTCCGCTCGCTGCGGCTGTCGAGAATGAAGAACTCGGCGGTGTCTCCCCACTTCATCGACTTCCACACGCGGTTCGGGTTCTGCGCGTCACGCCGCAGCGGCAGGCTCTCGAAATACGTCTGCACTGCGTTCGCGAAGATCGTCTGGTCTTCGCTCTCGGGATTGAAGTTGTCGGAGACCTCGTGGTCGTCCCACGTGGCCAGCACGCTCGTCGATGAACGCAGCGCGCGGTATTCGGGCGAGCTCAGGTTCGCGGCCCAGTTGGTGCGGAAGTCGGCGAGGGTTTCGCAGCCGTCGTTGTAGCTGGTGTCTCCGAGGAGCAGGAACACGTCGAGGTCGGTGCGTTCACCCGCGCGCGCGAGCGGCGTCGGGGTGTGACCTTGTTCGGTGCAGCAGCACGCGCCCACGGTCAGCGGCGCCTTCACGCCCGGCGCAAACGCCGCGCGGAAACGGCCAATCGCCGAGCGCCCCGCGAGCCCACCAGCGGTCTCCTCGAAGAACGCGTACCGGTATTTCTGCGCAGCGATGAGGCCCTCGACATCGAGGTGCACGAAGCCTCCGTCGCCGGGCTGCACGGTCACATCGGCGACGCGCTCCGCGTAGACCTCGTCTTCCATGCGCCACACACGCAGCCGTAGCGCACCGAGACCCGCGTACTTCGTCCACAACACCGCGCGCGTGTCGGTCACGTCGCCCGCCGCGATGCCCATCGAGAAGTTGAAGGCCTCGTTCACGAGGTCGGGTTGATCTGGCTCCACGACGCCCGCGTCGACGCCGGCGTCGATTTCGGAGCCCGCGTCTGCGTTCACTCCGCCATCGAGCGCGCCGCCGTCTGTTTCACCTCCGGGGAGCTCCGAAAGCCGTGGGTCACCGCACGCGGTCACGAACCCTGCGGCACCGATGACTGAAACACGGAGGAATTGGCGTCGGGTATGAGCTGCCATGGGGCCGGCGAACGCTACGCTGTCATGTGTCGAGACAGAAGGAGACGCCTGCAAATGCCGTGGTACCGTCTTCGGCGCCGCATGCCCCCCGCCCGCGTCGTCCTCGCTCTTCTCATCTCGGTGTTCTGCGTTGGAGCGGCCCGCGCCGATGAATTGAACGCGCCCATCGTCGATGTGCGCCTGTCGGGCGGCGCCGCGTTTCGCAGGTCGACGCTCTCGCGCACGGGTGAGCAACCCGGCGATCAGATTCGCGAATCGAACATCGGCGACACCTCACCGACCTTCCTGCGCCTCGACGCCGCGGGCTGGTTCGTGCGCTTCTTCGGCATCGAAGCCGAAGCGTCGACCGACCTCTTCACGGCGCATCTGAAGAATGGCGATCTGGCCGTGCCGTTGCAGCGCATTTCATTCCGCGGCGGCCCGGCGTTTCGGTGGGCCAGCGAGAGCGGGTTCACGTTGTTCGGCTCCATCGGCTGGGGCGCGAACTGGTCGCCGGTCGTTCGCTACACCGACCCGTCGAACCCGGACACTGGAACGCCCGGGAAGCTCTTCACGCAGGGCCTCGCGGGCCGCGTCGGCGTCGGGTTGACGAAGGACCGCTTCGACGGCTCGCTTTCCCTCAGTGTGTTGGCGCCGTTGCTCGGGCAGCGGGTGCTCGCGCTGGAGCCGCGCCTGCAGATCTTCATTCGCGCCGTCGATTCACCGGGCGAGCTCGTTTCATTCTGGGTCGGCGGTGATGCGGGTTTTCTCCTCGAGAGCAGCACTGTCTACACGGGCCAATCGCTGCGCTTCGGGCTGGCCCTGCGCGTGACGGTGAACACGCCGCGCAAGTCGCCGAACAAGCCCGTCGATGAAGTGCAGAAGGCGGCGGGTGTCGTGGTGGTGCGCGTGGTGCTGCCCGATGGCGCGGTCGCGACCGGCGCGCAGGTGTCGATTGATGGAGTCACCGCGTCCGCGCTCCCGGCGAGTGGAGAGGTGCGCCTCGAAGGCAACGGCAAGCACACCGCGAAGGCGTCGCTGCCCGGCTACCGCGACGCGGCGGGCGAGGTGGACGTCGCGCCAGGTGAAGAGATGTCGCTGGAGCTCAAGCTCGTCGCGCTCACCGGCCCCGGCAGGCTCTCGGGCGTGGTGCGCGCGTCGTCGACCGGCAACCCGCTGGCCGAGGCGACGGTGAATGCTGGCGAGCTCTCGGTGCGCACTGGCGCCGACGGCGCGTATCTCTTCGAGAAGGCGGGCCCGGGCCCGGTGCAGGTGCGCGTCGAAGCGCAGGGCTTCACGACGGGTGAAGAGGTCGCGCAGGTGCCTCCGGAAGGCGCCGCGACGTTGGACGTCACCCTGGAGCCGCTCGGCAAGGGCAGCCCGGCCACGGTGCGCGGTCTCATCCGCGCGCGCAGCGGGAAGGAGCTCAAGGCGTCGGTCGTGCTCAAGGGCGGCAAGAAGAACAAGACGCAGAAGGTGCCGGTCAGCGCCGAGGGCCGCTTCGTCGTCACCATCCCCGCGGGTGAATACTCGTTCACCATCAGCGCGCCCGGCTTCATTTCGCAGACCAAGAAGGTGACGCTCGGCGACGGCGAGCAGGCCATCTTCCATTCGGAGCTGCTCGAGGTTTCGAAGTGAGAACGCGCCTCGCCGTGGTGTTGTGTCTGGTGCTCGTCGGCTGTCCGGAAGATCTGCCGCCGCAGCCTCCACCGAAGCCGCCGCCACCCACGGTCGCGACGCTCTCGGAGCTCGCGGGCAAGGTGACGGTGACGCGTGAGGGTTCGACGAACGCCGCGACGAATGGGCCGGTCTTCGAAGGTGACGTGCTGGCGACCGGCGGCGGTGGTCACGCGTTGCTGCGCGGAGGCGGGCGTGAAGTCGAGCTGCTGGAGAACTCGCGCTTCACCGTCGGCAAGTCACTCGCGGAGTTGTCACTCGACGTCGGTGAGCTCGTCTTTCTCGAGAGCGACGCCGGCGCGTACGAGACCTCGCTCGGCACGGTGCGGCCCGGAGCCGGTGCGCGCGTGAAGTTGCAGGCCGGCGCGGGTGATGCCGGTGACACCTTCGAGGTCGGCGTCGGCGAGCTCGAGCTGCTCGATGTCGAAGCGACTGACGGCGGCGCGACGTTGAAGGCCGGTCAGCGCTTCGTGGTCGGTGTCGGCGTGCTCGAGCTCGATGAAGTGAAGAAGCCGCCCGAGGTCGTGAAGCCCACGGTGAAGCTGACGCCGAAGGGCAACGTGACGTTGAAGCCGAAGAGCGGGCCGCTCGCGAAGCTCCCGGCCGATGGCCGCGACCTTCAGGAACAGGGGACTTTTGCCGTCGACAAGACCGCGCAGCTGACCGCCGAAGCCAAGGGCGCGCGCGGCGTGTTCGTCGGTGGCGCGAAGGGCACCATCGAACCGGTCGATGGCGAAGAGGGTTTCAAGGCGACGCTGCGCGAAGGCCAGTTGCGCATCTTCATGAAGGAAGGCGAGAGCGTGCTGCTCGACGGCAAGAAGCCGCTCAAGCTCAAGGCGAAGTCGGCTTCGGTCGCGGTGGTGACGGCGACGAAGACCGGCCCGAAGCTCGACGTGGTCGGCGGAGCGCTCGACGCGAAGATGGGCGACGGCGAAGCGCTCGACGTGCCCGCCGGTGAATCGGCGCAGGTGAAGGGCCTCACCATGGCGCTCCTCAAGCGTGGCCCTCCGGTGCTGACGTTGACCGCCGGCCGCAACGCGCGCGTGAACTGGTCGAAGCCCGGCGACGTGGTGCTGCAGTTCGACGACGGCACCGGTGACGCGGAGGTCGCGACCGATGCGCAGTTCGAGAACGTTCTGCTCTCGTCGAAGGCCAGCGAGCTGCAGGTGACGGCGCCGCTGCGTGGCTTCCTCTACTGGCGGCGCGCGGGCGGGGAGACGACGCAGGTGCGCTTCGAGCGCGATGACTCAGCCGGTGCGGTGAGCGCGAAGTCAGACACCGTCGCGGAGACGGGTCTCAAGGCGACCGTCTATTTCCAGGGCGCGGTGCCGACGCTGACCTTCACGTTCCCCCCCCGCGATGACGCGGCGAACTGGCGCTTCCGGGTGTATTCGGCGGGCGATTTGAAGAACGCGCTCGTCGACAAGCGCGTGACCGAGAACAAGGCCGTCGTGGAATCAGGCGCGCTCGCGGAAGGCAGCTACCTCTGGAGCGCCGTCGCGACGTTGAACTCCGGCGCCGAGGCCTCGGGCGGCCGCATGAACAAGATGGACATCGTCTTCGACAACTCGGTGACGCGGCTGGTGCTGTCGTCGCCGAAAGAAGGCCAGCGCGGAGGCAACGCCATCGGCGTGGCGCCGCTCGGCTCGAAGCTGCTGCTCAACAACAAGCCCGTCGCGCTCGATGACACCGGCCGCTTCTCCACGCCGTTGCCGTCGGCCAGCGTCGCGGTGTTCCGTCTGACCACGCGAGAAGGCGCCGACAGTTACTGGGTGCGTCGGTTGACCAAGTAGGGCACACAGCGCGCGTCTATGTCGCGCGTCGTCATCGCGGGTACCGGCCCTCTCGCTGTTCAACTCCAGAGACAACTCACCGGGCATGAAGCGCGGCTGACCGAGGGCTTCGACCTGACGATGCGTCACGAGGCGGAGCTCGCGCTCGCCGGCGCCGAAGTCGTGGTGGTGCTGGCGTCGGCGCGCGGGCCGCAGACCCGGCTCAAGACCGCGTCGAAGCGCGACCTCGATGCGCTGCTGGCTGACTCCATCGGGCGCGCGGCGAAGCTGGTCGGCGCGCAGCGGTTGATCGTCTTCGCGTGCGGTGACGATGACGCGCGGCTGCCGTTGCTCGAGAAGAGCGGCGTCGCGTTGAGCGTGTTGCGCGGTGGCGGGCCAGACCCCATCGCGGCGCTGGCCGAGCTTGTGAACGGCGGCAGGGTTCCGCCTGAAACTTCGTGGAGCGGCACGCCCGCGCAGCGTCACGAGCCGCGCTGGAATGTCTGCTCGGTGCAGCGCCTCACGCTCCCCGCGGGGTGGGACGCGCTCAAGCTCTCGCGCGTGCACTACGAATGGCTGCCCAACGCCGCGCCGTTGACGCGCACGGTGTTGCTCAACGACGTCATCACCATCTTCATCGCGGGCACGAAGGCGCTGGTGCTTTCGCTCGTGCACGGGCGCTCCGACCGCGACTGCGCGCACTACGAAATCGTCGGTGGCTCGCTGGCCGAACGCGGCAAGGGCCGCTTCGAGTTCCGCGTGTTGCTCGATGGCTCCGTCATCACCGCGCTCATCGGGTACGAGCCGACGCTGCCGTTCTTCGTGTACCGCTTCACGCAGGCGCTCGTGCATGAGCGCGCGATGCGCAAGTTCACGGCCTGGCTCTCGACGCAGTCATGAAGCTCGAGCGCGCCTTCATCTACCCGGTGAAGTCGTTGCGCGGTTTTGAAGTCTCCGCGTTGGAGCTCGACGCGCTCGGCCCCGTCGGAGATCGCCGGTGGATGGTCGTCGATGACGCCGGCCGATTCGTGACGCAGCGGCAGTTTCCGAAGATGGCGGTGATCACTCCGCGCGTGTCGGGTGAGCACCTGCGGCTCGAATTCGCGGGGGCTCCTTCACCCGCGGGGAGAAGCGAAGGCCACGTTCGGGTCACCGTGTGGAAGGACACCTTCGACGCGCTCGACTGCGGAGACGACCTCGCGAGCTGGATCTCCGACGTGCTGGGCGCGCGGCTGCGAGTCGTGCAGTTCGCTCCCGAGGTTCGCCGTGAGGTCGACCCGCGCTACGCCGCCGACGCGCAGACCGCGTTCGCCGACGGCTACCCGCTGCTCATCGTGAACCTCGCGTCGCTCGATGCGCTCAACGCGACGCTGCCGGCGCCCATCGGCGTCGAGAACTTCCGCGCGAACCTCGTGGTGCGTGATGAACGCGCGTGGACCGAAGACGAGTGGAAGCAGCTCACCATCGGCGCGCAGACGTTCGACGCGGTGAAGCCGTGCGCGCGGTGTGCGGTCATCAACATCGATCAACGCACCGGTGAAACGCCGTTCGGGGCCTCACCGTTCAAAGAGCTCACGAAGCTGCACGCGCTGCCCACCCGCGGAGCCATCTTCGGCATGAACCTCGTGCACCGTTCTCTCGGCACGCTCCGGGTCGGCGACGAGGTCACGTCGCACAGCTGAGGGTGAACGTCGGCTCGATGGTGGTCGTTCGTCGAGTTCGTCACGTACGTGCTCTCCGCACGCCACTCGAGTGACTCGCTGATGCGGACGAGGGTCACTGGATGCTGTCAGGACAACCGGCTGAGTCGCACGGAAGAGCTGCACTCCACGAAAAACTCCGCGATGCGGAGTGCTAGACGGTCGGCATGGATTGTCTCTTCTGCCGCATCATCGCGGGCACGATTCCCTCCAAGAAGGTTCACGAAGACGAGTTGTGCATCGGCTTTCACGACATCTCGCCGCACGCGCCGCACCACGTGCTCTTCATTCCCAAAAAGCACATCGCGTCGCTCAACGACGCGACGTCAGAAGACCGCGAGCTGCTCGGGCACCTGATGTTCTCGGCCGCGAAGTACGCGCGCGAAGCGGGCTTCGCTGATTCCGGCTACCGCGTGGTCTCCAACACCAACCGCGACGCGGGGCAGACTGTCTTTCACGTGCATCTGCACGTGCTCGGCGGGCGTCAGCTCGCGTGGCCGCCGGGGTGATCAGCGCAGCATCAGCTTGAGGCCGCCGGTGATTTGAAGCGGAGCGATGGGCCTCGCTCCGAACGGCGCCCGGCCGGCGAGCGCGGGGGTGTTGGTGAGGTTGGTGCCCGTCGCGTACAGCGTGATGAAGTCGTTCGCGTGCCAGTTGACGAACGCGTCGAGCAGCGCGCGCCCGGGGATCACCTGTGACGGCAGCGGCGCGACGTTGCTCGCGACCTGCCACATGTCGCTCTGCACCGCGAGGCCGACGCCGACTTCGAACTTCGCGTGCTCGAGGCTCAACGTGCCCTGCCCACGATGCGCGGGGATCAACGGGAGCTTGTAGCCGACCTGCACCACGCCCCAGCTCGGGTCTTGCGAGACGAACGCCGAGGTGAAGCGGCTGTCGCTGAAGGTGTAGTTGAGGCCGAAGTGCAGCGAGAGCCCTTCGGGCAGCCGCACGAAGGTCTTCGCCACCGCCTCGACGCCGTACACCTGCACGCGGCCGCCATTGAACTGCAGGCTGCCTTCGTCAGACGTGCACCCCGCCGCCAGCGAACACGTCGAGAGCAGGTTCGAGTAGTCAGAATAGAAGCCGACGACCTCGAGCTTGAGGTGCCGTTTGGTGAGCCGCCCGCCGGCCTCGACGTTCCACGCGAACTCCGGGTTCACGGTGCCGGTGTTGCCGGGAGCGACCGGCGAGTACCCGCGGTGCACGCCCGCCAGCACGTAGAAGTCTTCAGGCAGCGTGACGACCGCTCCGAGCCCCGGCAGCAACGCGAGCTGCTGGCCCAGCGCCGTCTGTTGCGTGAGGTTGTTCTTCGAGCTCGTCCACAGCTTCTCGACGCGGAAGCCGGGCGCCAGCAGCAGGCGGCCCCAATGAATGCTGTCCGCCACCCATGCCGCGAGCGCGTTGGTCTGGTCGAGCGACGCGGTCAGCGTGATGGGCGCCTCCCCGGTGTTCACCAACTGCTTGTTCACCGAAGCCCAGTATTCGGCGGTGTGCACGCGATGAATCTGGTCATGGTGGATGCGCACGCCGCCTTCGAGCTCGTGCGAGAGCGGCCCGCTGGTGAAGGTGGCCGTCACCACCGACTGCGCGCCTTCGCTGATGAAGACGCGGTGGTTGTCGACGGTCTGCACGTCTTCGTCGGCGTTGAGGCTGTCGCGCACGCCTTCGAGCACGTCGATGTAGCCGCCCACGTTGCCCGGCGCGGTGCCCGCCAGCACCTGCGAGAGGTCGTTGCGCCCGCGGAACCCGTTCATGCGGTGCCAGAGGCGGTTCAGGTCATTGCGGTAGACGGTGGTGACCCAGCGCACGTGGTCGCCCAGCTTCGCGTCGTAGTTGAGCGAGAGCCCGAACCGGTCAGACACGAAGTTGTCGCCCGCGCTCGAGAAGTAGCGGCGGTACGGGTCGGCCTTGAAGTCGGCGTCGCTGATGCCCAGGTACGTCTCGTGCGAGAGCTCGTGGCTGTAGCCGAACTTGAAGTTGAACCGGCCGGGCCCGAGGCGCAGGTAGGCCTTGGTCATCAGCTCCGTCTTGTCGAAGCCCGTCTCGCCGCCGCCGTCGAGGTGCTTGAAGCCCGCCGACTGGAGATGCACGACCTCGCCCAGCACGCCCCAGCGGTCGTTGCCGTAGCCCGCCCAGGCCGCGACCTTGAAGGTGCTGAAGCTGCCGAGTGAGAGGTCGAGGTCGGCCGCGAACCCTTCGGGGATGTCGCGGGTGCGCATGTTGATGGCGCCGCCGACCGTCTGCGGCCCGAAGCGGATGGCCGCCGGCCCCTTCCAGACCTCCACCGCCGTCATGCGCGTCACCATGGGGAAGTAGTAGGCGGCGGGCGCTGAATACGGCGCCGGCCCGAAGAGAAGGTCGTCTTCCATCAACGCCACCTTCGAGCTGCGGTCTGACTGCGCGCCGCGCAAGCCGATGTTGGGCCGCAGACCGAAGCCGTCTTCTTCGCGCACGTAGACGCCGGGCACCTCTTCGAGCACGCGGTTGATGTCGTTCGATTCGCGGCGCTCGAGCTGCTTCGAGCTCACCACCTGCGCCGAGCCCGCCACGCGCCGCGCGTCGATGTCGCGCGAGCCGACGACGAAGGTCTCCCACGGAGCGCTCCCCGCATCAGGCACCGTCACGCCCGCGTCGGCGACTTCGCCGCCCGCGTCCTCTTGAGCCCACGCTCCGGCGGCCACGAGGAGGACGAGCGCGGTGAAGCAGCGTCTGCAACTGAAAGTCAAAATCATTGCGGCGCCGCCAGTACCAGACGCCCCCGCGGGCGGATCACAAAACCGTACGAATCACCCAATTTTCCCCGGGGCGATTCGGTCGATGTTGCAAATGGAAGTCAGAATCATGTATTGCGCGCCGCATGACTCGTTCTGTCCGTTTGATGATTGGAGCCCTCGTGTGCTGCGTGTCGTTCGCGTGCGGCCCCGACGTGGCGGCCCTGAAGAAAGACGCCGTGAAGCAGTACGCGAAGGTGGCTTCGCAGATGTACGGCGACACGTTGACCTCTGCGAAGGCGATGCAGACCAGCATCAACGCGTTCGTCGCCGACCCGAGCGAGGCGAACCTGACCGCGGCGAAGGAGTCGTGGAAGGCCGCGCGCATCGTGTACGAGAAGACCGAGGGTCTGCGCTTCTACGGCGGCCCCATCGACAACGGCGAGGGTGGCGCGCCCGAGGCGAACATCAACCCGTGGCCGCTCGATGAGAACTACATCGACTACGTCGACGGCGCGCCGACGGCGGGCATCATCAACGACACCTCCATCACCCTCGACAAGGCGACGCTGATTGCCGACAACGGCTCGACGGGCGAAGCGAACCTGACGCTGGGCTGGCACGCCATCGAGTTCCTCCTCTGGGGGCAGGACCTCACGGCGCCGAGCGAGAACAAGCCCGGTCAGCGCCCGGTCACCGACTACACGACGGCGGCCAACGCTGATCGCCGCAAGCAGTACCTCACGCTGACCACGGAGATCCTCATCGACGACCTGACCACCGTGAACACCGCGTGGAACCTGAACGACAGCTCGACCTATGGCGCGCAGTTCGTGGCCGCGGCCGACAAGAACGCCGACGCGCAGATGACGCTGATGCTCAAGGGGCTCGGCAACTTCCTGTCGGGCGAGCTGAACCGCGAGCGCATCAACAACGGGCTCGCCACCGGCGACCAGGAAGAGGAGCACTCGTGCTTCTCCGACACCACGGTGCCCATCGACCTCAACAACTCCATCTACGGCGTGAAGAGCCTGCTCACCGGCAGCTACGGCTCGCTCACGGGTGAGAGCATTCAGAGCGCGATCGACGCGAAAGACGCGGCGACCGGCGCGCAACTGAAGACCGACCTCGCCGTCGCCGTGGCCGCCGTCGACGCGATTCCGGCTCCGTTCGACGCCGACATCGCGCAGGGTGAAGGCGGCGCTGACTGGTCGAAGATCAAGGCGCTCGTCGATGCCAATAACAAGCTCTCGCTCACGTTGGCCGATGTCGCCGCGAAGCTCGGCGTCTCGCTCGACTTCGACTACTGCCCGGACGGCGTCAGCACGTGTTCTCCGTAAGTCGAGCTTCCGCAGCGTCGGTGTGTCTGTTGCTGGCGGCGTGTCCGCCGGCGCAGCCGACCCCTGTCGACGACACGCCGTCACTGCTGGGCGGAGCCGCGACCATCAAGAACGCGACGGGCAAGGCCTATACCTTTCCCGCTCCGCCGCTCGACCTCGACCAGCGAGACACGTTCTCGCTGGGCGACCACTTCTTCAACCGCAACTGGGTGACCGCGCCCGCGTCGACCTCGGGCTTCGATGGCCTGGGGCCGACGTTCAACGCGACCAGTTGCTCCGCGTGTCACCTGCTCGATGGCCGCGCTTCGCCTCCGAAGAAAGACGGCGACGCGATCCTCGGGTTGTTGTTCCGCGTGTCGGTGCCCGGCACTGACGTGCACGGCGGTCCGAACCCGGTGCCGAACTACGGCGACCAGCTCGAGCCGCGCTCGATTCTCCACGTCGACCCTGAGGTGGTGCTGGGCATCAGCTACGTCGAGCTGCCGGGCACGTATGCCGACGGCGAGGCGTATTCGCTGCGCAAGCCCATCTACGCCTTCACGGAGCCGGCGTACGGCGAGTTCCCCGCCGACATGATGGTGTCGCCGCGCATCGCGACGTCGATGATCGGCCTGGGGCTCCTCGAGTCGATTTCTGAGGAGACGATTCTCTCGCGCGAAGACCCCGACGACGCCGACGGCGACGGCATTTCAGGCCACGCGAACCGCGTGTGGGACGTCGAGCGGCAGACCACCGCCGTCGGCCGCTTCGGGTGGAAGGCGAACCAGCCGAACATCAAGCAGCAGACCGCGGGCGCGCTGCTCGGCGACATGGGCATCACCTCGCGCCTGTTCCCCAACGACAACTGCCCCGGCTCGCAGACCGCCTGTCAGGACGCGCCGAATGGTGCTGACCCCGACGCCGGCGAGCCCGAAATCGACGACATGAAGTTCGACGACATCGTCGACTACTCGCACGGCCTCGCGGTGCCCGCCCGCCGCGCGTGGACCGACGCCGAGGTGCTGCACGGCGAAGAGCTCTTCACGCAGGCCGGCTGCAACGCGTGTCACCTCACCGAGGTGCAGGGTGGCTCGCTGGAGCGTTTCCACAACCTCTCGAACCAGAAGCTCAAGCCCTTCACCGACCTGTTGCTGCACGACATGGGTGATGGGCTCGCCGACAACCGGCCCGACTACACCGCGACCGGCACCGAATGGCGTACCGCGCCGCTCTGGGGCCTGGGGCTGATGGAGCTCGTCAACGGTCACCAGAACCTGCTGCACGACGGGCGCGCGCGCGGCCCGGCTGAAGCGATTCTCTGGCACGGGGGCGAAGCGCAACGGTCGCGCGATGCGTTCGTGAATATGTCGAAGGCCGAGCGCGATGCCTTGGTGCGCTTCCTTCAAGATTTGTAAGAGGCCTCTCAATGCGCGTTTTCTGTCTCTCGCTTTCGCTCCTGCTGTGGAGCTGTTCTTCGCCCACGCAGAACGACCCGCAGTCGGTGCAGGCGGCCTCTCAGGTCTCGACTGAAGTCGGCGTGCCGGTGCACGAAGCGTTCGCGACGGCGGCCGCGGCACTCGACACCAGCGCCGCGGCGTTCGCGGCTTCGCCCGACGCGACCACGCTCGCGCAGGTGCGGGTGGATTGGAAAGCCGCGCGCGTCGCGTTCCGCGCGACCGACGCGCTCGCGTTCGGGCCGGTGGAAGATCTGCGCATCAGTGAAGCCATCGATTACTGGCCGACGCGCACCGACACCGTCGAGGCGCTCATCGCAGGCACCGACGCCATCGACCCCGACGCCGTGCGCTCGCTGGGCGCGAATCGCAAGGGCTTCCCCGCGCTCGAGTACCTGCTGTTCGGTGACGACGACGCGATTCTCACCGCGATGACCGGCAACCCGCGGCGCGCCACCTACGTCGCCAGCCTCGCGCATGCGGTTTCGCTCAAGGCGAACGAGCTGCGTGACGCGTGGGTCGGCTCGACCGGCTACGCGGCGTCGCTCGGCGCGCCCGGCACCGGCAACGCGAAGTTCCCCAGCGCGAAGTCGGCCATCGACTCCATCGTGAACCAGTCGTTCTTCGTCGGCGACCTGGTGGCCAACGGCGTCATCGGCACCCCGTCGGGGCTCCGCAGCGGCGGTTCGGTCGACGTCACGCTCGAGCGCTCGCGGCTGTCGGGCAACTCGCTGGCTGAAATCAAGGCGTCGGTCGACTCCATCAAGGCCGTCTACGACCACGGGCTGGGCACGCTGGTGAAGGCGCGCTCCCCGACCGTCGACACCGAGACGCTGGCGCGCTTCGACGCCGCGTACGCCGCCATCGCCGCGATCCCCGAGCCGTTCACCGATTCGCTGACCACGCACCCCGACGAGGTCCACGCGGCGTACATCGCCGTGCGCGACCTGAAGAACGACTACGCGGCCGACGTCTCCACGGCGCTCGGGGTGACCCTGCGCTTCTCCGACAATGACGGTGACTGAGTCGCGCGGCGCCCGCTGGAGGGCGCTGCTGTCGGAACCCGTCGACGGCGCATCGCTGAACGTCTTTCGCGTGGTGTTCGGCCTGCTGATGGCGGGCGGCTCCCTGCGCTTTCTGTACAACGGCTGGGTGCACTCGCAGTTCGGCACCTCGCCGCGCGCGTTGAGTCACTACGGGCTCTCGTGGCTCCAGCCGCTGAGCGAGCGCGGCATGTACGCGGTCGAAATCGTGGCCTGCCTCGCCGCCCTCGGGCTCGCGCACGGCCGCTTTCAACGCGTGTGCGCGGCGGTGTTCGGCGCGTGCTTCACGTGGGTCTATTTCAGCGACGTCACCTGGTACCTCAACCACGCGTACTTCATCTCGTGCGTGAGCCTGCTGCTGGTGTTCGTGCCGATGAACACGCGCACCGTGCCGCGTTGGGTGGTCTGGCTCCTCCGCTCACAGTTGGGCTGCGTGTACTTCTTCGCGGGCCTCGCGAAGTGTCAGAGCGACTGGCTCTTCGAGGCACAACCGCTGCGCATCTGGCTGCCGGCGAACGACGACTTTCCCCTGCTCGGGCCGCTGCTCGCGGTGCCGGCGACGGCCTACGTGATGAGCTGGGCGGGCGCGCTCTTCGACCTCACGGTGCCGTTCTGGCTCTCGTGGAAGAAGGCGCGCCCGTACGCGTACGCGGTGGTCGTCGGCTTTCACGCGATGACCGGCATGCTGTTTCAGATCGGCATGTTCCCCTGGCTGATGATCGCCTCGACGCCGGTGTTCTTCGACCCCGACTGGCCGCGGCGCTTCACGTGGTCGAAGTGGTTGCCGACGCGGGAGGGGACCACGGCGCCGCTCTCAGCGCTGGGCTTCGCGGCGCTCGCGGTATGGCTCGGCGTGCAGGTCACGTTGCCGTTGCGCGAATACTTCTTCCCCGGCAACCGCATGTGGACGGAGTCTGGCTTCCGCTTCGCGTGGAACGTGATGGTGATGGAGAAGAACGGCTCGCTCGACCTCCGCGTCGTCGACCGCGCCACCGGCAAGACCAGCTACGCCGACCTGAGTCAGTACCTGAGCCGCGTGCAGTTGAAGCAGGCCAGCACCCAGCCCGACTTGATTCTGCAGCTCGCGCACTGGGTGGCCGACGACGCGCGCAAAGAAGGCCGCGACGTGCAGGTCTTCGCGGAAACGCACACCTCCCTCAACGGCCGCCCCGCGCAGCCGCTCATCGACCCGGCCGTCGACCTCACGCAGGTGCAAGACGACTTCTCTCCGCGGACGTGGGTGGTACCGCTGCGCGAGTGACGTACAGTCGCGCGCATGACCCCTGACGCGCCGGTGCAGCAGAAGAGCTGGTTGGGCCGCAATTGGAAGTGGCTGCTCCCCGTGGGCTGCCTGCTGCCGGTGCTGTGTTGTGGCTCCTTCGTCGGCACCATCTTCTTCACGGTCACCAAGGCCATGCAGGCCAGCGACGCGTTCAAGCAG
>JBEHYH010000052.1:0-20363 GCA_048498275.1 Myxococcota bacterium | reverse complement strand
CGACGACGTCGCGAGCATCACCGTCACGCCGACCACGCTGCAGATCACCGAGGGCGGCACGGCGGTCACCTACGACGTGATGTTGACCAGCGAGCCGACCGCCGACGTCACGTTCTCCGTGACCTCGGGCATGAGCGAGCTCAGCGCCTCGCCGAGCTCACTGACCTTCACCGCTGCCAACTGGAACGTCGCGCAGATCATCACCGTGACCACCACCGATGACTCGCTCGTGGAGGCGACGCACGTCGCGACCATCACGCACGCCGCGACCAGCGGCGACCTCAACTACGACGGCACCGCGGCGCCCTCGGTCACCGTCACCATCACCGACGACGACTTCCCCATGCCGATCTACGACTTCGCGGCCGCCGCCTTCGAGGTGAACGAGAGCGCCACCAACGCGGTCGTTCGCGTGATGCGCACCAGCGACACGTCCGCTGCTTCGAGCGTGGAGCTCCACTTCGGTGATGGCGCGGCGCC
The DNA here is from genome assembly GCA_048498275.1 of Myxococcota bacterium. Classification (GTDB taxonomy): domain Bacteria; phylum Myxococcota; class Myxococcia; order Myxococcales; family Myxococcaceae; genus Archangium_A. Next base: position 19,883 of record JBEHYH010000052.1, on the reverse strand, counting down.
GTCTGCGACCGCCGATGTCGACTATGACGCGACCACCCTCACGGTGAGCTTCGCGGCCAACGAGACCTCGAAGGACCTCGACGTGCCCATCATCGGTGACTCCCGTCACGAGCCCGGCGAACACGTCGCGTTGAGCCTCGCGAACCCCAGCGGCTCCGGCCAGATCGGTACGACCAACCCCACGGCGACGTTGACCATCAACGATGATGACGCGGCGGCGATCACGGTCTCGCAGACTTCGGTCGGCGTGACGGAAGGTGGCGCGCCCGCGACGTACACGCTGGTGCTCTCGAGCCAGCCCACCGGCGATGTCACCGTCGCCATCGCGACCATCAGCACCGACCTCACCACCAGCCCGGCGTCGCTCGTGTTCACGGCCTCGAACTGGAACACGCCGCAGACCGTGACCGTGCTCGCCGTCGATGATGACGAGGTCGAGAGCCCTGAGACCGCGACCGTCGAGCATTCGGTGACCAGCAACGACACCGACTACGACGGCTTCGCCATCGCTCCTGTCGCGGTGACCATCACCGACAACGACAGCACCACCATGTACGATCGCCGGCTCTCGTTCTCGGCCGTCGACGCGGGCACAGCGCTCACCGCGAGCGCTGGTGCCGACGGCATCGTGGCGCTCAACGCGGTGGTGCAGGCGACAGCCGACGCGACGGAGCTCAGCGCGTTGACCATCAGCCTCTCGCACGCCAGCGACAAGGCCCCGCCGCCCGGTGGCCGCATGTTCCTGGTGCTCGACAACGACGGCGACGGGAAGCCCGGCGCGGGAGACACCGAGCTCGGCAGCAAGGCCCTCGACGGCACGGCGGGCACCGTCACGCTCGCGCTCACCTCGCCGCTCACGTTCGCGCCGGGAATGCAGCGCCGTCTGCTGCTCGCGTACGATCTCCCGACGTTCCCGTCGAAGGCCGGCGTGCCGTTGGTGTTGCTGCTCGCTGCCGCGGCGCTGCGCCGAGGCCGCCGCCGGGTGGCCGCGATCGCGCTCTTCGGCGCGCTGATGCTCGCGAACACGAGCTGCATGCAGCCGATCAGTGACGAGCCGCGTACCTTCGAAATCAGCGCGCGGGTCACCGGCGCGGCCGCGGCGGACGGCACGGTGAGCAGCGGTCTGCCGCTCGACGCGGTGACGGTCACCGTGAAGGAGTAGTCGACACGTTCGAGCCGATGGTGAAGGAAGCGCGCATGGACCTGGCGCTCCGCGACACCATCGAGCTCAACCTCGTCGGGCTGACTTCGATCCCCCTGTGGGCGTTCATTCAGCCGCGCGTCGCGCGGAACGACGCGACGGCCACGCGGGTGCGCATTCCGCTCGGGTACCGCACGCGCAATCACATGGGCAGCATGTACTTCGGCGTGCTCTGCGCGGGCGCCGACGCGTCGCTCGGGCTCGCCGTGGTGCGGCTGATGCGCGAGCGCGAGGCGTTCGTGGTGCCGTCATTCAAGTCGATGAACGCAGAATTTCTCCGGCGGCCCGACGGCGACGTCGAGTTCCGCAACGACTCCGTCGCGGCGACGGCCGAGGCCTTCGAGCGCGCGCTGGCGACCGGCGAACGCGTGAACCTCGAGGTGAAGTGCACCGCGCTGCTGGCGAAGACCGGCGAGCCGGTGGCGATCTTCACGGCGATGCTCTCGATGAAACACAAGCCGGGCAAGCTGCCGCTCGCGCAGCGCATTCTCTCGCGCATCTTGTGAAACACTCGCGGCCGGGGGTTCACCGTGAGAGTCCGCTTCAACGCGATGGGTAACTCGTTCCCGTGGGTGCGCGTGGTGCTGGGAGGCGCGCCCGCGCTCTTCGGCGCGTATGGACTCTGGTTCGAATACCGGCGCTACCAGGACCTGGGCTCCTTCAAGCCCGATGACGCAGGTGCGGCGGCGGCGCTGTTCGTGGTGGGCGGCGCGATCGCGCTCTGGGGGCTGTGGCGCGTGAAGCACTACGCCCGGTGGATCGAGTTCGACACCGACACCCGCACGTTGACGCTGAATCACGACGGCACGCCGCGCACGGTGCACTTCGACGAGGTCGGCGCGCTCGAGGTCGCGACCACCACGGTGCTCGTCGGCAGGAAGTACCGGCGCTACCCGGTGGTGAGAGCGAGCGGGCTCCCCGACACGTTCCTCTACGCGGGCCTCGACGATCTCAAAGCGAAGCAACGCCAGGCGCACTTCGAGGCGCTGCTCACGAGCACCGGCGGGCCTCACCAACCGGTGAAGAGATTGAAGAGCGACTCCCAGAGCACGTAGCGCGCGACGGGCGATTTTTGCGGCGCGTTCGCCTCGCGCTTCTCGGCCTCGGTGGTCTGAATCGCCGGCGTGCACGCGCCACACGCGAGGCCCGCGCCCAGCGCGTTGCCTTCACGCAGTGGAAAGCGCCGCGCGCATTTCACGCACACGAACCCGTTCACGCCCTGCTCCGCCGCGCGCTCCGGAGGCGCGGGCACGAGCCGTTTCCACGCGTCGCGATCTTTCGGCGTGAGCGAGACCCAGCGCCCGGCGAGCTGCTCGAGCTCACCGTCGTCGAGAAACAACCCGCGGCACGCCGTGCAGATCTCCACCGGCGTCGGCCCGGGGAGAAACGCGGTCGCCAGCGACAACCCGCATGCAGGGCATCGCCGCGTGGTCTCGCCGGCGAAGAGCTCTTCGGGCGCGGGCTTCTCGATGATGCGTTCGAGCTCGCCGTAGTCGAGCCACAGGCCGCCGCACACCCGGCACACGTCGACCTCGGTACCGGAGGCGGCCGCGACGTACACGTCCATCTCCAGCGCGCAGTCAGGGCACTGGCGGCTCACAGAAGCGGCTGCGCCACGCGCTCGAGCGACCCCACGCAACGCGCGATGCCGTGCTTCGACGAGACGACCTCGAGCTCACCCTTCGAATCGACGAGCACCACGTCATCGACGCTCCCGAAGCAACTGTCGCTCTCGAGGTGCACCTCGAACCCGCCCTTCACCTCGCGCACCGCGCCGTCGCACTTCGGCATCAGCCCCTGTTTGATGCCCGCAACGAGCGCCGCCTTCACCGGCGTGTCGATGGTGCCGAGCGCGCTGGCGATGTTGTCCTGGGTGATCACCACCACGTCATCACCGCGCGTCGCGACGGCGTAGACGTGACCGGGCCGCCGGCCGTGCGAGCCGTTGTTCCAACCGGTCGCGGAGTTCGCCTTCTCGACCGCCTGGAGACACGCCTCGCGCTTCTTCGCGGTCTTGCACTTCTCACCAGCGGTTTCGCGTTCACCCGGCTGACTCGTGTTGCGCAGCTCCGCGTAGTCGAACGACTTCGCGAGCCCTTTGGCGATCGACAGATACGCGTCTTCACACAGCCTGGGGGTCGCCGCGTCAGCGCGCGAACACGACGAGATCAACACCGCCGCCGACGACAGCACCGCGATTCTGAGCGCGTTCATGCGCCGGAGCATACGCCGCGCGCTTCACTCGTCTACGCAGGTCATTTCAGCCGGCTGCGTCACCCACCATTCACCCGATGGGAAGAGCTTCAGAGACGCACCGGTCACGTAGAGCCGTGTCGCGAGATCCTTCGGCGGCAGGCGGCTCCCATACAGAGGGAACTGCGGCGGCGGCTCGATGCAGAACGGCGCGTTGGCGTCGATGGTGCCGATGATGCTCTCGCCCGCCATGTTGTACGCGTGCAGGGTCATCGGCTTCGACGCGCGGCATACGTGGCGCTTCGGCGTCGGCAGGTGCTCCGCGTGGATCTGTGCTCGTGGCCGGGCGTCGATCACCGCCGCGGCGTCGACCCAGCCGAGCACCGCGAAGGTGGGGTCGATGATCATCACCTTCGCGCGGCCCTGCGCTCGTGCCACGACCTGCACGGGTATCACCGCGCCGCGCCCGGGAGTCACCCAGACGATCTTCTGGCCCTCGTCGTCGACCAGCCAGAGGCCCGCCGCCCCCGCGTCGGGCAGATCGATCAGGCCTCCGGGAGGGCCCCACGGGAGCCCCTGCTCGTTCGCGAACGCCGAGCCGTCGACCGGGTCTTCGATGTCGGGGGGCCGCGTGAGCACCAGCGCCGAGCAGTCGACCGTGCGGCGCAGCGCCGCGGAGAATTGGAGGCGCGTGAAGAGCCACGCGGGAGCCGCCGGCTCGACGGTGATCGTCTTCGCGCCGCCCACCAGCCGCACCGCGGTCTTCGCGTTCGCCACCACCGAGCGCCCGAACCACATCGGCGTGGCCGGCCCGACCGCGGCATTCGGTTCGAGAAAGCCGTCGAGGTGCCAGCCGCTCACGTCGACGTGCGCGCTGATCACCGGTATCGCCGGTCGCGGGTCGATCTCCACCGTCGCGTCCGAGGGGCCCTCGACACGCGCCAACGACCAGGAGTCATTCTTCACCTTCAAGGAGCGCGACGGGAGCGGCCCTCGCAGCGTGCAGCGCTCCCCGTTCACCACGACCCCGGCGTCGGGTTGCGCGCCCGCGACCTGCGCCACCACGTACGCGACGACGACCATTCTCATGCGGCGCGCATAGCGGAAAACGCCCAACCACCACGCGGTGCGCGAGCGCGTTGTCGCGAAGAGGTGTCGGTCACTTCGCGTCGAAGCGGAGCTCGATCAGGTAGATCTGCGTGCCCTTGTCGCTGGTCTGCCCGTCGACCCAGCTCGTGTTCAGATCATCGAGCGGCGAGGTGTAGTTCGCGATGAGCCAGCGATGCGCGTCGACGCGAATCACCGACGGGAACGCGGTGTCTCCACTCGACGGAAAATCGAGCACCCATTCGATCGCGTGCGTCTCCTGATTGATTCGATACAGCGCGGTGCGCTTCGGCCGGTACCAGTAGTCGAGGAGATACAGCCGCTGCTGATCAGCGAAGCTCAGATCGGCGCGGTTCTCATCGAACTGCCCGCCGACGTCGCGGCGCGCCACGAGATACAGCTCATCGCCATGACGGAACATCTTCGGTGAGTCGTAGCGCTGCGGGTTCGAGCGCGCCGAACACGCCCACGTGCCGAGGTCATCTTTCGGAGCCGTGCACACGTGCGAACCGAACCCCGTCGAGTCACCGTCTTCATTGCGCGTCACCGCCCACAGCGAACCATCGGCCGCGAACTCGAACGCCACCTCACTCACGCCGCCGCGGTACACGACGCCGTCGCCCTTCACGTTCGACCACGTGGTGCCGTCGGTGCTCCTGGTGAACGACACGCGAATGTCAGGCGTCGCGCCGAGGTCGTAGTGCGTGCCCGCGTACGACGTGCGCCACAGCGCTCCCCCGCGCAGCTTCACGTTCCACGAGATCTCCTCGTCGGGCCCCCATGACTCGAGCTCGCTCCACGTGCCATCGGCCTTCAACGTCGTGCGCCACTGTGTGATCGGCGTGAACGCGACGGGGTCGCTGCCGGCCTGGAAGAACTGAAAGCGCAACACGTCGCCGATGACCGTGAACGATGGCTCGCGCATGTCGCAGCCCATCTCGATCGTCTTCTCGAGCCGCCAGCGCTCGCCGTCATCGTCAGACGAGATGATCTGCATCTTCGTTTCCGTCGACGCGAAGTGCGTCGGAGCCGTGCGCCACGCGAGGTAGAGCCGCCCGTGAAAGAAGTGGAGGTCGACGTTGTTGTTCGACGCCCGCGGGAAGAGGCCCTTCGGCAGATGACTCGAGGGGATCAGCCACTTCGGTTCGCCGAGCACCGCCTGGTACTGAACGGAGCTGTCGACCGGGTAGTCGAGTGGATCATCGCTCGGATCAGCAGGCGCCTTCGGCTGACACGCGGCAAAACAGCACAGCAACGCCATCGGCCTCGCGAACATGCGCGGCACCCTCGCGCGGCGTTCCGCGAAAGGCTCGCAACACGCGCGTCACATTTGATCGAGACGGGGAACAGCGCGCCGCGACACGTCTTACGGAGCGCCTTTGAAATACCCGAGGTAGACCTTCATGAGGTCCGCGGCTTCCGTGGGGCACGCCCGGGTGATCTCGAAGATCTTGTTCATGTTGGGAAGCGCGCGCTCTTCGCTGAAGATCTTTCGAGCGATGGTCGTGCGCTGCTCTTCAGACAACTTCCCTTCGACGGCAGCCAGGCGGTCTGAGAGCGGTTTCTCGATGCTCGCCGCGTCGCGGAGCAGCGTCTTGGCGCGCGTCGCCGTCGTGCAGTCGGCCGGGTCGAGCATGTCGGTGAAGCGCTTGACGGTGCCGAGCGTCGCTTGAGACCGGGCGCGAAACGCCTCCGCAAACTCGGCTTCCGGGTTCTTCGTGCACCCGCTGAGAACCAACATCACACCCACCGTCATGTATTTGCGCATGCCCGTCATTCCTCAATTGCCGAGAACCTGCGTCCACACTTCCAGCGCGCGGCCGTGCGCGTCGAAGTCGGGGCCACAGTGACCGACGTTCTGCAGGATCTTCTCGTCGACCACGAAGCCCTTCGCCGCGTAGCCGGTCACCGTCGCGTGCACCTGCGCCGGCGCCACGACGGGGTCTGAGTCTCCGTACGTGAAGAACATCTGCGTCGAGCCGCGCGCCGCGGCGTCGCTCGTGTCCCACGTGAACGCGGAGTCATCAGGCATCTCCGCGCCGCAGTTGATCGACATGCCGCCCGGGTATTCGGAGCCGTGGCTCGGGATGAACGAGTTGGTGAGGAAGATCGAGCCGCCCGACGCCGAGTAATAGAGAACGAGATCGTTGCGGATGTCGTAGGCCGCGCGCACCGCGTCGATCACCTCGGCGAGCGACTGCGCGTTGGCGCCGGTCATGTCGGGCGTCACCGGCCCGGTGTTGTTGCACTGCGAATCGAACGGCGTGCCCGGGTCTTGCCACCACGCGCACCCATTCGGCGCGAGCACCGCGATCTGCAGCACGTGTTTCTGATCGGCGAGCGTCAACATGCGCTTCACCGCGGAGTTGCTGTTGTACGCGCCGGCTCCGTCGCCGTGGAGATAGATGCCGAGGTAGTACGGCCCGCTGCCTCCGACGGGCGTGGTGAGCTTGAAGCTCGTGCCGTTCACCTTCGCGAGACACGCGGTGTGCGTGGCATCGACGTTCGCGGAGCTGAGGCACGCGATGCCGCCGGTGCCCTGCGAGCTCGCGACGCCTGCGTCGAGCATGCCGGCATCGATGACGCCCGCGTCGACGAGGCCCGCATCGACCACCCCGGCGTCTTCCTCTTCTTCGAGCCCCGCGTCGATCACACCGGAGTCTTCGACCGACCCCGAATCAACGAGGCCTGCATCGAACAACGAAGCGTCAGGCCCGGCGTCACCACCGCCACGGCTGCTTCCACACGAAAAACCGAGAACCACGATCGAGAGCACCGACGCGCGAAACATGAACGCCGAATAGCGCGAACCCCGTTTCCATTTCGTGACTCTTCGGTTATTACAAATCCATGCGACTCGAAGCGGCTGTCCTCGCAGTGACGCTGGCAGGGTGCGCGCAGTCTCCGAGCGGCCCGACGTGGTACCGCGACGTTCAACCGATCGTTCAGCGCAAGTGCGGCACGTGCCACGAAGAAGGCGGCATCGGGCCCTTCCCGCTGAAGACGCTGGCTGATTGGAAAGCGGTCGAGCCGTTGGCGCTCGCGGCGATTCGCGAAGGCCGCATGCCGCCCTTCCCCGCGCGCACCGATTGCGCCGAATACGCGCCCACGCAGCAGTTGCCCGCCGAGTATCGCGAGACGATCGAGAAATGGGTCGCGGCCGGCGAGCCCGAAGGTGACCCGAAGACGTTCAAGGAATTGCCGGGCGCTGCTGATCGACTCACGCGCGTCGACCTGTCGTTGCCATTGTCAGTGCCGTTCACGCCGACAGAGGCGCCTGATCAATACCGCTGCTTCCTCGTCGACTGGCCCGTGAAAGACCCGATGTTCGTCACCGGCTACGAGCTGCGGCCCGGCGTGAAAGACATCGTTCATCACGCAGACATCTTCTTCATTCACCCCGACGCGGCGGCGGCGTGGCAGGCGAAAGATGACGCCGACCCGGCTCCGGGTTGGGAGTGTTACGACATCCCCTTCGCGGACGAAGGCGGTTGGATCGGCACCTGGGTGCCCGGTCTGCGCGGCGTCGATTTCCACGAAGGCACGGGGCTGCGAATCCCCGTCGGGGGGAAGATCTACGTGCAGGTTCACTACAACATCCCCCAGGGCAACGACCGCGCCGACGTCTCGACGCTCGACCTGCGCCTCGAGAATCGCGTCGAGACCCCCGCCGGAGTTCAGGCCGTCAGCGACCCGAGCTGGCTCACGCAGCACACCATGACCATCCCCGCGAATGAGAAGGACGTGACGCACAACTTCATCGTCGACCCGACGTTGCTGGCGCCGCTCATCTCGCGCACGTTCACCGGCAACAAGCCGATGACGCTCTACGCGACGACGATGCACCTGCATCAGCTCGGCGAATCGGCGTACTTGAAGGTGCATCACGCCGACGGCGGCACCGATTGCGTCGTCGACATTCCGAAGTGGGACTTCCACTGGCAGCTCTCGTACACGCTCGCGAACCCGGTGCGCATCACGCCGGGCGACAAGATCGAAGTGTCGTGCACGTGGGACAACACGCAGGCGAATCAGCCGATTCTGAACGGCACGCAGGTGCTGTCGAAGACGCGCAACTGGGGCGCGCGCACGCAAGACGAGATGTGCGTCGGCGGCATCTACGTCACCGAAGACCAAGACTAAGGATTCGTCGGGAGCGCGCCCGCGTCGGCGACCGTATCGCTCCAGGTGACCTTGTCGCCGGCGAGCATCGCGCGCAGCCAGCTCGACAACGTGACGTCGCCGGCCTTCGCGGTGGTCAGGCTCTCGAGCGTGATGCCCATCAGCGTGTTCACGCCGTCGGGCGGCAGATCGACCGCGGTGATGTCGTCGCCCACGATGCCCGTCGGGTCGCCGAGCAACGCGGTGTGCGCGCGGCCCGCGTAGATGAAGCGGCGATAGCGATCAGGTAACTCGTCGTGGAGCGCTCCGGTCTTCGTCGCAACCGCATCGCGGAACGCCTGCGGTTCGAGGTTCAGGAAGATGTGCCCGATGATCAGATCGTCCCACGCGGAGATGACAGAGACGCTGAGCCGCGGATCATGCGTGAGGCCGTACTTCACGAGCCCGGTGAGATGCCCGTCGGCGATGCAGTCGGTGCAATCGGGAGGAATGAAGCGGCGCGCATTGAACTCGTTGAGGATGCCTTCGACGAACGCAGGTTGCCCCGGTTGGCCGAGCCCGAGACCTGAGTCGTCGACGACGTCGATCGGCACCTCGGGCCACACGCAGCGCACGAGGAACGCGGCGGTGATGGTGCCGTAGCCTCCCGCGCTCGCGCCGACCAACACCACGCGCTTCGGTTTCGGGAACTTTCGATAACCCATGGTGAGCGCTGCCGAGAGGTTCTTGAGCCCGTGGTACTTGCGCTCGACGCCCGCGTCGGTGGTCGTCTCGGCTTCACCCGCGAAGAGCGAACCGTCGCAGTACGGCACGTAGAGCGTGTCCATGCCGGCAAACGGATTCGCCGGGAGCTCCTGGTCGAGTGCATCGATCGCGGGGATTCCCGGAGGCGCGGCGGTCACCGCGAGACAGAACGCGCTCCAACACGCGCCACCACCCTGCAGAAAGATGAGCAGGTCTTCGCTCTTCTTCACCTCGCGCACCGCGGTTCGAAACGGAGCGCCGTGCAGACACATCGGCCCACTCGAAGGATCGAACTCGAACGTGGTGATGATGCCGGTCTGCGTGGTGACGCTCGGCTCTGCGGTGTCGAGGTACTGCGTCAACCCGAGATCGAACGCGATGCGCGCCGGTGAACCATCAGCCGGCTTCGCCTTGAGCGGGTTCTGTTCTTCAGCGGCTTTTCCACACGACAGCAGCAACGCAACGAGCAGGAGCGATGAACGCACGCCCGTCACGGTAACTCAGCGCGCCTCGAGCGCGGCCTGAATCGCGGCGGCGGTCTTCTTGTCGTCACAGATCGCGCGGAACTCCTCGCGCGTCGGCGGGTTGGCGCTGCCGGTGTATTCGATGAACTGTTCCGTCGGGAGCGCGACGCGAGCGCTCGAGTACGGGTCACTCGGAGCGGCCATCGAGGTGCCATCGATGAACGAGTACGCCGCCAACGTGGTGCGCACGCCGATCACCGCCCAGTATTTGAACTGCGTCTCGCTGAGCTGCGCGATGGGCACGACGACGCGAACGTCCGCTGACGCAAATTCGCCACTGGTGAGCTCCCCCAGATACGAACCCTTCGCGGTGCTCAACAACGTCGGCCATTCGTCTTGCGTCGGCTCGCCATCTCCGAGCTGCGGGTGGAAGCCGAGCTCAAACGCCGAGCGCAGATAGAGCGCGAAGAACATATCGCGCGCGTGCCTGATGCGTTCACGCAGCGAGACGCCGTTCACTTCCCCGCTCGCACCGATGGGATGCGCGGTGTCGAGCAACGCAGCCCCGTAGATCGTGTCGATCGCCTGCTCGAGAAATACATACGAGCGCGCGTGGCGCACATAGACCGTCGCCAACGGTTCGACGGTGAATGTCGGAGATGGCGGTTCAACGTGCCCCGAGACCGTGCGCGAGATCGCCAACTGCTTCACGTGCGTCTCGCGATGCTGAACGATCATCGTCGAGAACGCCTCCTGCATGCGCTTCTTGTACTTCGCGGTGAAGCCGATCTTCGAGCGCTCTTCGCTCTTGTCGGTGACGAGCAACGTCTCGAGCGCGTAGGTCTGATGCGCGTACCAACCCGCATTCGGAGCCGGCGTGAGATCGACCGTGCCATTGCGGATCGCGGCGATGAGATCCTTCATCAGATCTGCGTCGGCCGGCACGCCGAGCGGGTACAGCTTTTCGAAGAGCGTGATCTCGGCCGACTCAGACGGCGAGAGAAACGCCGGGCTGCGATCGTTCGCGAGCGGCAGCTCGAGGCACGCCTGACCCTGCACTTCGAGCCGGTCCATCAGCGATGAATAGAGCGGGTTGGTGAGCCGGCTGTAGAGCTGCGTGAGCGACGCGTAGTTGAGCGTGCGCGCGGGGTCGGCGGCGATGGCATGCGCGAGCGCGCACGCGGCGGCAGGCGAGATGACGTTCTGGAGAAAACGGTCTTGCTTCCAGATGCCCTGCAGCTCCGGTGACCACGTGTAGAAACCGATGGGCTTCGACTTCGCGAGATCGGCATTGAAAGCGTCGATCGCGCCCTGAACGCTGCTCTCGAGGTCTGATGGAACTTCAGCGGTGCCGCCACCGAGCCGCAGCGCGGCGGCGGCGATCACGGCGGCGCTGTCGTTCGCGACGTCACGATGCGCGAGCAGCTCGGTCAGCGACCCGCTCAAGATGTCGCGCTTCGAATTGACGGCGTTCGGCACGCCTTGCTGCAGCGCGTGTTCGATGCCCGCGTAGAGGGTGTCGTCGAGCTGCTTCACGTAGGTACCGACCGTCTGCACCGAGGGGATGCGAGTCGTGAACGGCGACTGCGCGTTCAGCATCGCGGCGTGGCTCGGGTACAGAATCTCCGCGGCGTTCTTCTCGGCGTCATTCGCGTAGGCGGAGACATCGAAGCGAAACCGCGCCTGCGATCGATTCTCCGTGCCATCGAAGGTCAATGTCTCGTCGTAGCCGGTGATCGCAGGGGCGGTGTCATCGAGCAACGGGTCTTCATTCTTCGGCGCCGAGTACGAAATCGTCTCGTCACACGCCGACAGAAGAACGCCCACCAGCACACCGAGAATTCGAAGTCGCATGGCGCGACCCTACGACTCCGGAATCTGCCAGTCGATGGAGCCCCGCCCCGCTTTCTGGAGGAGCGCATTGGTGCGCGTGAAATGTCTGTCGGCGGCTACCGCGTTCTCGAACGCCTTGCCGTTGAGCGGCGATGGATGCGGCGCCGAGAGCACCGAGTGCTTCGAGGTATCGACGAGCGCGTTCGCCATCTTCTGCGCCTGCGCTCCGAGGCAGAGAAACACGACCGGCGCCGATGACGCATTCACGCGCTTGAGCATCGCTTCGGTCAGCGGCTCCCAACCCTTGCCGCGATGCGAGTTCGCTTCACCTTCGCGCACCGTCAGCACCGTGTTGAGCAACAGCACGCCCTGCTTCGCCCATGGAGTCAGGTCTCCGGTCTTCGGCATCGTCGCGCCGACATCGACGACCAGCGCCTTGAAGATGTTCTTGAGCGACGCGGGGATCTTCATGCCCGGTGAGACCGAGAACGCGAGGCCGTTCGCATTCCCTTTCGTTGGGTAGGGATCTTGCCCGATGACGACCACGCGCACGTTCGCCAACGGCGTGTCATTGAGCGCCGCGAAGATCTGCTCACGCGGGGGAAACACGGTGGCGCGCGCATATTCTGCGTCGACGAACGCGCTCAACTCACGGAAGCCCGGTGAAGCGAGTTCCTCTTTCAGCGCCGCGCGCCAGTCATGGGGGATCAGCGCCTCGAGCGACATGCGCGTGAACGTAACGGAACAAGTCGACCGCGAGTACTGTTCCACGCCGCCATGCCACCTCTCCAACTCCTGCTGTTGGCAGCCGCTGTCGAAGCACCGATCACCCAGGTCACCGTCTTCACCGACGAAGCGCGCGTCGTGCGAACCGCGCAGGTGCCCGTCGATGGCACGCGCGATCTCGAATTCCCTCCGCTGCGTGACAACGTCGCGCTCGATTCGATTCGCGTCGAAGCCACCGGAGCGGAGGTCAAACGGGTCGACCTCGCGCGTCTCACGCCCGACGCGATTCGCAGCGCCGACGTGAAGCCCCTGCTCGACGAAGTGGAAAAGCTCGACACCGAGCTCGATCGCCGCGCGCAGGAACGCACCGCGCTCGCGCAGCAACGTGATGCCATCGCGCGCATGTCGCCGGTGACGCCATCGAGCGATCCGCTCAAGCCGGCGGTGAAGTTGAACGGCACCGGGTGGGCCGCGGGCTCGCAGTTCCTGCTCGATTCGACGAAGAACATCGCCGCCAGGATTCGCGATGAAGACCGCGCGATCACCAAACTCAATGAACGCCGCAATCAGGTGTTGGAACAACTCCGCAAGCTCGGCAACCCCGCGACGACCTCGGGCTGGTCGGTGAAGGCGCAGCTCGCCGGCAAAGGCGCCGCGACGGTGACGCTCACCTACCTCGTGTCGAACGCCCGCTGGACCCCCACGTGGGACCTGCAGCTTCAACCCGACACCAACACCGTCAGCCTCTCCCTCGCCGGCCTCGTGGCTCAAGACACCGGCGAAGACTGGCTCTCATCGTCGCTCCTGCTCTCGACCGCGATCCCCTCGCACGCCACCGAGGCGCCGAAGCTCGCGACCTGGAAAATCGGAGTCGCTGATCGCTTCATCCCCACGCCCACGCCGCTGTACCAGCCGGTGTTGCCGCCTCCACCTTTTGAGCCGACGGCGCACGCGCAGACGCCAGATGAGCTGCTGCGCGCGCGCTTGATGCGCCTTGGCGTTTTTTCGCGCGCCGACAATCGCTTCGAGCCTGCGAAGGAGAAGTCGAAAGGCTTCGCGTTCGCCGCCGATGCGCTCGCGGGCAACACCAGGAAGGCGCTGGTCGCCGATGAGGAAGAGCGCCTTGATGAAGATCGCAGAATGCCTCCGTCGCCACCGGCGGAGGCTCCAGCACCCGCTCCGATGCGAGTCGCGCAGGCCGAGATGCTGGTGAGGACCACCGGTTCGGTGTCGCGCTCTTCGGCGACGCAGTATGTGCCGACCACCTCGTACTCGCTCTCGCCGCCTGCCTCGTGGCGAGCGCCCGTCTATGACCCCGACTCTCCGGTGACGTTGGCGGGCGGGTACGACCTCGCGTTCGCTTCGCTGCAGAAAGAGAACGTGCAGTCGTCGCGCGGCGCACGCCGGGTCGCGTTGTGGAGCGCGCAGTGGCCGGTCATCGTCGAACGCAGCCTGTTCCCCGCGCTCACCACCGACGCGTATCTGGTGGCCGAAGTGAAGAACCCGTCGCAGCAGGTGCTGCCGGGTGGGCCCGCGCAGTTGTCGGTGGGCAACGACCCGGCCGGCACCGCGCGGCTCAAGCTCGTGTCGCCCGGTGAATCATTCACGCTCCCGCTCGGCATCGACCGCGCGCTCAAGCCCGTGCGCAACGTGCAGATGATCGAAGAGACGAAGGGCCTCATCAGCAAGGACGAGATCGGCACGTACACGGTGACCATCGAGCTCGCGAACCCGTACCGCGCGCCGATCGCGGTGCGCGTCGCCGATCAATGGCCGCTCTCGATTCAGAAAGAGGTCGAGACGAAGTTGGTGAGCTCCCAGCCGTCGGCGACCCGGGACGACAAGAAGGGTTCGCTCGAGTGGCGCGTGACGATCCCCGCGCAGCAGAAGCAGACCTTCACCTTCAGCTACCAGGTGAAGCGCCCGAAGAACTGGAAGCTGCAGCAGCAGGAGGTGGTCCGATGAACGCGCTTCTCCTCGTGATTCTCTCGTCGGCGTCGGTGCCTGACTCGGTCGTCGTCTTCCCCGATCGCGCGCAGGTGACGCGCACCACGAAGCTGCAGTGCGGTGAACGCGTGCCGGTGTCGTTCGAGAACATTCCTCCGGTCGCCGCGCAGGACTCGTTCCGCGCGACGTTGAAGGGGGCGGGCTCCATCGATGGTCTGCGCGCGGAGCTGATCTCCCGCGAGAAGGAATACAGCGAGAAAGCCGCGGCCGTGCGCACGCAGCTCGAGGCGCTCAACGTGCAGATGGAGAACCTCTCCGACCAGTACACCGCGGTGCAGGCGCAGCAACGCGCGAACCAGAAGTACAACGACGTCGCCACGCAGATGATCTCACGCGAGCTCGCCGAAACGCCGAACGCAAAGACGTGGTCACAGGCGCTCGATGGCACGATGAATTCGTCATTCGCCGCCGCGAAGCAGTCGTCAGACATTTCATCGAAGCTGCGCGCGTTGCGCCTCGAACATGAAGAGCTCTCTCGGCAGGCGCAGGAACTTCAGTACGCGTCGGCGCGCCGCTCGTGGACGGTGGAGGTGCTCGTCACCTGCCCCGCCGGCAAACCGACGGAGCTCTCGCTCACCTATCTCGTCGGCGGCACCAGTTGGGTCCCCGAATACGAAGCGCGCGCGAATGAAGCCGATGGCTCCGTCGAGCTGAGCACCTGGGCGACGCTGCAGCAGGGTACCGGCGAAGAGTGGAGTCAGGTCGAGCTCGCGCTGTCCACCGCGATGCCTTCACTCAACGCGACGCCGCCGCAGCTCAAGGTGATGCAACTGAGCGCGTACGACAAAGGGCCCGAGAAGAAGATGCTGGTGCGTCGCGAAGAATACGTCGACCGCGCGCAGTCGGGTTCGGGTGAAGTCGCCGATCGCCCGGCAGGTGGGCTCGTCGCGCGTGAGCAGGGCCTCTCGGTGCAGCTCGCGGTGCCCGAGAAGGCGCGCGTGCCGGGTGATGGCGCGCCGGTGCGGCTCTTCGTCGGTAAGTCGAAGATGAAGGCGAAGTTCGAACTGCGTTCGGCTCCGCGCGCCCTGCCCGCCGCGTTCCGCGTCGCGGAGCTGAACAACACTGGCGCGTGGCCGCTTCTCCCCGGGCGCATCGACGCGTTCCGCACCACGGGGCTCGTCGGCCGCTACGTGCTCGAGCGCGTCCCTCAGGGCGGCATGTTCACGCTCACCTTCGGCATCGAAGACTCCATTCGCGTGAAGCGGAACATCGTCGAGGAGCTCAAGCGCGACACCGGCCTCTTCAACGACAAGAAGCGCTTCACCTACGCGTACCAGTTCGAGGTCGCCAACTACGGCAAGCAGCCGGTGACGGTGACGCTCGCGGAGCAACTGCCCGTGTCTGAACTCTCGGACATCGCGGTGTCGGTCGGTGAGAAGACGACGAGCAGCTACGCGATGAACAAAGACGACGGCATCGCGAAGTGGGCCGTGCCGCTCAAGCCGGGCGAGAAGAAGACGGTCGACTTGAACTTCCGCGTCGATGTGCCGAACACCTACGAGACCGGCGGTCTGTGAAACGAAAAACCCTCTCCCGTTTTCCGGGGAGAGGGTTGAAACTTCAGCGGCGGCGGTTCTTCTTCTTGTTTTCCTTCTCGCGCTTGCGCTTGTCCTTCAGCGCCTTGCGCTCGGCGTCGCTCATGCCGCCCTTCGCCGGGCCCATCGAGTAGCCCTGCATGCGCGCCTGCGCCAACTGCGCCTGGCTCATCGGAGGCGTGTAGCCCTTCGGCAGCCCCGCCGGCATCTGCATCGGCATGCCCGGCATCCCGGGGATTCCGCCGCCTGCTCCGAGCGCCTGCGCCATCATCGGGTCGGCGCCGAAGAGCGACGAGAGATCCATGTTCTTCATCTGGTTCATCTGACCGAGCTGCTTGAAGAACGGCAGCTTGCCCAGAATGCCGGGGTTCTGCCCGATGGCGCCCATCATCTGCTGCATGCCCGAGAACTTCTGCATCAGCTCGCCGACGTCTTGCGCGCTGCGGCCGGAGCCCTTCGCGATGCGCTCGGCGCGCGCCTTGTTGATGCGGTGGGGCTCGGCGCGCTCCTGCTCGGTCATCGAGTTGTAGATCGCGTCGATCTTGTCGAGCTCCTTCTCGTTGGGGTTGAGCTGTTCGCTCATCTCCCCGAGGAAAGGCATCTTCTCGAGCAGGTCCTTCAGCGGGCCCATTTTGCGCACCGTGCGGATCTGCTCCATGAAGTCCTTCATGTTGAAGCGGCCCGAGAGCAGCTTCTTCGCGTCTTCTTCGGCCTTCGCCTGATCGACGACGCCTTCGAAGTCCTTCATCAGGCCGACGACGTCGCCGAACCCGAGAATGCGTGACGCGAGCCCGTTGGGCCGGAACTCCTCGAGCTTGTCGAGGCCTTCGCCCATGCCGAGGAACTTGATCGGCTTGCCGGTGACCTCCTTGATCGACAACGCCGCGCCACCGCGCGCGTCACCGTCGAGCTTGGTGAGGATGAAGCCGTCGATCGACAGGCGGCGGTTGAACTCCGCGGCGGTCTTCACGGCGTCTTGACCGATCATCGCGTCGGTCACGAAGAGGATGTTCTCCGGCTTGATGTTGGCCTTGATGGCATCGAGCTCGGCCATCAGCGCGTCGTCGATGGCGAGGCGGCCGGCGGTGTCGACGATGACGGTGTCGATCTTCTCGGCGCGCGCCTTCTCGTACGCCTTCTTCGCGAGCTCCGGCGGCTGCAGCCCGGCCTCGTGGAACACCGGCACGCCCAGCTTTTCACCGAGCACCTTGAGCTGATCGACGGCGGCGGGGCGATAGATGTCGGCGGCGACCAGCAGCAGCGAACGCCCTTCGGCCTTCAGCTTGTTCGCCAGCTTGCCGGTGGTGGTCGTCTTACCGGAGCCCTGCAGACCGACCATCATGATGCCGCTGACCTGCCCGCGGGGCTTCAGGTTGAGCGACGTGTCGACCGGGCCCATCAGGGCCTCGAGCTCGTCGTGGCAGATCTTCACGAAGTGATCGCCGGGCGAGACCTTGACCTTCTTGCCGTCCGGGCCGGTGATGGTGGTGTTGACCATCGCGCCGGCGGCCTGCTCACGAACGCGGGCGACGAACTTCTTCACCACGTCGAAAGACACGTCGGCTTCGAGCAGCGACACGCGAATGTCGCGGAGCGACTCGTCGATGAGCTCGGGCGTCAGCTCCGCCTTGCCCAACAGACGGTTCTTGGCCGAACGAAACCCTTTGGTGACCGTCTCGAACATGCGCGCGCTCCTACACCAAAACACGCGAACTGCTACACAGCACCGCGCGCTCGGGTGGCGAAATTGGCAGACGCAGCGGACTTAAAATCCGCAGACACTTCGATGGGTCGTGCGGGTTCGATTCCCGCCCCGAGCAAGCGAGCTGGCCAGAACTACTCGGCCGAAGCCTTTTCGCGCTTCTTCTTCGGCACCACGAGCCCGGAGCTCAGACGCTTGAGCACCACGTCGCGCTGCCGCTGTTTGTAGCGCTCGTGGTTGTTCTCGCCCTTCTCGTTCTCGGCCGCGGTCTTCTCGTCGGAGATCTGGAACTCGCAGGTCGCCAGCGTCACACGGCATTTGCGCTCGCGTTGATCTTGATCGACCGGAGGCAGGAACGCGTCGAGCCGCAGCGGCACGTCGGCCACGAAGTTCAGCACCCGGTACGTCGACCCCGAGAACGAGTTCTTCTGGCCCAGCGCCGCCTCGCGCTCCTCGTAGTCGAGGTCGAGGTGGAGCTGCCGCGCGTACTTCTTGAAGTTCGGGTACCGCTTCACGAGGTCCTTGAAGCGGATGAGGGTGTTGTCGGTCTGCGCGGGCACCACGAAGTTGAACGGGAGCAGCCGCTGCGTGAGGAAGTACAACGTCGGAATGACGTCATCGCGGTCCTTCACGATGATGCGGAAGCGCGTGCGGTCGTAGACCACGGCGGCGGTCGAATCGCGCTTGGCCAGCAGCTTGGTCACGGTCGACTCGCGCGACTTGATCGAATCGGAGAACTCGACGATCGGCAGGCCCTTCGCCTTCGCTTCGTCGATCGTCGCGATCACCCGCTCCGTCACCAACTGCGAGAGCTTCGATTCGGGCACGCCGATGTTGAAGAGCACCTCGCGCGCCTCGATGTGCTGAATGACGTGCATCGTCTTGAGCACGATGCAGGCGATCTTGCGCAGGCGCTTGTCGATGTGCCCCGACGCGTAGAGGAAGAGATCGTGAATCATGTTCGGGTTCGCGACGGCGTCGGCGACCCGGTAGTTGAACGTCTTGCGGAGGTATTCGACCGCGCTCTCGAGCACCGCGCGCACCCAGTCTTCGTCGGCTTCGTTCGATGGGTCGATCTGCTGGAGCCGAAGGAAACGATCGACCTCGTCCCACGTGCCGAAGTGCATGCGCCGCCACTCGACGATCGACCCGCCACGGAGAATGAGGCGGATGCGCTCGAGCTCTTTGAGGCCCATTTCCTCGACCGGGCGCACGGGGAGATCGGGCATCAACGTCTGGTGCAGGTTCGCGTTCACGGCGTCTGCACGATGCGTCGGCGGCGTGTCTGGCGCACCAAAAAACGAAGGCCGCCCCGGGTTTCCCGGAGCGGCCTCGTCACCGCGAATCGCTTCGCGAATTACTTGTTGTCAGCGGTGGTCGCGGTCTGCACGCCGTTCATGTCGAACGTGATGCGTTCGCCCTGGCGCGCGCCGTTGGACCACGTCTCGACCGTCTTCAACTGACCGTTGGGGTAGAAGAACACGCGGCGACCGTGGAAGTTGTCGGCGACGAACTCCGTCTCGCCTTCCTTCACGCCGTTCTTGTCGAAGTGCTTCCACAGACCGACGCGGTTGCCACCTTCGAACCTGCCGATGCTCTCGACGCCACCCTGCTTGTTGAGCAGGATCGCCTGACCCTGCAGCGCGCCCTTCGCGTCGCGGCACGCGAACTGATCGGTGCGCGTGGTGCGGGTTGTGCCCGCGGCGCACTCGAAGTGGGTGGGAAGCGCCGGCGCGCGCTCCACCGTCAACACGGGAGGAGCAGCAAACGCAGCAGCGCCCAGAACCAACTGAACAGTGATCATCTTGCGAATCATGTGAGTTCTCCTTGAGTCCTTGTTTAAAGCAGGACGGTCTTTCAACGAGCCCGTCCCGGCCTTGTTCATTGGTTGGTTAGTTGTGGGTCGCCGTGAAGCACACGCCGTTGCCACCGGTGAAGGCGTACGCGACCTGGATGGTCGTCGTGCCGGACGCGCCGCACGCGGTCACGTGGAAGGTGGCGATCTTGTGATCGGTGATGCCGCTGCCGGCGCCATCGTTCCACGAGATGTAGCCGTTGGGCACGATGATGCTCGTCCAACCGGTGTTGGTCGCGCTGGAGTTGTAATAGCCGCCACCGGGAAGGTTGGCGCGCGCCGCAGGCCATTCCGTGAGGTCCGGGCCGGCGTACGCGTAGAGCTTCACGTCGTAGCGAACGTCCGACGGGTTGGATTCCGCAGGTCTTGCGTAACATCAACTCCTACGAGCTTG
>JBEHYH010000051.1:0-20634 GCA_048498275.1 Myxococcota bacterium | reverse complement strand
CCCGCCGCGCGTCTCGGCGCTCGTCATCCCCTCCGTGCAGTTGCGTGGCGCCGACGCGTCTGACTGGCGCGCCTTCGAGCTCGCCCAGCGGCAGGTTTCGCTGGTGCTTCGTCACGCGGGAGACCGGTTGGCTGTCATCGGACCCGCGGAGGTTCATCTGACGCGGTGGGAAGATCAGTCGTGGCTGGGCAGCAATGCGCTCCCGGCGCTCAAGCGTGCCGAGTGGCCGAGCGACGAGGCGTTGCTGATGCGCGCGAAAATCGAACAACGCCAGGCGAATTCGACCGCCGCACGGGAAGACGCGAAGGGTTCGCAGCGACAGGAATTGCACGGCGCCGAGACGCGCTGGCTGGTCACCGTCGAGCTGGTGCACCCCGCGAGCGCCACCCTGCTCTGTGAACTTTCTGGCGAAGTCGTCGAAGATCCGTTCGCTCCGCCCTCAGGTGAGGAAGAATTCGACCCGCACTGGCCGATGACGAAGCTCCTCGAGAAATTGACGCAAGAAGCCCTCGATATCGCGCGCCGGTGGGAAGCGCCCCGTGCCACGGCCCCGGAGCTGAACGTCACCGTCGCGCTCGCGCCCGCGTTCACCGCCGCGCAGCCTGATGCGAAGACGGCCCAGTTCGATGCGTTGCAGGCCGAGGTGTGGATGCAGAATCGTGCGCGCTTCTTGACGCCGTGGATCGATGACGGCGCCGCCGCGAAGCTCGCGCGCACGCCGCCCTCGATGATGGTGATGGCGGCTCCCGGCGGTGCGCCGCTTCAGCCGGGCGATCTCATTCTTTCAATCAACGGCCAGCCACCTCTGCCCGAGGTGCTGGCCCGTGCACATCTGCGAGGTCCCGTGCAGATTCACGTCGGCCGAAACGGCCAGGAGCGGGACGAGGTACTGCAATGAAGAGCAATCCCAAAGGCACCGCACTCCCCGAGACGACGGAGTCGGTGATGATCCCCGCTGACAACGTCACCCGTGTGCCGATTCACGAGTGGACCGTCGAGGTCGCCGGGGGGCCTGACAAAGGCCGTCACGCGTCGGCGCTCTCGGGCCTGATCCGCGTCGGTACCGATGAGAGCAATGATCTGGTGCTCTCTGACGGCACGGTGAGCCGCAAGCATCTCGAAATCGAACGCACGCCGCGCGGGTTGCTGCTGCGTGATCTGAACTCGCGCAACGGCACGTTCGTCGATGGCCGGCCGGTGCTGCAGGCGTTCGTGCAGCCGGGCGACAAGATCGACCTCGGCAAGACCAAGCTCACGTTGCGGCAGAAGTCGCGCAGCACCGACGTCGAGTTGGACATCGGCGATCAGCTCGGTGAGCTCGTCGGCGAATCAGAATCGATGCGCATCATCTTCGCGGAGATCCGCCGGGTGACGCGCGAAGACCTCACGCTGCTGATCGAGGGTGAAACCGGCACCGGCAAGGAGCTCGCCGCGCGCGCGGTGCATGCGTATTCGTCACGCCGCTTCGGCCCTTTCCGCGTCGTCGATTGCCCGTCGCTGAATGATCAGAACCTCGAGCGCGAATTGTTCGGGCCTGAAGGTGCGCTCGCGACTGCGCGCGGGGGCGTGGTGTTCTTCGATGAGGTCGCTGACCTGCCGCCGGCGGCGCAGGCGCGGTTGCTGCGCATTCTCGAGACCAAAGAATGGGCGCCGGGGAAGAAGCTCGATGGCCGCGTGATCGCCGCGACCGCGCGCAACCTGTCGTCGGAGGTCGAACAGAAGCGTTTCCGTCAGGAGCTCTACTTCCGCCTCGCGGTGGTGCGCGTGCGCATGCCGCCGTTGAGAACGCGCAAGGTCGACATTCCGATTCTCGCGAAGCACCTCGTGAAGAGCCTCGCGGCTCCGATTGATCTGTCTGCGCAGATGCTGTCGCTGCTCGAGGGCTACGACTGGCCCGGCAACGTGCGTGAGCTGCGCAATGTGCTCGAGCGCGGCGCGCTCATGCAGGCGACGGGCAATTCTTCGTGGCTCGACCTGCTCGTGCAGCCGGAGAAGCGCGCGGAACGCAGCACGCTGCTCGAGGTTGCGAGCAAGCTCTCGTACCACGAGGCGAAAGATCGGGTTCAGAACGACTTCGAGCGGCACTACTTCGCGGAAGTGATGAAGCAGTGCGGGTTCGACTTGAAGCTCGCTGAACAGCACACCGGCCTCTCGACGCAGTCGTTGTATCGATTGTTGAAGAAGAGCGGCTTGCGGCTCAAGGCACTCAAGAACGCCGACTCACTCGGTTGAGAAGTCTTCACGGTTCAAGCGGCCGGACCAGACCCGGAACTCAGCGTTTTCGGTGAAGTCCACGAACTCTCGTGGACTCATCGACGCCCCGCCGTCGAACGACGCGATGACGATCTTGTCCGCGAGAATCTCGCGGCAAGTCGCGAGGAGTTCGTCGGCCGCCGACTCACCATCGAAGTGCGTATGCGTGAGCTGGCCAACGACCAACGTCAGCCCATCGACGAGGTCGACCTCGGCAACCAACTGGCCGAACTCCTGCACGAGCGGCGGCATGGTGAACCGCGGGAGCCCCGTCTCGGTCGTCGATTCGATCGCGGAAGGAAATTCTCGCCGCATCGACTCGACGAGTTGCCGACACAGTTGTTCGACTCTGGCTTGTTCGTATTTCATTCGACCAGGCTTCCTCTTCGATCAACGGCGTACCGTCGCCACACGACTCGGCCATGCAAGAACTGACGAAACAGGTGAAGCGAAAGCTCCGCGAGTTGCTGCGGATCGCGCATGAGCGCGCACTCGCCAAGGAATTCGACGCTCATGAACACAGCGCGCGCGTTCACACGTTTCACAACGGAACCGAGAGAGACCTCTTCGAGCAATACGCAGCCACCGGTTGCCCGAATGGACACTCTCGCGCGCCATCATCGATGGATACGTCACCGAGGCAGAAGCGGGCCGAGGTACTTGGCGCACTCGCGAACGAGCTGCACGAAATCCGCGAGAGTCTCTCGCGTCAGTGAGGCACCAACTGCGGAGCGATCTTCTCGAGGTCGGCGAGGTTCTGCACCGTCACCACCTGCGAAACCGCGCGCGCGTAGTTCGTCATCTCGCTGTCGCCGAACCCCCAGTTCGCCTTCGGCTCCGTGCACAGCCACACCACGCGCTTCGCCTTGCGCTTCAGGTCTTCGAGCGCCCACACGTTCGCCGCGTTGTAGTTGTTGCGGCCGTCACCGATGACGAACACCGTCGTCTTGCGGCTGACGGAGCCCAGATACGACTTCGTGAAATTCGCCAGCGCGTTGCCGTAGTTCGAGTTCGACGACATCGAGATCACGTCGCCCGACAGCGCCGCGTCGAGCGCCGTTTCGACCTTCTCGCCCTTGAAGTGCTTCGTCACCTCACCGAGCTCCGACACGAAGATGAACGAGCGCACGCGCGAGAAGAGTGACTGAAGACTCCACGTGAAGAGCAGCATCAGGCGCGACGCGTTGCGCACTGAATCGCTCACGTCGCAGAGCACGATCACGTCAGGCCGCTGCGGCCGGCGCGAGCGGAACTGCGGCACCATCGGCACGCCGCCCGCGGTGAGATTTTTTCGCAGCGTCTTGCGTGGGTTGAGTTGGCCCTTCTTCTTGTTGCGCTGACGGCGAATGAGCCGCGCCTTCAGCTTCTCTGCGAGCGCGCGCACTGCTTTTTCAGCGAGCGCGACTTCCTGCCGCGACAACGTGTGCAGTGACTTGTCTTCAACAGTCGCGCCGGCTTTGCGCAGACGCGCACCGACCTGGCGCTGAATTTCCTGCCGCGCTTCGTCTTCGATTTTCCGCAGCGCCGCCGAGAGCTGCTGGCTCACCACCTCGACTCCACGCGCTGACATGCCACGCGCGTTGAGCTCGTCGGCGATGGTCTGCAGATCACTTCGCATCGCTTCAGAACCGGCAGCCGCCGCCAGCCGCCGCGAAAAGAACCCGGTCTGCAGCGCGTTCTGAATGCGCGAAAAATCCAACTGGAGCGACGCATTGCGGAAGATCGACGCCAGCGCTCCGCGATCACCCTGCATCGCGGCTTGCGTCAGCGGCGAGAGCTGCCCCGCGAGGCGCTCCATCATCCACACGATCATCTTGCGTTCGTCTTCGCCGAGCAGCCCCTCTTCTTCGATGCGCTGCATCAGCGACTTCTCGATGTTCGCCAGCGTTCGCGAGGCGCCCAGAAAATAGAAGTCGAACGCGCGATCGAAGACCGCGACGTCGGAGGTGCGCTTACACAACGTGGCCTTCAGCGTGGCGCGGGTGACGGCGCGATCTTCAACTCCGATTTCGGCGAGGGCGCTGATGGCGTCTTGAGCCTCGCTGACGGCGACCTTGAGGCCGTTCTGGCGAAGAACTTCGACAAACTCGACGATGCGCTGCTCCACATCGCGGTTATGATGTGGCCCAAGGAGATTGAAAAGAGTTGTTCCCTGCGGGGTACGTGATGCTCGATTGAAGCTCGAACCGATACAAAACAAACGGGGGTCGTCTCGTCCCGACCGGGTGCAAGCTCCCAGCAGTGAGGGAGACGCCGAAGGAAAGGCAGATGGTCTCCACCTGAACCGATTTGGTTCAGCCAGATCGAGACACACGGCTCAGGCGGGGAGCTTTTTTGGACAAGGCAGCGCAACGGGCGGCGGTGGAGTCACAGCGGCGCAGCCTGAGTCCTGAAGTGGTTGTTCGGTGGGGCGGCGAGGTGCAAAGGCATCTCGCCGCCCTTCCATTTTTGACGAGCGCGAAGACGGTCGCGGCGTACGTCGCGCAGCCATTCGAGGTGCCGCTGTTTGAAGTGTGTTCGCGGTTGAACGCCAGGGTCGTGTTCCCGCGCATCAAGAAGCCGTCTCGCGTGCTTGAGTTTTGCGACCCTCGCTCCGACCCTGTCCCGCAGGCGGGAGAGGGAGTTCGGTTGTGGAGCCCACCAGCAAGCGCCCGCGTCGTTCCACTCGACGAAATCGACGTCTGGCTCGTGCCCGGAGTCGCCTTCTCACGCGACGGCAAACGCCTCGGCCGCGGCAAGGGCTACTACGACTCGACGCTGGCAAAGCGGCGCGCCGATTCGGTCACCATCGGCATCGCCTTCGAGCTTCAGCTTCTCAATGACGTCGCGACCGAACCGCACGACGTGACGATGGACTTCATCGCCACCGAGCGCGGCGTGTTCACAACGCGCAGAGGATCTTGAGCGTCACCGAGATATCGTCGGCGCGGCGGCGGCACTGATTGCCGAACTGAATCTTCGCCGTCTTCCCGTCGGAGCTGCGCGAGAAGTTCACGAGGCCATTGTTCGACATCGTGCACGTTTCCTTCTTGTTGTCGGCGCGGGTGATGATGAACGAGAGCAGCCCCGGGTCGGGCACGTTGTCGATCTCGAGGCTCTGCACCACCGACGCGAGCTGCGCGATGTTGATGAGCGTGTCGCGGTACGAGGTGCGGCAGATCGAATCGAGGTTCACGAGCGTCGAATCGAACATCTCCGCCATCGCGCGGTGACGCAGGCCGCCCTGATTCGAGGTCGGGCAGTCGATGTTGCGCACGTGGCCGTTGTCGACGATCTCCTGCGCGGCCTTGGTGTCGATGGCGACGGGGGCGATGGCGGTCCAGATGACCTCCTTGCGCGTGCCGTCGGGGTTCTTGAGGTCTTCGGTGAAGATGCGGTGGTACTCGCTCACCGTGGTCAGGGAGTTCGCCTGCACGCTGCACTGATTGACGCCCTGATCGTCGTTGATGATCACCACCGACGGGCGCGCTTCTTCGCTGCAGTCGTCTTCATCGCTCAGCACGACGATCAACAGACGCGCGCCTTCTCGCAAGAACCCGCCGTTGCCACCTTCAGCCAGCGGCGTGTCGATGAGCCCCGGCGTCGTCAGCGCGAGACGAACCGCTTCGAACGGCGTCTCCTGCCCCGAACCCGCGATGCCCTGGCGGACCAGCTTGTCGAACTTGGTGATGAGCTCCGGGTCGGTGCCGACGAGCAGCCGCTCGCCCATCAGGTCGTCGTAGTCGGTGATGCCGCCGTCGAGCTGCACCGGCACCGGCCGCAGATGACCCGACTGGTACGGGTACTCGGTGTTGAACGGCGGCGCGTTGCCGATCTGCCCGTGCAGGTACACGCCGGTGGTGATGACGCCGATGTTGAAGTCGGAGGGCACGCCGCCGCCCTTCTTCAGCTCATCGATGAACGCGGTGAGCTCGGTGGCGACGCCCGCCTGCTCCTCCTGCATGGAGTTCGAGTTGTCGATGACGAAGAGGATGTCGAGCTTCGGCGGCGCGATGGCCGGCTGCTGCGTCTGACACGCCTGCGGCAGCCCGTTCTCGGGGTTATCGACCGGTGAGGTCTTGCAGCCGAAACAACCCTGGCAGCTCGCCACGAAAGCCAGCACCGCCGCCGCAAGAAGAGTTCTGTGATTCATGTGCAAACCCACGCAGTCATCATGCCCTCAAGCTCCACGCTACGCGAATCGGCGGCTCGCCCCCCACGATGGGTAAAAAGCGTCACGCATTCGCATTGCGGCCCGAAGAAAACTGACTAGCCTTCACTGAGTAGAAAAACCGCGGGAGGGCGACCCCTCCCAACCCAAAGAAACAAGGCACTCCCCAATGTCCGACGAGAAGAAGAAAGCCGCTGGTGCCCAGGCGCTGCCGGCGACGATGAGCCCTCCGGGCGTCATCAACAAGGACGATATTCCTCAGGTTCTGCCCATCCTCCCTCTCCGTAACTCGGTGTTCTTCCCGGGCGGCGTGCTGCCGCTCGCGGTGGGCCGCCAGAAGACCATCGCCCTCATCAAGGACGCCGTTCGCGACGACCAGGTGATCGGCGTCGTCACCCAGCGCAAGGCCGAAGAAGAAGACCCGGGCGCGACCGACCTCTACAACATGGGCACCGTCGCCCGCATCGTGAAGCTCCTGAAGATGGGCGAAGACAACTATTCGCTCGTCGTGCAGGGCCTCGCGCGCTTCCGCGTGATGGAGCTCGTGCAGGAGTCGCCGTACCTCAAGGCGCGCATCGAGCCGGTCGACGACAAGACCTCGCCCGACAACGTCGAGATCGAAGCGCTCACCATCAACCTCAAGAAGCTCGCGCGTGAAGTGATCGAGATGATGCCGGAGCTGCCCGCCGCGGCCACCGAGCTCGTCGAGTCGATCACGCACCCGGGTCACCTGGCCGATCTCATCGCCGCCAACGTCGATGTGCCCATCGAAGAGAAGCAGGCCGTGCTGGAGACGGTCGACTTGAAGGGCCGCATGAAGCTGGTGCTCGAGCTGCTCAACCGCAAGCGCGAGATCTTGAAGCTGTCGTCGAAGATCGACTCCGCCGTGAAGGGCGAGATGTCGAAGACCCAGCGCGAGTACTACCTGCGCCAGCAGCTCAAGGCGATCAAGGAAGAGCTCGGCGAGATCGGTGAAGACGAAGAGGAACTCGATGAGCTCGGGGAGCGCATCAAGAAGGCGCAGCTCCCGCCCGAGGTCGAGAAGGTCGCGAACAAGGAGCTCAACCGCCTGAAGACCATCCCCGCGGCGTCGAGCGAATACACCGTCGCGCGCACCTACCTCGATTGGATCGCGGATCTGCCGTGGAACAAGCAGACCGAGGACAACCTCGACATCGAGAACGCGCGCAAGCAGCTCGACAACGATCACTACGGCATCCAGACCGTGAAGAAGCGCGTGCTGGAATACCTCGCCGTGCGCAAGTTGAAGAACGACATGCGCGGCCCGATCCTCTGTCTCTCCGGGCCTCCGGGCGTCGGTAAGACGTCGCTGGGTCAGTCGATCGCCCGCGCCATCGGCCGCAAGTTCGTGCGTCTGGCGCTCGGCGGCGTGCGTGATGAAGCCGAGATCCGCGGTCACCGCCGCACGTACGTCGGCGCCCTGCCCGGTCGCTTCATCCAGCAGATGAAGAAGGCCGGTTCACGCAACCCGATCATGCTGCTCGACGAAATCGACAAGCTGGGCGCCGACTTCCGTGGCGACCCGTCAGCGGCGCTGCTCGAGGTGCTCGACCCTGAACAGAACAACACGTTCAGCGATCACTACCTCGACGTGCCGTTCGATCTCTCGAAGGTGATGTTCATCGCGACGGCGAACCGGTTGGACACCATCCCACCGCCTCTCCGTGACCGCATGGAGATCATCGAGATGAGCTCGTACACGTTCATCGAGAAGGAGCACATCGCGCGCAACCACCTGATCCCCAAGCAGCTCAAGGAGCACGGCATCACGCCGGAGCACTTCGAACTGACGCAGGACGGTCTGGAGAAGGTGATCACCGCGTACGCCATCGAGCCCGGCGTGCGCACGCTCGAGCGTCGCATCGCTGAACTGTGCCGCTCGGTCGCCGTGCGGGTCGCGTCTGGGCAGACCGACAAGCAGACGATCAACGCGCCCAAGGTCGAAGAACTCCTGGGCCCCAAGCGCATGGAGCTCAACGTCGCGGAGCGCACCAGCCAGACCGGCGTCAGCGTCGGCCTCACGTACACCTCGCTCGGCTTCGGCGACATTCTGTTCATCGAAGCCACCAAGATGCCGGGCAAGGGCAGCCTCACCATCACCGGCCAGCTCGGCGACGTGATGAAGGAGTCGGTCACCACCGCCTTCTCGTGGCTGCGCGCGAACGCCGAACGCATGGGCCTGCCGCCCAGCACGTTCGAGAAGACGGACATCCACATCCACTTCCCGGACGGCGCGACTCCGAAGGACGGCCCTTCTGCCGGCCTCGCGATCGCCACGGCGCTCACCTCGCTGTTCACCAACATCCCCGTGCGTTCCGACACGGCGATGACCGGTGAAATCACGCTCCGCGGCATCGCGGGCATGATCGGCGGCGTGCGTGAGAAGGTGCTCGGCGCGCATCGCGCCGGCATCAAGCGCGTGCTGTTGCCCGAGAAGAACAAGAAGGACCTCGTCGACGTGCCGGAGTCGGTGCGCAACCAGCTCGAGTTCACCTTCGCCAAGCACGTCGATGACGCGCTCGGGTTCGCGCTCGAGAAGTCGCCCTTCGTGACCGCGCCGCCCCCGGCCGCCACGACGGTCGAAGAGCCGAAGGCTGAAGTGCGCGCGTAAGCAGGCCGCACCTGCAGTTCTCTGCCGCCCGCGAAGCCAACCTGGTTCGCGGGCGGTGGTGTTTTCAGCGCTCGAGCACTTCGATCTTCAGCGTCTCGCTCGCGGGTTTGTCTCCGGGTTTGCCCCACGCCGCGCGAACGAGCCCGCGCGCACCGGTGTTGCCCTTGCATTCGAGAAACGCCTCGCGTCGGCACGCGTCGACCGACAGCAACGCGCAGCGCTGCCAGACGCGGTCTTTGTCGACCTTCGCCTTCTCTTTCGCGACGCACTTCTCGCGTTCGATGCGCGACATCTTCTGGAACTCTTCGCGCGCCTTCTTCTCCGCTTCGGCGCGTTGTTCCGGCGTCTGCCCGGCGATGGTCGGCACGCCGTAGCCCATGATGACGTTGTCGCAGGCCATCGACGCCACGAAGTCAACCGCGTACCCGGCTTCGATACGAAACGGCAGGCCCGGGCGAACGCCATTCGGGCCCAGGCCGGTCGGCTCCGGTTCACCTTCGTACTCGGGCCGCAGCTTCAGCTCTTCGCTGCCGTAGCCGTCGCAACTGCCCTGCGCGAAGCCCTCGAAGCACAACTGAAAGCCCGCCGCGCAGGCAGCGCCCGTCATGCGCGCCGGCACGAAGCAGTTGAGCTCTTCTTTGGGCACCGGAACCGGATTCTTCGCGAACGCTTTTCGCGCCGCGCGTCCACGTTCCAACGCGGTTTGACCCCATGCCGGCAACGCCAGCAGGCAGAGGAGAAGGAGCGCCCTCAAATGCCCAGCGTCTGCTGCCCGGGGAGATCGTCTTTGTGCTTCTCGAGAATCAAATCGATGCCCTGGCGGATGTACTCAGCGACCGGAACCTTGGTCTTCTGGTTGAGCAGCTTGAGCTGCTCGTTCTGCTCGGGCGTGATGTAGATCGTCGTGCTGATCTTTTTGCGCGCCATGGACGTATGTGACGCTATGTCGAGTGCAGCCTTCTGCAAGGAAATGACCTCCGTGAAGCGAACCCTCCGATGGACCCTGCTGGCTGCGGCGATGACTTTCGTGAGCTGCGCGACCGATTCGGCCGCGAAGAAGCCGGGTGAAGACGGCGATGGCGAGAAGATCGCCGAGAACATCCGCCAGAAGCAGTCGGGCAACGAGACGCTGAAGGAAACCGACGTCAACGGCGACAAGAAGCCCGACGTGTGGACCTACACGGTCAAGGCCACCAACCCCGAAGGCAAGGAATACGAGCGCCTCGCGCGTAAGGACTTCGACATCAACTGGGACGGGAAGATCGACATCGCCCGCCAGTACGACGAGAAAGAGCAGATCAGCCGCGAAGCGCTCGACCTCGATTTCGACGGCAAGGTCGACGAGGTGATCTTCTACGAAAAGGGTCTCGTGGTGCGGAAGGAGAAGGACCTGTCGGCGAGCGGCAAGCCTTCACTCTGGATCTATTACGAGAAGAACCAGATCGTCCGCAAAGAGCGAGACACCAACGGCGACGGCAAGGTCGACTATTGGGAGTACTGGGAGAACGGCCAAATCGATCGCATCGGTGAAGATCTCGATGGCGACGGCAACGTCGACAAGTGGACGAAGAACCCCAACTCCGAGGGTTAATTCGCGCTGGTGACGATGGCGTTGAGCGCCGTCTCTCGACGGAAGTCGTCCATGTACCGCGACGCCGCGTCACGGGAGCCGAAGCGGCCCATACGCACGCGGAACCACGTGCCCTTGCCGGGGATCGCGGCCTCCACGATGTACGGCGCGTAGCCTTTGTCGCGCAGGCCGGCGGCGAAACGGTCGGCTTCGGCCTTGTCTTGATACGCCGAGAGCTGCAACGTCCACGAGCCGTCGGGCGCGGTCTCGGTCGGCGTGCGCTGGGCGCGGCCGAACGCTTCCTTCAAGCCACCACCGGCATCGACGGTGCGGGTCGCGACGGGCTCCGACTTCGGCGTCTCGGCGAGCTTCGGCTCGTCGGCCTTCGGCGCGACCGCCACTTCAACCTTCGGCTCTTCGACCTTCGGCGCTTCGGCGACGACGGGCTTCTCAACCGGCTTCACCACCGGCGGGTCGGCGATCAACGTCGGCGTCTTGCGGGTGAGCTCGTCCTGGAACGTCAGCGCCGCGTCGGCCTTCACGTTCTCGAGCGCGTCGGTCTTCTTGTCGAGCTGGCCGAGCAGGTCGGTCGACGGAGCCGCGGTCAACGCCGCGTTCTCGGCCGACAACTTCTTGCCAACCACCACACCCAGCATGAACACGCCGCCGAGCACCACGAGTGAGGCGACGGTGATCGAAACGATCTGCCGGTTATCCAGCGACAGCTCGTATTTCTCTTTCAGACGGTGGGAATCGCGCATGACTGTTACGACAAGGTAGCTCCGTGTTGCACCCGGTCAATTATTGGGCGCGCCGTTGAGTATCCAATCGCGCAGGAGCCGCTGCTGCGTGGAGGTCAACGGCGTCGCTCCGCCGCGCGGCATGTCGCCCGACGACGTGCGTGTGTAGACGTTCGACGACGCGGGGTCGCCCGCCACGACTTCAGCGGGCACCAGGTTCGCGTAGGTCCAGTTGTGACAGGAGCTGCACTTGGCATCGAAGATCGGCTTGAGCTGCGTGAGGTAGCTGACCTGCTGAACGCCGCCGTCGTCTTGTTCTTCCGTCGTGGTGCCGCCGTCGAAGCCGAAGACGCCGGCGTCGGTGTTCACGGTGGTCACCGGCTTCTCGGGGAAGCTCGCGTCGTAGTCGCCGTCTTCGAACTGCTGGCACGTTCCGCCGCCGCAGTGCTGGTTCGCGGCGCAGCTCGAACAGGCAGCGCCCTGCCCTCCGCACGCGTCGACCGCGTCGCCGGCGAGACAGTCACCACTTTCACTGCAACAACCGGTGCAATTCGTCGGCGTGCATTCGACCTTCGGAGCTTGAGCGCCACAGGAAGCGCCGACTCCGATGATGAAACCCAACGCGAGAAACCAATGAACGCGCATGAACGCGGCGAGCGTAGACAAGTGCGCGCTAGTTGTTGAGCGCTCCTTGCGAGATCCAGTCGAACAGCACTTGCAGTTCGGCGGCGGTGAGCCGTGTCCCACGCTTGGGCATGTTGCCCTCCACGCTCAACGTGTAGACCGATGAATCGGCCGGCGAGAACGGCACGATGCGCGAACCGTTGAGCAGGTTCGAGTACGTGAACGAGTGGCACGAGGCGCACTTCGACGTGAGCAGCGGCTTCACCTGGTGCGCGAAGCTGACGAGCGCGCCGGCATCGACGACTCCTGAATCGACCACTCCCGAGTCGATGACACCCGAATCAGAAGCTCCAGCATCGATCACTTCGGCGACGCCAGAATCGACGTCCTCGACGAGGCCTGCATCTTCGACCGACACGGGCCCGAGCCCGAAGCCAACGTACGAAGACGATTCGTCACCACACGAAGCCAAACCGACGATGACCAGCAACAGGAGACGTCGCATCTACGACTTTCGACAGCCGGCCTTCAGATGATCCACCCGCCGCCCAGCACGCGAGCCCCATCATAGATGACCGCCGCCTGCCCGGGAGTCACCGCGCGCGCCGGCTCATCGAGAATGATCTTGAAGTGCCCATTCAGCTCCGCCTTCACGCGCCCCGTCGCACCGCCGTGACGATGCCGAATGCGCACGGTCACCGGCTGCTCGGCGCTCGGCACGCCATCGACCCAATGCGGGCGCAGCAGATAGAAATTCTCGCGCGCGACTTCATCAGCCGGGCCGACGACGACCTGATTCTTCGCCGCGTCGAGGCGCTGCACGTAGAGCTTTTCGGAATGCGCGATCGAGAGGCCCTTGCGCTGACCAATCGTGAACTTGTGAATGCCATCGTGTGACCCGAGCACTGCACCGTCGGAGGTCACCACTTCACCCTTCGGCTGCGGGCCGGCGACCTTCTCGACGAAGCGCGCGTAGTCGCCATCGGGCACGAAGCAGATCTCCATCGACTCCGCCTTGTGCGTGGTGATGAGGCCGTGCCGCTCGGCGATCGCCCGCACCTCCGGCTTCGTCATGTGCCCGACGGGGAACACGAGGTCTTTCAGCTCGTCCTGACCCAGCGTGAAGAGGAAGTACGACTGATCTTTCGCCGCGTCAGCGCCGCGGGTGAGCACGTACTTGCCGTCTTGTTCCGACACCTGAGCGTAGTGCCCGGTCGCCAGCTTCGCGCCCAACTGCCGCGCGCGCTTGAGAAGGAACCCGAACTTCACGTCCTGATTGCAGGCGACGCACGGAATCGGCGTCTTCCCGTTGAGATAGTTCTGAACGAAGGGCGTCACGACGCGGTCCTTGAACATCTCCTCGACGTTCGCGACGTAGAACGGAATGCCGAGTTTTTCGGCCACCGCGCGCGCGTCGTCGATGTCGTCGGGGCTGCAACACGAGCCACACTGCGCGGTGCTCTCGTAGCTCCACACGCGCAGGGTGATGCCGATGACCTCGTGGCCCTGCTCCTTCAAAAGAGCGGCGGCGGCCGACGAATCAACCCCGCCTGACATGGCAACAACGACGCGCATGGAGCGCCCGATGCCACAGAGCGCGAAAACCTGAAAGCCCGGGCCTTTTCCACAGGCAGCCCGAGGAGGATCACATGTGGGTTACGCGAGGTGCCACGCGCGCTACGCACGCATAAGCATTTGAATTCGCTAAAGAATCAGGACTTCTTCCGAGCGGAGGCGGCTCCGGGGGGAAGAGCTGGGTCATTTCGCGGGGTTGCATGTGGGAAACCCTGTGGGAAAGCGTGGAGAAGCGCTTTCAACCCTTCTGGCGAGTTTCTACTGGGGTCTTCCAGCACCGCTTCCAGGAGGTAGCGCGTGGCCTGCCCGACGACGGGTGATGGGCCGGTTCCAAGCGCCTCCATGATGCCCTTGCCGTCGAGCGCGAGGGCCCTGGTGGTGAGCGGCGGGCGCGCCGAGAGGATGGAATCGACGCGGGCGCGCAGTGCACCGTTTCCGGGCCGCAACGCTTCGTGCACTTCGAAGAGCGGCGTCGCCCTCGCCTCCGTGATGCGCGCCAACCAGCGACGGAGATCAGCGTCACTCGCGTCGGCTGACGGCAACGAGGTCTCGGCCGCGAGCGCGCCGGCTTCGTCGGCGATTCGATTCGGGAACTTGAGCCGCATGACGACGTCGCGCGCTTTGGGAACGCCCGAGAGCAACACCGCGAGGCGGATGGCTTCGTCTTTCGGCGCGCGGCCGACGGCTTCGAAGGTGCTCGTCTGCGCTTCGGGAAGGAACTCAGCGAGCAGCCCCGTGCGACGCAGCAGCTCGAGCCCCTTCGGCGCGACGGGCGCGAGGAGCAACTTCACGAATTCCTGCTGAATGCGTTCGGCCGCGACCTTGCGGAACACGTGGAGCGTCTGGCCGATGGCCGCTTCGGTCTCCGGCTCGATGTTGAAGTCGAGAACGGTGGCGAAGCGCACGGCGCGCAGCGGGCGAAGACCGTCTTCGAGGAAGCGTTCCAGAGGCACCCGCACCGCGCGAATGGTCTTCGCCGCGAGATCTTCCTGCCCATGGAACGGGTCGACGAGCACGTTGGCCGTCGGCTCCCACGCGATGGCGTTCATCGTGAAGTCGCGGCGGCCGAGATCAGCCTCGATGTCTTCGTGGAACTCGACCTTCGATGGGCGACGGCCGTCGACGTAGTCGGCTTCAGCGCGGAAGGTGGTGACCTCGACGTGTTCCTTGCCGACGACGACGGTGACCGTGCCGTGCTCGATGCCGGTGGGAATCACGCGTTTGAACAGCTTCTGCACCTGTTCAGGCCGCGCGCTCGTCGCGAGGTCGAAGTCTTTGGGTTTGGCGCCACGCAGCAGATCGCGCACGCACCCACCGACGAGGAACGCCGCGAAGCCGCCCGCGCGCAACCCGCGAACGACCTCCATCACCGCTACGGGAACTGAGTCGACAGGGAGCATCGTGGAATCCACTACGGGCACATCGGCTGCAAACTGACCGGAATCAACCTGCGACGAAAATCATCGGCACGTTGGCGAAGAAGATCTTGCACGCGACGAACGCCGCGAGCGGGCCCATGAAGTCCGTCGCGATGCAGGCGGCGAGCGTGTGGCGCATCGATTTGACCTGCACCGCTCCGAAATACAGGGCGAGCACGTAGAACGTGGTCTCGGTGCCGCCGTTGATGACCGACACCAGGTAGCCGATGAAAGAATCGGGCCCGTAGGTCTTCATCGCCTCGGCCATTACCGCGAGCGCGCCGGAGCCTGACAGCGGTCGAATCAACGCCATCGGCAACGCCTCGGCGGGGAAACCGAACGGCGAGAGAAGCGGAGCGAGCGCTTGAACCAGCAGCTCCATCGCGCCCGACGCGCGGAACATGCCGATGGCGACCAGCATGCCGACCAGAAACGGGATGATGGTGATCGACGTCTGAAAGCCTTCTTTCGCGGCGCTGATGAACGCTTCGTAGACCTTCACCTGCCGGCCGAAACCGAAGGTGATGATGACCAGAATCAGCACCGGCAACAGCCAGCCCGAGAGCAGCTCACGCGCGAGATCGAACGCGCGTGTGCCCTCGGGCGCCTGCATCACGCGCAACACGAGAGCGGCGAGCAGCGTGCCCATGACTCCGAGCACGAACAGCTTGCGCGATGGCGACATCTTCATCTGCAGCGCGGCGAGCTCTTCGGCCTGCTGCAACGCAGCGGCGTCGGCTTCTTTGCGCTGCGTGGCATCGACGTCGACGGTGCCGTAGTTCTCGACGGCGAACATGCGGCGCTTCTCGAGCAGCTTGGCGACGATGATCGCGCACAACGTGCTGCAGATGGTCGCGATCCACGTGGGCGCGATGATGCCGGCGGCGTCGTGAGAACCTGAAGCCGCGCGAACCGCGACGACGCCCAGCGGCAACATCGCGAGCCCCGACACGTTGATCGCCAGGAACAGCGCCATCGAGTTCGTCGCCACGCCTTTGCGATCGTTGAGCGAGTCGAGCTCCTTCATCGCCTTCAAGCCAAACGGCGTCGCCGCGTTGCCGAGGCCCAGCATGTTCGCCGCGAAGTTCATGATCATCGCCGCCATCGCGGGGTGCGTCGGCGGCACTTCGGGGAACAGCCGCGTCATGATCGGCTTCAGGAAGTTCGCCATTGAACGCAGCAGACCGGCCTCGCGCACGACTCCGAACAGCCCGAGCCACAGCGTCATCTGACCGATGAGTGAGATCGCGAGGTCAGCCGCCGACTTCGCCGAGGCGATGCTCGCGTCGGTGACCTTCGGCATGGTGCCGTTGAAGCCGCCCGCCAGCACCGAGACCACGATCAGCCCGAGGAAAATCCAGTTCACGAGAGCCTCATGCACGCACGCGGGCAGAAAGAAGGCGAATTTTCTGACACAACGCGCGCCGTGAACGACGCCTTCCCTTCACCCGCGTGGTGCGTGCGCGCCATCGCCAGCCTGAACGCCGACGCCGATCTCAGCCCCGCTGCTCGCGGCTGGCAGGGCGACTTTGGAGTCATCATCGATCGCGCCGAAGGCCCGCTCGCGATTTCTCTCGGCGAACCGATCGATGGTCAGTTTCCCGCTCCGCGCTTCGTCGACGAACTCGAATTGGCTCGGCTGGCGCCGAGGTATTTCGCCCGCGCGACGCAAGAAGACTGGTGGGCGCTGATCGAAGGGAGACTGGACCCGATTGCGGCCATCGTGCAGAAGCGGCTGCTCGCCAAAGGCGATCTCACGCAGATGGTGATGCGGCTTCAATACAAAGGGCTGGCGCGCCGCTGGCTCGCAACGCTTCGCAAGGGAGACTGACATGGGCATCGCAACCGCGCTCAAGCAGTACACGACGCAGCTTTCGCAGAAGGCGATGGAGAAGCTCTTCGCCGACGAGCAACGCGCGCAGAAGGTCGCCGAGGTGATCGGCCGCGCGCAGCAGGCGAAGAAGTCGTTCGACAAGACGCAGCGCACGGTGCTGCATCAGCTCAACTTCGCGACCAGGGCCGACTTCAAGGACCTCGGCAAACAGCTCTCGGCGTTGAAGAAGCGCGTGCAGGCGCTCGACGCAAAACTCTGATTGACGCAGGAAATGGCGCGTGGCATTTGGCGCGCCGCTTTAAGGGCACATAGCTCAGCGGTAGAGCATCGCCTTCACACGGCGGGGGTCCCAGGTTCGAAACCTGGTGTGCCCACTTAAAGAAAAGGCCGGAGCCGCGCTGTGCGACTCCGGCCTTTAGAATTTCGAGAGCAGCGCGACCCCGTAGCTCAGTTGGATAGAGCGGCGCTTTCCTAAAGCGTAGGCCGCAGGTTCGATTCCTGCCGGGGTCACTTCAGCGCTTCGAGGCGCTTCCTGGTCAGGTCGAGATAGTTCGTGTCGAGGTCGAAGCCGACGAAGCGACGGCCCTTGGTGACGGCCGCGACACCCGTGGTGCCCGAGCCGCAGAACGGGTCGAGCACCAGCGAATCTTCTTCAGTGCACGCGTCGACGATGCGCGAGAGCAGCGAGAGCGGCTTCTGCGTCGGGTGCTTGCCGTGCGTCTTCTCGCTCGGCTTCGCGGTGGTCATGTTCCACAGCGCGCCTTCGCCCGAATCGTTGAGCTCCTCTTCACCGGTCTTCGGCAGCGCCCAGACATCGCGCATCTGCTTGCCGCCGTTCTCGGCCTTCATGTCCTTGTAATTGAACTTGTGCTGGAGCTTGCCCTTCGCTCCCGGCGACGCCCACACGAGGATCTCGGTGGAGTGCGTGAAGTAGCGGCACGCGAGGTTCGGGCTGGCGTTCGGCTTGTACCAGGTGACGGTGTTGAGCAGCTTGTAGCCGAGCTGCTGCATCGCGAAGCCGACCGAGAAGATCACGTGCTGCGTACCCGAGACCCAGATGGTGCCCGACGGCTTGAGCAGCCGCTGACACTTCGCGAGCCAGGCCGAGGTGAACGCGTGGTCCTGCTCCACGCCGTTGCTCTTGTCCCAATCGCCCTTCTTCACCGCCGCGCGTTTGCCGCCCGAGCAGGTGAAGCCGCCGTTCGAGAGGAAGTACGGCGGGTCGGCGAAGATCAGATCGAACGTCTGGTCTGCGAACTGGTCCATCAGCGCGAGCGAGTCACCCTTGTAGAGGACGTATTCCTTGCTGCGCGCGTAAACGTGATCCGACAGTTCTGAGGGCGCGCTGTTCTGGCGAGCCTGGGCAATCGAAGACGACATCCATCCTCCGTTGGTGATTGATCGACCGCTGCTACAGGTCTGATCGACACGGTACGTGAGGATGGATCGGTGTCGAATTTTCGGATCGCGATTCACTTCTTCGCGGGCACGGACGCCTTGCTCGCGAGGTCGAGAATGATGGGCAACTGAAGCGCGGAGTATTTCGCGTTGACCGCGCTCACGAGCGCTTCGGGCGTCTTGCTCTTCGCGACGGCGGCGCTGAAGTCGCGAAGGTATGCAGATTCTTCATCGATGACGCCCGCTCCGCTCTTCGCATCGGGAGCGCGGTGACCTCCGATGACGGTCTTCGGGTTGAGCGCCTTGAGGGCGGCAAGATTCTTGAGCCACGTTTCACGACGCGCCTGCGTGTTCGCGTCGGCGAGCCAGGAGTGAACGCCTTCGTAGATCGCGTCGCCCGCGATCAACGTCGAGGTGGAAGGAATGAAGAGCGCAGTCGCGGCATCGCTCTCACCATTGTCGATGGTGATGAGTTCGATCTTCTGACCTTCGAGTTCGAAGGAGTTGGCGGTGAAGGCCGTGGGAACAACGACTGACGACGTCAGATTCGCGCCGATGATCGGCTTCCAGTAGCCGAGTTTGCCGGCACCGGTGGCCTTCGCCTCTTCGACCACCTTTGGCGCGGCGATGATCTTCACGCCCGGGAACTGCGCCTTGAACACCTCGAGCCCGAAGTAGTGGTCGGGGTGCGCGTGGGTGATGAAGACGGTAGTGAGCGTCTTGCCCGACTCGAGCACCTTCGCGGCGACGCGATGCGCGTCTGACAACGTGAACTGCGCGTCGACGAGTACGGCTTCTTTCTCACCGGTGATGAGCGTCGAGGTGACGAGGAAGCCACCAGGCCCCGCGTTGATGGCTTCAGTCTGAAGCGGAGCGGCGAAGACGAAGGAGGAAACGAAAGAGACAGCGGCGGCGAACAGGCGATTCATGACTTTCCCTTGTGCGTGCGCGGCGAAAGTGCCGGACACGGCCGGAGATATGCGCCTTCACGTTCACTCGAAAAACGGGCTCCGCGTCATCGAACTCATGACGACGGCGCAACAATCACAGGAAACGCATTCATGACGGAGCGTCATCAATGAAATGAGCGCAGACCCATTTTTCAAAACGACTCCGACGCGCATCTTGTCGATCGTTCGGCGCAATCACGCGCCGGCGAACAACGGAAGACACCATGAAGATCGCAATCATCGGCAAGGGCAACGTCGGCAGCGCACTCACTCGCGGTTTCACGAAGGCAGGCCATGAGGTCGTCACGGTCGGCAATGAAGCGGAAGCGGTGCGCGCCGCGATTCAGGGCGCGGAGGCCATCGTGCTCGCGGTGCCCTTCTCGGCCGTCGATGCGGTAGTGAAGCTCGCCGGCGCGCTGCTCGACGGAAAGATCGTCATCGACCCGACGAACGCGCTGACCGCTGACATGCAACTCGCGCTCGGCTTCACCACCAGCGGCGCGGAGGAACTGCAGAAGAAGGCTCCGAAGGCGCGCGTGGTGAAGGCGTTCAACATCGTCTTCGCGCAGCACATGGACTCTGGCCGCGTGAAGAACCAGCAACTGAGTCTGCTGATCGCCGGTGATGACGCCGGGGCGAAAGCGAAGGTGAAGGAGCTCGGTGATGCGATTGGTTTCGACACCATCGACGCCGGCCCGCTGGTCGCATCGCGCGAACTCGAGCCGCTCGGGTACCTCAACATCCGCCTCGGCTACATGCAGAAGCTCGGCGGTGACATCGGCGTCCGCATCGCGCGCTAGCCGACTCCGCCCGCACATCACCGAGCCGAGTTCGCGAAAGACAGCGTGCGGAACTTTCGAAAGCCCGCGTCTCGAAACGCAGCGCCTGCGTACTCCGCAAAGACTTCAGCGCATCTGCGCGCGGAAAATCTCCGAGCAGAAGTCGAGAAACGCGCGCACCTTCGGCAGCTCCGCTTTCTGGCGGGCAAAGAGCGCATGAACCGGTCGCGGCTCGGGCTCGAGGCTCTTGAGCAGCACCTCGACCCGGCCGCTCTCGATTTCGGGAGCGATGTGCGGCTCGTACGTCTGCGCGATGCCCATGCCCGCAACCACGGCGTGCGTGAGCATGTTCCCCGAAGCGGCCTGAAGACGTCCCCGCACCGGCATCGAGATTTCGCCGGCTGGCGTCTTCAAGCGCCACGCCATCGGCCCGTTCTCGGTGAGGTACGGCACCTGCGCGTGCTCGCGGAGGTCGTCGATGGTCTTCGGCCTGCCGTGTTTCGCGAGGTACTTCGCCGACGCGACGAGAATCGAACGCGCGCCTCCGAGTTTCCGCGCGAGCAACTCTGAATCGCGGGGAGGCGCGAGCCGCAGCACCACGTCGGACCCCTCCGCGGTCGGATCGATCAGGCGATCACGCACCGTGAGATCGACCTCGAGGTCGGGATACTTCGCGAGGAACTTCGGCAGCGCGGGCCCGACGATGAAGTC
>JBEHYH010000050.1:0-20636 GCA_048498275.1 Myxococcota bacterium | reverse complement strand
GCGCAGTTGCTGACCCCGCGCGCGTCGACGCCGCCTTCGTGGTTCGACCGCGCGCCCTGGCGCTTCGCGCTCGGCAAGGGCGACGACACCTGGGCGCTCACCATCTACGGCTTTCTGCAGACCGACTTCATCTACGACACCACGCGCAGCTACAGCGACTTCATGGGCAACTCGTTGGTTGCGCGTTCAGACACGTACGCGGGCACCACC
Source organism: Myxococcota bacterium (assembly GCA_048498275.1). Taxonomy (GTDB): domain Bacteria; phylum Myxococcota; class Myxococcia; order Myxococcales; family Myxococcaceae; genus Archangium_A. Next base: position 20,426 of record JBEHYH010000050.1, on the reverse strand, counting down.
GGCCGCACGACGTTCTCCATCCGCAACACGCGGCTCGGCTTCCGCCTGGAGGCGCCGACCTTCGGCGGCTTCAAGACGTCAGGCGTGTTGGAAGCCGACTTCTTCGGCAACGCGGCGCCCAACGCGAACGAGAACGTCACCTTCACCAGCCCCGGCTTCCGTCTGCGCCGCGCGTACGTGGCGATCTCCAGCCCGTGGGTCGACGTGTTGATCGGCCAGACCTACGACCTCTTCGGTTGGCAGAACTACTATTCGCCGTGCACCGCCGAATACGTGGGGTTGCCCAATCAGTTGTTTTCGCGCAACGCGCAGGTGCGGCTCTCGCACCTCTTCAACGCGACCGGAGCGGTGGCCATCGAGGTCGGCGCGTCGGCGTCGCGGTCCGCGCAGCGTGACTCGATGTTGCCCGACTTCAGCGGCGGCGTGCGCATGTTGCTCAACGGCTTCAAGGGCATGACCACGCCCGGCAACTTCGGCACCGTGGCGCTGCCCGCGTCGCTCGGCGTCTCGGGCATCGTGCGGCAGTTCAAGGTCGACGCGTTCACGCCGCCGCCCACGCAGAGCTCCAACAGCACCACCGGCTGGGGCGTGTCCATCGACGCGCTGGTGCCGATCATCCCCGCGAGGCACTCCGGAGATCGCGCCAACCGGCTCACGCTCACCGCGTCGTACGTGCGCGGCAGCGGCATTGCCGATCTGATGACCACCGGCGGCGGCGCGGCGTTCCCCACGTTGCCCAACCCGGCGCAGGCGAGCCCTCCGCCGGTGTACACGGCCGACGTCGATGACGGCCTCGTCACCTTCGACACGAAGGGCGTGTTGCATGCGATCGACTGGCAGGCGTTCCGCGTCGGGTTGCAGTGGTACCTGCCGGGCTCGGGGCGGGTGATCATCTCGGCGAACTACACGTACGGCAATTCGCCCAACATGGCGGCGCTGTTCCCGAAGGGCGGCTCTGAAATCGAACTCCTCGGCCGCGTGGCGAACATCTCGCAGTACGCCGACGCCAACCTCTTCTGGGACGTGACGCCCGCGCTGCGCCTCGGCCTCAGCGGGCAGTTCACGACGGTGCACTACCTCGACGGCAATACCCCGCACAACATCCGCGCGATGGGGCAGGCCATCTACGTCTTCTGAGGCGAGCTCGGCGCGAACGTCGCGGAGGTCACGGCCCGCCGGCTTTCGGCGCCCCTGGCGTTTGACCGCCGGGTGAAGGCGGCTTCGGCGGTGCTCTCAATTCGGGCGCGTCGTCTATCTCAGGCGCCGCGCGAAGGCCGGTCGCGATCTTCCACGCGCCGTAGAGCGCGATGAGGAACACCGCGATCGCCATCAGCACGCGCACGTTCTTCGTGTCTTCGTCGAGCGGTCTGGCGATCAACGAGAGCCCGAGCGCCTCGCTCACGCCGCCGTATTCACCCGCGTAACGCGCCATGCGCAGGTACTCGTCGACCGTCGCCGAGAAGTTGGCGAGCGTCGTCACCTCCCCGCGCTGCGGATCCATCAGTTTCGATTCGCTCACCGCCGCGACGTCGATCAACACCTTCACCACGCCGTCGAGGAGCTCGGTCGAGTCGCGGAACGGCACGCGCACGTCGACGCCGGTGATCTTGCCTTCTTCGAGCAGCGGTTCGACGTCGACCTTGCCCTGCGTGACGGTGAGCGCTCCGCGGCCCTCGGCCGAAAGCTCGGCGCCACGGCCGCTCAACGCGACGAGCAACTGGTCGAGAGGCCCCTGCAGCGTGAAGTCGTACGATTTCAGCACGCGGGCGAGTGTAGTCTCGAAACCGATGAGTTCCTCGCTGCAGCTTGGAGAGATGTCGGTGGAGCCACTCGTCGAAGGCCGGTTCGCGCTCGACGGCGGTGCCTTCTTCGGAGTCGTGCCCCGGCCGCTCTGGGAGCGGAAGTTCGCGCCCGACGAGCGAAACCGCATTTCGCTGGTGACGCGCGCGATGCTGGTGCGCAGCGGTACACGGCGCATTCTGGTCGACACCGGCATCGGCGACCGGTGGGACGGGAAGAATCGCGCCATCTACGGCATCGATCATTCGAACGGCGGCATCGAAGGCGCGCTGCGGCGCGCCGGGCTCACGCGTGACGACATCACCGACGTGGTGCTCAGCCATCTGCACTTCGACGTGGCCGGTGCGTTGACGAGGGAAGAGGGCGGTCACGCGAAGCTGGCGTTCCCCCGCGCGACCATTCATCTGCAGCGGCGTCACTGGAAGTGGGCGCATCAGCCGTCTGAGAAAGATCAGGGCAGCTTTCGCGCCGAAGACTTCGCGTTGTTGGAGCGCAGCGGCCAGTTGCACCTGCTCGAAGGCGCGACCGAGCTCTACGAAGGCGTGAACCTGATGGTCAGCGAAGGGCACACCGTCGGCATGCAGTTGGTGCGGCTCGAGAGCGGCGGCGGCACGCTGATGTTCTGCGGCGACCTGATTCCCACCACCGGGCATCTCCACGCGCCGTGGGTGAGCGCGTTCGACCTGTATCCGCTGACGTCGATTGAAGAGAAGCGTCAGCTCCTCGCGCAGGCCGTCGAGGAGAACTGGAAGTTGTTCATCACCCGCGACCCCGGCGTCGCGGTGTGCACCGTGCGCGACGATGGCTCGGGGCAGGTCATCGTCGACGAGGTGCTCAACGGCTGATCACTTCACTTCGGTCTGCGGGCGCTTCGCGTCGGGCCAATCGACGTGGAAGAACCTGCCGCGCGGCTGGTCGACGCGCTCGAAGGTGTGCGCTCCGAAGAAGTCGCGCTGCGCCTGAATGAGGTTCGCGGGCAGCTTCTCGGTGCGGTAGCCGTCGAAGTACGCGAGCGCCGACGCGAACGCCGGAGCGGGAACGCCTTCGAGCGCGCACGCGGCGACGACCTTGCGCCAGCCTTTCTCCGCCGTCTTCACCGCGCCGACGAAGTACGAATCGAGCAGCAGATTCTCGAGCGCCGCGTTGCGGCCGTAGGCCTCCGTGATCTTCTGGAGGAAGCGCGCGCGAATGATGCAACCGCCGCGGAAGATCTGCGCGATGGCGCCGAAGTCGAGCTTCCACCCGTGTTCCTTCGCGGCGGCGGCCATCAACTGAAAGCCCTGCGCGTACGCGGCGATCTTCGACGAATAGAGCGCGTCGCGGACGTCATCGACGGTGATGCCGATGACGCCGCTGACGGGGTTCGCGCTGAGCACCTTCGACGCGGCGACGCGCTCTTCCTTGCGCGCCGAGAGGAAACGCTGGAACACCGCTTCGGCGATCGTCGCGGCCGGCACGCCGAGGTCGAGGCTCGACGTGCTCGTCCACTTGCCGGTGCCTTTCTGGCCCGCGGCGTCGAGCACCATGTCGACGAAGGGCTTGCCGGTGACGACGTCCTTGTGACGCAGCACTTCGGCGGTGATCTCGATGAGGAAGCTGTCGAGCTCGCCCTCGTTCCACTTCGCGAACACCTCTGCGGCCTGCGTCGTCGAGAGCTTCAGCACGCCGGTGAGCACGTGGAACGCCTCGGCGATGAGCTCCATGTCGGCGTATTCGATGCCGTTGTGCACCATCTTCACGTAGTGCCCGGCGCCGTCGCTGCCGATGTACGTGGTGCACGGCACGCCGCCTTGAATCGGCTTTCCAGGTGAGCCTCCAGGCAGCGGCTTGCCCGTCACCGGGTCGACCTTCGCCGCGATGTCGCGCCACACGGGCTCGAGCAGCTTCCACGCCTCGGGCTTTCCACCCGGCATCAGCGACGGGCCGAAGCGCGCGCCTTCTTCACCGCCTGAAACCCCGGAGCCCACGAAGAGCAGCCCTTTTTCACTCAGCGCCTTCTCACGGCGAATGGTGTCGGTGAACAGCGCGTTGCCGCCGTCGACGATGACGTCACCCTTCTCGAGCAACGGCACCAGCGAATCGATGACCGCGTCGGTCGCCGCGCCGGCCTTCACCAGAATCACGATGCGGCGCGGGTGCTTGATGGCGGCGACGAAGTCTCTCAAGTCCGTCGCGGGGAGCACGTTCGCGTTCGGCGTGTCGGCGACGAACTTCTCCGTCACCGACGCGGTGCGATTGAAGACGGCGATCTTGTAGCCGTGGTCGGCGATGTTCAGCGCGAGGTTCTGACCCATCACGGCGAGGCCGATGAGGCCGATGTCTGCGGTGTCTTTGGCGGGCTTCATGTCTTTCCTTTAGAGGTCGAGAAACCAGGTCGCACGGCGCGCGCCTCGATGCACGAGCGCCGCGGGGAGTTGTGAAGAGGGATCGGTTCGCGCGGTGTTCGCCACCGGCTTCTTCGCTTCGCCCGAAACGAGAAACCACACCTCGCGCGCGCCGGTGATGGTCGGCAGCGTGAACGTCACGCGCCGGCTCGGAGGCTTCGGAGAGTCGAGAATCGCTTCGACGCCGGCGTGGCGCTCGTTGAGCAACGCGTGCCCGGGGAAGAGCGACGCCACGTGGCCATCGGAGCCCATGCCGAGATGCACGAGGTCCAACTGGGCCGGCAGCAGCCTCGCGTAGTCGGCGGCGGCGGCTTCAGGCGACAACTCGACGCGCACCGGGTGAAGGCGCGCCTTCGGGAGCGCCGCGCGGATCGCGTGGTAGTTGCTGTCTTCCGACTCGAGCGGCACGAGGCGCTCGTCGCCGAGGAAGAACTCGATGCGTTTCCAGTCGAGGTCGGCGTTCGCGAGCTGCGCGTACATCTTCACCGCGGAGCCGCCGGTGAGCGCGCAGGTGAACACGCCGCGCGCGGTGATGGCGGTGTGCGCGGCGTCGATGAAGCGCTGTTTGAAGTCGGCCCAGTTGCTGGTGATGCCGCGACGGCCAGCGGTGCGCCACGTGTCGCGCGCGAGCGCGTACGCGTCGCTCACCACGCCGGTCGCCAGCGCCGCGGTGATGAGCGCGCGATCGTCGAGCAGCAGCGAGGGCAGGGTGATGCTCCGCTTGCCGATGTTCACCGTCGCGTGCTCGCCGTGCTCGACGTGCACCTCCTGCTTCATGCGCGTGCCCAGCCACGTCGCCAGCCACCGGCCTTCACTCGCATCGGCGGAGGGGACGCGAACGGTCACCTCGCCGTCGAAACGCGCCTCGTCCCACGCGGAGATGAGCGCCCGTTGCCACGGGGCGATGCGCAGCCACGCGAGGTCAATCACACGCCGGCCGAGCGTCTCGAAGCCTTCCACATCGACGCCGCGCGAATCGACGATGACGCGGCGTGAACGCGTGACCAGCTCCGAAATCAGCGGGCACTCGGGGGGAATGCCCGCGCACAGCACCGCGGTCGAGATGTCGGGCACCAGCAGCGCGCGCACCAGCGACGGCAACGCCTCGGCACCGGTGCCCGCGGCTTCGAGCGTGATCTCCTCGGTGCACAGCATCTTCCCGCCGCCGGGGAGCAACCGGCAGTTGGCGCTCACGTACGCGTGCAGCGCGTCGCCGGTCTTCTCTTCGTTGATCATCAACGTGCGCGAAGGCACGAGCTCGACCATCACCTCGGCGAGGGCTTTCGCGCGCGCCGATTGCTCCGGGGTGGTCATCACCACCAGGTTCCATGAGCACGCGCGCATCACCGCGCTGCCGTGCGCCGCTTCACGCCACAGCGACGCGAGCTCGCGCTCGATGGCGGCGACGTCGACACCGATCGCCTCGTGCCGCGTGAAGCGCTCCGCGGTCTCGGTCACGGGTGCCTCCATTGATGCCCGTCGCGGGCGAGCATGCGCTCGGCTTCTTCAGGGCCCCACGTGCCGGCTTCGTATTTCGCGATGTCGGCGTTCGACGACTCCCACGCCTGGTGAATGCGCGAGATGAACCTCCACGACGCTTCGACCTCGTCGCCGCGCGTGAAGAGCGCCTGGTCACCCACCATGCAGTCGAGCAGCAAGCGCTCGTACGCTTCCGGCGGCTCGACGCCGAACGACGTGCCGTAACGGAACTCCATGTTCACCGGCTGAATGTCCATCGTGTTGCCGGGCACCTTCGCGCCGAAGCGGAGCGACACCCCTTCGTCGGGCTGAATGCGAATCGCGAGCACGTTCGGGCCCTGCCCACCGCTGCGGCCGAACAACTGCATCGGCGCTTCACGGAAGACGAGCGCGACCTCGGTGACCTTCTTCGGCATCGCCTTCCCCGAACGCAGGTAGAAAGGCACGCCCGCCCAGCGCCAGTTGTCGATGAAGAGCTTCAGCGCGACGTAGGTCTCGCGGTTGCTCGCCGGGTCGACGCCTTTTTCGTCGCGATACGCGATCTGCTGACGGCCCGACACCGAGCCGTTGCCGTACTGACCGCGCACCACGTAGTCGTCGAAGCGCCCATCGGGGATCGGGCGGAGCGCCTTGAGCACCTTCACTTTTTCATCGCGCAGATCATCGGCGCTCATCGACACCGGCGGCTCCATCGCGGTGATCGCCAGCACCTGGAACAGGTGGTTCTGCACCATGTCGCGGAGGATGCCGGCCTGCTCGAAGTACCCGCCGCGGCCCTCGATGCCGATGCTCTCCGCGCCGGTGATTTGCACGTGGTCGACGTAGCGGCTGCTCCACAACGGCTCGAACAGCCCGTTCGCGAAGCGGAGCACCATCAGGTTCTGCACCGTCTCTTTGCCGAGGTAGTGATCAATCCGGTACACCGACTGCTCGTCGAGCACCGACAGCACTTCACGGTTGAGCGCCTTCGCTGATTCGAGATCGACGCCGAACGGCTTCTCGATGATCACCCGGCGGAACGGCTTCGGCGTGCCCGGCGCGACGAGCTTCGCGTCGCCGAGCTGCTTCACCACCGGCGCGAAGTTCGACGGCGGCGTCGACAGATAGAAGATGCGATTGCCGCCGGTGCCGTGCTCCGCGTCGAGCTTCTTGAGGCGCTCGTCGAGCGCGCGGTAGCTCGCGGCGTCGTCGTACGAGCCTTCCATGTAGTGGAGCTTCTTCTCGAACTTCGCCCACGTCTCCGCGTTCGGCTTGCGGCGCGCGAACTTCTCGCAGCCTTCCTTCATCTCCGCGCGGAAGCTCGCGTCTTCGAGCTCCTTGCGCGCGAACCCCAGCACCGCGAACGCTTCAGGCAACGACCCTTCGTCGAACAGCGTGAAGATCGCGGGCACCAGCTTGCGCTTGGTGAGGTCTCCGGACGCGCCGAAGATCACCACCACGCACGGCCCCGGTTTTCGTTCGCTCACCAACCCGGCCCGGAGCGGATTCGTCTCGGCTTGCGTCATGAGGAGAAGTTACGGGCCAGCACTTCGGCGTGCCATCACTTCGACACGCCGTCGATGGCACTGGACAGGCTCGGGTCGATGCTGTTTTGCGCCCCACGTGACTCAACCGACGATTCGCATCACCAAGAAGGGCGCCGATCGCTGGAAGGCCGGCCACCCGTGGATCTACGAAGCCGACCTCGAGAAGAAGCCCGCTGAGCTCGTCGGTGGCGAAATCGTGCGCGTCGAAGATGGCCGGGGCTGGCTCCTCGGGCAGGCGTTCTTCTCGCGAGAGTCGAAGATCTCGTTGCGCTGGCTCTCGTGGTCAGACGAGGTCATCGACGATTCGTTCTTCGCGTCGCGGCTCGCGTCGGCCGATGCGCTGCGCCGGCGCGCGTTGCCCGATGAGACCGCGTACCGCGTCGTGCACGGCGAGGCAGATCTCCTCCCGGGGCTGGTGGTCGATCGCTTCGGCGATTACCTGTCGGTGCAGTTCCTCCACAAGGCGACGGAGCAGCGCAAGGAGCTCCTCACGCGTCTGCTGGTCGAGCAGTTCAAGCCGAAGGCCATCGTCAATCGCAGCGACGCGAACGTGCGCAAGCTCGAAGGGCTCGAACCCGAGAAGGGCATGCTCCACGGCGCGATCACCGGGCCGGTCTCGTATCGCGAAGGGCACATCACGCTCGATGTCGATCTGCTGACGGGTCAGAAGACGGGCGCGTTCCTCGATCAGCGCGACAACCACGTGATGTCGAGCGAGTGGGCGTTCGGCGAGGCGCTCGATTGCTTCAGCTACGCGGGCGGTTTCGCGCTGCAGCTCGCGCTCAAGGCGAAGAACGTCACCGCGGTCGAAATCTCCGAGCCCGCGTGCGCGCTCATCGAAGCGAACGCCAGGCGCAACTCGCTCACCAACGTGAAGGCGGTCGCGGCGAACGCGTTCGACTTTCTCCGCGACACGCTCGACGAGGGCCGCAAGTTCGACACCATCGTGCTGGACCCGCCGTCGTTCGCGAAGAACAAGAGCGCGATCGAAGCGGCGGCGCGCGGGTACAAGGAGATCAACCTGCGCGCGATGCAACTGCTCAACCCGGGCGGCATTCTCATCACCGCGAGCTGCACGCATCACATCGACGAAGAGCGCTTCGAGGAGATGCTCGATTCAGCCGCGGCCGATGCCAAGCGCCGCGTGCAGATCCTCGAGAAGCGCGGAGCCGGGAAGGACCACCCCGTGCTCCTGTCGCTGCGTGAGACGCGCTACCTGAAGTGCTTCGTGCTGCGCGTGCTCTGACTTCAACTGAAGTCGGGTTTGGGGAACCCGGCGTTCTTGCGCAGTGAGAAGAAGAGCGCGCCCCACAGCATGTACGCCGCGGGAATGCTGACCAGCATGCCGACGCAGCAGGCGAGCAGGCCGAGCAGCATCATGAACGCGGCGATGAAGGAGTAACCGATCATCCGCAGCCGCTGACCGTCGCCGAGTTTGAACGCGCGCTGCATCGCTTCGACCGGCGTGCAGTTGCCGACCACCAGCTCCGGCATCGCGAAGATCACCACCGGCATCACCACGATGGTGAAGACGAAGATCACCAGCATCGCGCCGCCGAAGATCGCCAGCGGCACCGGCGCGAAGATGTCTTCGGGCCGCGTGCGATTCGGGTGATCCCAATCGATGCCGATGATCTTCAGGCACACCGCGACCGCGCCGCCCATCACCGTGAGCGGGATCAGCAGATTCAGCACCGACAAGAGAATCTGGAGCGTCAGGTACTTCGGCAGATCCTTCAGATGGCTGAACATGCGCGAGAGGTCGCCCTTGCGGCCGTGCAGCACGTCGAAGAGCAGCCGGTACAACGCGCTCAACGCCACGCCCTGTGCGAGCGTCTGGAACACCAGCGACACCACGTAGGAGACCGCCATCGCCTTCATGAAGTTCATCGGGTTGTCGCGGATCGCGTTGGGGTCATTCAGGTTCGCGCCCATCGCCGCGTTGATGACCTGCGTGAAGAGGTTCGACACCACGCTGCCGACCATGGTGATGCCGAAATAGATGACGGTGGCGATCACCGGCATCGCGGAGTCGCGCTTGAACTGTTCGACGACGTAGTTGAACAGCTCGGTGAAGCTCGCGTTCTCGTCGAACGGGAAGTCGGGCGTCGCTTCTTTCTCGCGGCACGTCGGGCAGTTCGCCTGCGCGCCGCCGACCGAGCAGTCGCTGCACATGAAGTTGCCGCAGCGGCCGCACACGCCATACGCGGGCATCTGATTGTGAATCGCGCACATCGCTCCGGGAGGGGCCGGCAACATTCGAAGGTCTTCCTTTGGTAGGTGAAGGCGCGTGACCGTAGCTGAAGACGAACTCGAGTGGCGGCGCGCGGTGACGGAGACGCGCGCGGTGCTCCGAAAGGCTTCGGAGACGTGGGCGCGTCATTCGTGCCCGGCGTCGGGCGAGTGCTGTCAGCTCTCGGTGACGAAGCGGCAGCCGTACCTGTGGCCGAGTGAATGGCGCGTGCTGATGGAGCACTTGAAGCGCGAGAAGCGCGCGCTGCCTCCGCCGCGCGCAGATGGTGCGTGCCCGTTTCTCGATGCGAGCGGCAAACGGTGCAGCGTGTACGAAGCGCGCCCGTTCGGGTGTCGCACGTTCTTCTGCGGGCGCATCATCGGGCCGTCGAAGATTCCGGCGGACGAAACGAACACGTTGCTCGAGCGGCTCACGGCATTGAACGTCGCTGTTGATGAACGCGCCGAGCCGCGCGCGATGCTCGACTGGTGCGCGGCGGTTCCTTGATGGTGGGCGATCACCAGAGCTCTGTATTGCCCGGCCCGGAGTCTCGTTTGGCCTCTTTTTTTGAAAGAGCAACCTTGGAGTTGCGCTTTCCAAGGCTCAAAAAGACTGGTTTGAAGAGATTCGGCACGAAGTGGAGAGGCCGGCGCGGGTTGAGCACTTCGCGTCCCGAGGAAACAGCGCGCCTTCACTGCTCAGGAATTCAACGTCGCGCAACTCTCCGCGCGCGTCTGCAGCAACGACCTTTCACGCGCATTGGTGGCCAGCGCGGCCGCCCGCAGAAACTCGCTTCGTGCTTCGGAACGTCGCCCGAGCTTGAAGAGCACATCTCCGCGCACCGCCGGCAGCAGGTGGTACTCGGGCAGTACGTCATTCAATGCATCGAGCAGCGGCAACGCCTCCGCGGGCCCGAACGCCATCGACACGGCGACCGCGCGATTGAGCTCGACCACCGGAGACTGCGTCACTTCGACCAGCGCATCGTAGAGCGCGACGATGCGCTGCCAGTCAGTGGCGGCCGCGACATTCGCGCGCGCATGGCACGCCGCGATCGCCGCCTGCAACGTGTAGGGGCCCAGCGGCTGCTTCATCGACTCCGCGCGCTCCAGCGCCGCGAGCCCGCGTGAGATCGCGAAGTGATTCCACCGCCCGCGATCCTGCTCCATCAACAACACCGGCTCCCCGTTCGCGTCGACGCGCGCGACGAAGCGCGAAGACTGCAGCTCCATCAACGCGAGCAGTCCGCGCACTTCAGGCTCATGCGGCACGAGTCCGACGAGCACGCGCCCGAGGCGCAGCGCTTCGTCGCACAACTCAGGGCGTAGCCAGTCATCGCCCGCCGTCGCCGAGTACCCCTCGTTGAACACCAGGTAGATGACCTCGAGCACCGGAGGAATTCGCGCGTGCAGCTCGTCACCTTCCGGCACTTCGAACGGCACCTTCGCTTCGGCGATCGTCCGCTTCGCGCGCACCAACCGCTGCGCCATCGTCACTTCGGTGCTCAGGAACGCGCGCGCGATCTCCGCCGTCGACAGACCGGCGACGAGCCTCAACGTCAGCGCCACACGCGATTCGCGCGACAGCACCGGGTGACACGCGACCAGCATCAGCCGCAACACGTCGTCGCCGACCGCTTCATCGTTCAACTCCGAAGTTCGCGGGAGTTCATGCGCGAGCTCCGCGTGCTTCGCGTCGGTCAGCGTGCGCCGGCGTGAATCATCGAACGCGCGGTTCTTCGCGGTCGTCATCAACCACGCACCGGGGTTCTCGGGCATTCCCGTCGCCGGCCATTTCTCCAGCGCGGCGAGCAACGCCTCCTGCGCGAGATCTTCGGCGCGGTCGACGTTGCGCACCATTCGCACGAGGCCGCCGAGCAAGCGGGGCGCTTCGATGCGCCACACGGCCTCAACGGCCTCGCGCGTCACCGAGCTCATTTCTCGCCGGTCTGCTCACGGAGCTTCGCGTCGCGCGCCTGCAACTCCGGCGTGTACGCCTCGCCGAAATCTTCGGGCGTGAAGAACGGGCGAATCTCGAGCGTGCTCTCTTCACCGGGCATCGGGTCGGGGCAGCGGCGCACCCATTCGAGCGCTTCGTCCATCGAGCGCACCTGCCAGATCCAGAACCCGGCGATGAGCTCCTTGGTCTCGGCGAACGGGCCGTCGACGACCGTGCGCTTGCCGTGGCTCAGGTTCACGCGCTTGCCGCGCGAGCTCGGAGTCAGCCCGTCGCCGCCCAGCATGATGCCGGCCTTCACCAGCTCTTCATTGAAGCGGCCCATGTCCGACAGCATTTTTTCCGAGGGCATGATTCCCGCTTCGGAATTCTTCGTCGCCTTCACGATGACCATGACTTTCATGACGTTTCTCCTGTGAGGGGTGGGGTGGGCTTCACATCTCAGCGACGGGGCGGAACTCGCATTCGAACTCGAACTCCGGCCAGTGAATGAGGTGCAGGTCGACGAATTCCTTCGCGACGCGCATCGCCTGCTCTGGCGTGCCCTGGAGCATCGCCCAGCCGCCGATGACCTCTTTCGCTTCGGAGAACGGCCCGTCGGTGACGGTGAGCTTGCCCTTCACGACGCGGAACTTCTTCGCCTTCGCGGTGGGCAGCAGGCCGCCGGTGTCGACCAGCGTGCCTTCCTTCATCGATTTCTCGATGAACTTGCCCATCGCCTCCATCAGCGCGGCGGGAGGCGGGCCTTCATTGGGGTTTTCTGCGTGCTTGATGAACGTGAGGAACTTCATGGGTGGGCTCCTTTGAGAATGGTGATGTTGCACCCAGACGACGAACGGCCGCGCCGGAGATCGACATCACATTTTCAAAAGATTTCTGCCCGCCCGAGTTCGCTCAGTTTCCCTTCGGCCACGTGCCGGGCGGCACCATGATGAGGCCCGAGTTCCAGCCCCAGTCCTTGAGCGGCGTCTGCTGAATCGCGTGCTCCGAGTTCGGCATCTCCGACCAGTGGAACTCGTTCACTTCGCCCTGCCGGCCGACGAACGTGTGCACGCCGCCTTTGGCGAGGCCGAAGAAGAAGGGCACCTGCTTGAGCTTCTCGATGCCCGACAGGTCTTGCCTGGTCTTTTCTGAATCGGTCGGCCGGTAGTTGATGACCTGCGCGTCGACCGCGATGCCGTAGTAGCCCTTGCCCTTGGCGACCTGCGCCGCGGAGAACGAGTGCTCGGTGTTGCCGTCGTTCGGGTTCTTCGCGTCGGGGTTCCAGTAGATCGACTGCCAGCCGTCTTTCTTGAGCTCCTTCGCGAGGTCGGTGCCCTTGCTGCCGTTGGCGACGACCGTCTTCATGATCTCCGCCCAGCGCGCCGACTTGCCGGCGGCCGCGTAGGCCGCTCCGACGTTTTCCATCGCCCAGCCGATGCAGCTGGCTTCCTTGATGCTCGACGGCGACGGAGGCGTGACACCCGGCCTGGTGTTCTCCGCGATCCACTGCGTCTTCTCTTCGGCGCTCATCGACTTCCACGACGAGTGGTCGCCGTAATACGTGCCGACGCCGGTCTTCGCGATCGCGTCGAGGTGCTTCTGCGAACGCAGCTCGATCGACTGCGCGCCGCCGGCCGCCATCTTCGCGCCGATGTCATTGGGGCGCGTGGTGGTGCCGGTCGCCTGCGTGGCCGCCGTACCGCCGGTGTTCTGCCAGCCCGCGTTCGTCTGCGCCGTCGGAGGCGGAGGCGTCGTCGAACCGTTCGGTACCTGCAGCGACCAGCCGACCTGAATCGCGTTCTTGTTCGTCGCCAGCGACGGGTACTTCGTCGTGTTGGCGGCCACCAGTGCGTCGACGCTCACCCCCGCGCGCTGCGCGAGCTTCGACAAGGTGTCACCCGACTGCACAGTGACGGAACCACCGGTTTGAGGCAGCGGCCGCAGATTGGCCGACGACGACTCGAGACGGACAGGCATGTGGACTCCCCGAAAAGTGCAGCGAGAAGGCTAACTGGTACTTCTTCAGTCGTTCAACCACGAGGGCTCACACGCGTACTGCGTGCAGGCGAAGGGGCCGCCGGTCCACGTGACGAGGTCGTAGAACTCGTCGCAGGTGGGCACGAACTGCGCGCACGCGCCGCCACCGCCGCAGCCGGCCGAGACCTGGCAACGGTCGGCATCGCGCGTCCACACGGGGATCTTGTTCGACGCGCAGAACGGCGCCGAGATGCGCGGGCACGACTTCGTCTGGTCGGGCAACTTCACGAACACCTGGCTGCCGACCAGCACCTTCTCCACGCCGACGCCGACGGGAGCGCCGTCCATCGTGATGCCGACCACCAGCGCGCCGCCGTTGATGACGCGGTGGCTGAGCCAGTCGCCGTCGACGCGCGTCTTCACCGCGAGGTCGATGTCGAGGTTGGTGAGGCCGGTCTTCTGCGTGGTGTGCAGCTTGGTCGCCTGGAGCGACGGGCACGGCGCGGTGATGCACTGAACGTTGAGCGGCGTGACGCTGTAGAACGTGTCCGAGAAGCTCCACGTCGCGCCGGGCATGCCGCGCCACGCGCTGGTGACGATGAACTTCTGGAAGCCCTTCGAATCTTTCTTGCTGAGCTTGCCGTAGAGCACCGCGCCGTAGTCAGGCGCGCCGGTCGCGTCGCCCTGGTGCTCCGGGAGCAGGTCGGTGAACTCGAAGCCCGTCACGTACGTCCACGTGGTGGTCGCGCGATTGATGTCGGCGATCCAATAACCCTGGCACTGCGGCGCCGGGCACTTGCGCTGGTCGTGCTTGTAGACGACGTAGCTGCGCGCCGAGGTGCCGAGCGCTCCATCAGCCGCCGCCAGCTCGTCCGAGCCGCCGATTTCGGCTTCGGTCACACCGCACGCTGCGAAAACAACTGCCCCCACCAACAGAAAGTTGCGCATGGTGGGCGCGAGTAGCAAAATGTAGGCATAACGTCTACCCGTTCGGGGCGATACGCCTGATTGTAGTGTTGTTTCAAAGGCTTACGACGTTACGCGCCTGGCACCTGGCGAGTCCTCGCTGCGCTCGAGAACTCGCTTTGCTGGCGCAACTGCGCGCCGGCCGCTCCGCTCCGGCTGTGTCACAGTCGCGACTTGTCTATGTCGCCGCGGTGCCCTTCACCGGAGGCCTGGCAGGAATATGCGGCCGGCCGATTGGATGCGCCCACGCGCGAGTACTTCGCGACGCATCTCTCGACGTGCGTTGACTGTCAGAAGATCGCCGGTGAGGCGCGCGCTGAACACGCTGACGCGCAGACCGCAGAAGAAGCAGCGGCGGTGACGGCTGATGTGTCTCCGCGCGCGGCGGAGCGTCGGCAGGTGCGTCCCGAACCTCCGAAGCCGGCGGAAGTTGCAGTGGCGGCGCCTCCGCAGCGCATCGGGCGGTATCTGGTTCTGGAGACGTTGGGTGTGGGCGGCATGGGTGAAGTGCTGCTCGCGTATGACCCGGCGTTGGACCGTCGCGTCGCCGTGAAGTTGGCGCAGCAGCGGCCCGGCGACGACACGTTGGAAGTTCGACTCGAACGTGAAGCGCAGGCGTTGGCGCGCGCGGTCGATCGTCATGTGGTCACCGTCTACGACACCGGCAAGGTCGATGGCCGGCCGTACGTCGCGATGGAATACGTGCCGGGTTCGACGTTGAAGACCTGGCTCAAGCAGCCGCACCCGCGCGTCGAAGTGCTTCGTGTTTTCTCGGAAGCAGCGCGTGGTCTCGCGGCCGCGCATCGCGTCGGAGTGGTGCATCGCGACTTCAAACCCGACAACGTGCTGCTCGATAAAGACGGTCAGGCGCGCGTGACCGACTTCGGGCTCGCGCGCTTCAGCGGCGATGTCGACCCCGCGGCTGAACTCGTCTCGACCACTGAAGACGATTCGCAGTCGTCGAGCTCGCATTCGCGGCCATCGACGTCAGCGTCGGTGACGCAAGTCGGAGCCGTCATCGGAACTCCGGCGTACATGTCTCCGGAGCAATGGGCCGCGGCGCCGCTCGATGCGCGCACTGATCAATTCTCGTTCTGCGTCGCGCTGCATGAAGCGCTGCTCGGAAAGCGCCCGTTCGCGAAGCCGAGAAAGAAGGGTGAAGCGCCGGCGTTCGAGCGCACGCCTGAATCGCTCAAGGGTGTTCGTGAATTACCCGGCCCGTTGCGCCTGGTGCTGACGCGCGGGCTGTCGATTGATCCCGCAGCGCGTTTCCCGACGATGGATGCGCTGCTGCTCGAATACGAAAAAGCGCGCCGGCCATCACGCGTGCGCTGGTTCGTCGCGGCGGCGGTGCTGGTCGTTGTCGCGACCGGCGGCATCGCGTGGGCATCGCGTTCTCCGTGTCATGGAGCGCTCGATGTCATTTCTTCGCATCGGAAAAATCAGAAGCTCGAAGGCGCGGCGCTCGCGTTGGCTGAATCGGTCGAGAAGCAGTGGGCTGAAGCGTGGCAGACGGCGTGCGTCGAGACGCACGAGCGGAAGGAACAGCCGCCCGACGTGCTCGCGTTGCGAAACGATTGTCTGCGCCGGCAGCAGCGCCGCTACGAACAGGTGATTGACCAGCTCGCGTCGTCGGAGCCCGCCAGGTCGGCCGCTGCGCTCGAAGCGTTGGATCAAAGCCCCGCCGCCCACGATTGCCTTCCGGTCGAGTCGTTGTTGTCCGTCGAAGCACCTCCGCCGGCGAAGGCGGAAGAAGTCTCGTCGTTGCGCGATCGCGTTCTGGCCGCGCGTACGTTCATCGATCTGGGCCAGTACCCGGAAGCGCGCACGCAGCTCGATGTGCTCGAGACGCCGGTGCGTGAACTCAACTTCCGCCGGCTCGCGGCCGAATACGCGTTCGCTCGCGGTCAACTCTTCAAGCAGGAAGGTGATTTGCGCGCGGCGCGTGAAGAAGCGCGGCGTGCGTTGGCGACGGCCGTCGTCGCGCGCGACTTCGAGCTCGCGGCGCAATCAGGCGCGTCGCTCTTCTTCATCGTGAGTCGGTTGGGTTTTCCCGACGAAGCGCAGCTCGCTTCAGAGCTCACGAGCGAACTGGTGCTGCGCACCGGCCGGCAAGACTTCGAAGCGCAGCTCGAAAATTCGCGCGGCGTTCTCGACATCGATCGCGGCCGCTTCGACGACGCGGAGGCACATTTCAGAAAAGCGGTCGCGCTCCGTGAAGCGGTGTTCGGTCGACATCACGTGCTCACCGCCGATGCGCTCGGCAATCTCGGCTACGTCGCGCGGCAACGTGAGCACCCCGAACTCGCGGAGCCGCTCCATCGCGAACAGCAGGAGATCTACGAAGCGGTGCTCGGCGGAGGTCACCCGAAGGTCGCCGATGCACTCGAGAACCGCGCGATGGCCGTCTTCGAGCTCGGCAAGACCGCCGAAGCGCTCGCGTTGCTCGATCGCGCGTACCGAATCCGCCGTGACATGTTGGGCGAGAAGCATCGGCTCTCGCAGCAGGTGCTCGCTGAAGAAGCGTTGTTGCTGCAGCGGCTCGAGAAGTTCGACGAAGCGCGCACGCTGCGCACCGCGCTGTACGACGCGCAGGTTCCGGCATCGCTCGAAGCAGCGAACGCGGCGAACGAACTCGCGCAGCTCGAGCTCGCCGCCGGGAGACTCGAGGCCGCATTGACGTGGAGCCGAACCGCGTTGCGCGCGTGGGAAGCGCATCTCGGCCCGACCGAAGACGACGTGCTCTGGCAGCGCGAGATGGAGGCCACCATCTTCATCGCGCGCAAAGACGGGAAGGCGGCCGACGCGATCCTCACCGCGCTCGACAAAGAATGGCGCACGCACTCCGACGCTGATTCGAGGCTCGCTGACGTGCTGCTGCTCCGTGCGCGCGCGTTGCTGTTGTTGAACCAGACGAAGGCCGCGCAGGCCGCGGTCGATGAAGCCCAGAAGCTCTACGCGCCGCTCAAGCCGGAGCGCTCCGTGCGTGCCCGAATCGGTCTCGTCGCCGCGCAGACCGCATTTGCGGCCGGAAAAAGGGCAGAAGCCGCACAACTCGCCAAAGACGCGCGTGATCTGGTGGGCGATCTCAAAACCAGCAGCGAGTTCAGAGAATTAGACGCGTGGCTGGCGGCGCATTCCGCACCCTGAGCCACATGTACGTATGCAACTCCATTGACACTCGAGGCCTGAACTCGAGTTTCCGGCCGCGCGAGAATCAAACATCGCAGTTCGTCAAAAAGGGGTCTCCACATGAAGGTGCCTTTCCTTTCGCCGCGCCCGTCTGTCCCGGCTCCGAAGCCGAGCACCCCTGTCGCGACTGCGCCGAAACCGTCGGCTCCGACGGCCAGGTCGACCTACAGCGCCGCGCCGCCGCCGGTCGCGAGCCCGCATGCCGACCGCATCGCCGCCGCGAAGGCGTTCCTTCTCAATCAGCCCGACCCGATGGCCGCGAAGGAGCGCCAGCTCTCGCAGCTCGCCGCGCATCTGCCGCCGGAAGATCGCCACGGGGTGATGGAGCAGATCACGGCGATTCGCGCCGCCGCGAAGCAGAAGCTGATGACCGACCTCGAGACGGTTTCGGTTCAGCAGCTCCCCGCTGATCAGAAAGCGCAGTACCTCGCGGTCGCGCAGGAACTGAAGGGCTCGACCGACCCCGTCGCGCGGCTGTCGCTGCAGACGATGCTCGTCGACGGCAAGCTCGACCCGAAGGTGCTGAGCGGGCTCCATGGTCTGCTCACGCAGCCGATGGCTGAAGGCATCGATCGCCACAAGGTGCTCGTCGATCTCGTCAGCGAGCTCGCCGACCCGTCGAACGTGCGTCAGGGCAATCACTCGACGTGCGGCGCGGTCAGCACCTCGATGATTCTGCTCAAGGAGAGCCCGGCCGAATACGTGCGCGTCGTCGCCGGCCTCGCGTCGCCCGGGGGCACCGTGAAGCTCGACAGCGGCGCGACGCTCAAGCGCGTCGAAGTGCCCTCTCGCGATGATCGCAGCGCGGTTCAGCAGCTCGTCGCGCCCGCGATGATGGCGGCGGCGGCGCCTCAGGGCATCACCTACGACGGCAAGCACGGTTACTTCGTGAACGCCGATGGCAAGCCGGTGAACGAAGACGGCGAGGTGACTTCGAAAGAGCACGCGCTCCGGCGCCTGCCGCCGTCGTGGACTGATCGACTCCTCAACCGCACGCTCGACGGCACGTATGACAACTACGACGTCGGAGCGATCGCCAACGACCAGGAACAAGCCGCCGCGCTCAAGGTGATTTTGTCGGCCGCGCGTCGTGAGCCGGTTTCGGTTTCGGTGGAAGGCGAGAACTTCGGCGCCGATGGTCTGCATCGCGTCGTGGTGCTCGGCGTCTCCGACGACAAGAAGAGCGTTCGCTACCTCGACCCGAACGGCGTCGAAGCGAGCATGCCCGTCGACAAGTTCATGCAGTCGATCCGCCGCTTCGCGACCGACTCGCTCACGCAGGCCGAGCGCAAGACGTGGGACGATCGCAACGGCGGCTTCTTCGGTGGCCTGCTCAACGCCATTCAGAAGCCCGCTGAAGTCGCGATGAGCATCGTCGAGAGCGTCACCGGCTCCGACGATGATGGCGGCAAGACGACCAAGCCGGGCGGCGGCACCAACGGCTGAAACTCAGTCGGAGTGGTGACTCCCACCCTTGAAATCGGTGAGCCGGTAGAGCCAACCCTCCGGCCCCTGCACGGCGACCTTGCCCAGGTTCTGCGAGTAGTAGTGCGTGAGGCTGTCGCCGCCGTCGACGGGCGTCTCGAGCACCGCGAGGCAACCGTCGAACATCTGCCCGTTGGGCAACTCGACGCTCGCCTCCAAGGCGAGCACCTCGAACGCTGACTTCTTGCCGCCTCCGCGCTCGATCGACGCGGCCGTCACCCAGCGCGTGCCGCGCGTCAGCGTCGCCGGGAGAATGATGGCCTCGTCACCACCACGCAGGCTGCTCCGCTCGAGCCAGGCGCCGTCTTTCACGCGCCAGACTGAAGAGCCGCTCCATTTGCCGAGCGAGATTGACACGTGCGCGCGCCAATCGACGAACGAGGAGATCGACACGCGGCCTTTGCCTTTGGCCAGCTCGTAGGTCCACGAGACGCCGGCGCGTTGAACGAAATACTCGGCACCGAGCCGCGAGGCTTCGTGGGTACCGGTCTGCGAAAGCGTGAGTGCGAGAGCGAGGGCGAGCAACGCGGCGTTGAGTCTGCCACGTCGCGCCGCTCATGCAGCTTCGGTGAGCACGGCGTCGCGCAGCACCACGCGCCAGCCTTCGAGCACCGACTTCTCGACGATCAACGCGTCGATGGAGGCGTCGACCAGCACCTCTTTCGCGTGCTGCAGCGTCGCATCGGGAGAGACCTCGACCACGCGTTGCAGGGGCAACATGCGCACCGGGGCTTCCGGCAGCCGGGGGGCCAGACGCAGCACCGCGTCACGGCGCACCAGACCCAGCACCGTCTGGTCTTCTTTCAGCACCAACACGACCTCAAAACGGCCGGCGTTCAACATGTCGGCGACCACCCACAACGGCGATGACTCCACGACGACGGCTGCAGCTGCTTCGCTCACGTTCAACATACCGGGAGCACGCCCAAGGCAGCTTTCGTGCCGACGCCAACCCTTCGGGACGACTGATACAGGCATGGGTCATTTCCTTTCGCCCGCGAGGAAAGTTTCAGAACTGAAAGTTTCAGAGTTGCGCAAAAAGCCCCGCAACTTCAGGGCTGAAGATGGGTTGAAGGTCGCATGCGACCCTCGTTCTGGCTCTTCTCTGCGCTGTCGATCGCTCTGATTTCCTCGTGTTCGGGTCCGGGAGGTGGCGAGACCGGGGGTGGAACCGGCTCCCCGGGTGGCGGAAACCCTGCCGGAGGAGGTGGGGGTTCGGTCTCCGGCGGCGGTGATGGAGCGAGCGGTGGAGGCTCTTCGACTGGCGGCGGCTCGGGGACCGGTGGTGGTGAGCAGGTCGATGCCGGTGACACGCCTCCGGAGGTGACCTTCACGAACTCGCCGGTGCCGAACCTGCCCGCAGGCGCGAAGTACGCGTTGGTCTCGTACGGCTCCGACCCGTCGCAGGTGATGGACGTGTTTCTGCCCGCGTCGACGCAGCCGACG
>JBEHYH010000049.1:0-20661 GCA_048498275.1 Myxococcota bacterium | reverse complement strand
TACGCCCGCGGGGCTCGTGTACGGCGCGGCGTACCGAACGGTTCACACGCGATCGCCGTGATGTTGTCGTCGACGATGCCGTCGCAGTCGTCGTCGAGCCCGTTGCAGCCCTCGGCCTGCGGAGGCTGCGAGAAGGTGCACGCGGTGTAACCACCATTGCTCTGACACGCGCCCGGCGACACCGACTGCGTGGGTTTGCAGGTGATGACGCCCTGGCAATACGCGGGTGTGGTCGGCCCCGCCGCCGGCCCACAGGGGATCGACGCGTTGATGCCGTTGTCGACGGTGCCGTCGCAGTCGTTGTCGCAGCCGTCGCAGATCTCGGCGCTGGGCGCGACCGCGCAGGAGCCCGAACACACGTTGCCGTCATCGACGGAGCCATTGCAGTCGTCATCGGCGCCATTGCACGCCTCGGGGGTCGGGCAATGCAGCGGGTTGCCGCACTTGAGGCGCGCTTCGTCGACGCCGCCGACGCAGTTGTTGTCGACGTTGTCGCAGACGTCTCCGGGGTCGAAGCACAGCCATGAGTTCGGGCTCTGCGACTGCGCCGCGGTGGTGCACGGCAACAGCGACTTGTCGCCCGTGGGGTTCGCCGGCGAAATGCTCGCGGAGAAGTTGTTCACGCAGGTGGTGCGTTCACCGGCGGTCGCCCACGAGCAGCATTGGCACGCGGCGGCGCCACACGCGATGCGCTGCGCCGGTGTCTTCCAGGTGCAGCAGCTCGACGCCTGCACGTTGCAATAGTGGTTCGAGCCTTCGTCGGTGCAGCCGTTGCAGTTGTCGTCGGCGTTGTTGCAGCGCTCCGGCTTGATGGCGGTGGCGACGATGTTCGAGAGCGCCTGCGCGAGCTGCGTCTCGTTCGCGGTGGAATACGACGTGGTGGTGCCGCCGGCGTTCGCGATGTTGTTGAGCGCCGACGCGGTGCCGCCCGCGAAGCCCACCACGTACGTCTTGATCTTGAAGTTCTGCCCGCTGACGGTGACGCCGGTGTTGAACATCCTCCCGGCCTCGTAGACGGCGAGCCCTTCTAAGTTCGGGTACGTACCGGTGTTGTAGCCGTCACACGTCTCGTCGCCGTCGGTGATGAGGATGACGTTGATCGATCGGCACGCGCGCTCCGCGGGTTGACCGTTGAAGGTCGACGGGCCGATGGGGCTGGGCACGGCCGACCCGGAGAACGGGTCGACGTACGTGCCCGAGAAATACTGGTTCATCGAGAACAACGCGCCACCCAGCGGCGTGCTGCTGTACGCGCCGACCTCACCGTTGCCGCACGAATTGTCGAGCTGGGAGAGGATCACCGCGAAGTTGTCGGACTGCGGAGGGTTGGACCAGTAGTTGTCTTGCTGCACCGGCACCGTGACGAGCCCACCGGCGTGGATGTTGCCGCCGAGCGTCGGCTCGGTGATCAACGGCCCGCAGAACGCATCGTCACCCGGCGCCAGCGTCGCGGAGCACCCCGTCGAGAGGTTGAAACACCCGGTGGTCTGGTCGCACGTGCTGCACGCGCCGGTGTTGCTCGGGCACGAGAGCTTCCACGCGTAGGTGGCCAGCCCGAAGTTCGCCACGCCTGAGAACGTGTTGATGGCGTTCTTCACCGCGCAACGCGCGTCGCCGATGCGGTTGTGCTGGTAGCCGCAACTGTTGGAACCCGTCGTCACCGCCTGGCCCATCGAGCCCGACGTGTCGACGATGACCATGAAGTACGGCTTCGACGGCGCGGGCCAGTCAGACGGGTTCGGTGAGAGGCACTGAGCCGATTCCGCAAAGGCTGGAATCGAGAGCAACAGGCACACCGCGGAGACCACGACGTTCGCTGTGAGGCGGGAAGGAAGCACGTTCAACCTCGGGCGACGGTTGTGAGGGGCCGCGACGATCGCAGGGACCCGTCGCGACCGCAATCACCACCGCACGAGGCGAGGTCACCCGCCGGGCGTCGGCTGATTGCCCGCGCTCGCCGGAGCCTTCGCTTCGGCGATGCGCGCCGAGAGCTGCACTTCGAGCGCGCGCACGAACTCGACCATCGTCGGGTCGGCCGCGCCTTCGTTCTTCTTGAGCGCGCCCCACAACGGAGCGTCCGCCTGGGCGGCCTTCACCATACCGCGAACGAGGCTGTCGATGACGGGCGCGCGCTCCGCCTCCGGCACCGCCTTGAGCGCGAGCAGCAGTTCCTGCGGGGCATCGGTGGCGACCACGGCGAGCTGTTCCGACAGCCACGCCGACGCTTTTTCATCTGAACGATCGGCCTTCACGAACTCGAAGAGACGAACGCTCGCCTCGACATTGCCGGCCGCCGCGAGCTCCACGAGCGACGGCAACACGGGGAGATCGAAACCCGCTTCCTGCGACGCCTTCTTGATGCGGCCGTACACATCGTCACCCGCCGACGCCGAATCGAGCAGCACGCGCACGTTCGCCGCTTCACGCGGGTCGGAGTGGTACAGCGCATCGGCGATGATCGCGCGCACCGCGGGGTCCTTCTCGCTGCGCCACGCCGTCCGGAGCAGCGCCACGTTCCTCTTCTCTCCCTGCTGCGCGAGGCCCACGTAGGTCGTCAGGCGCTGCTTCAGTTCAGCGAACGGGCCGACGACATTCGGAGGGTTCAGCGCCGCGACCGCCGCCGACGGCCCACCGGTGCTGCCCTGCGCGGCGATCGCCGCTCCGATGGCGTCGATGTTCGGCACCACGGTGCCCGCGCGGCCCGAGAAATCATTCACCATGATCGAGAACGCGAAGCGCTCACCGCCGACCGACTGCACGTAGCCCGACAGCGCAGACACGGTCTCGAGCGTGCCGGTCTTCGCGCGCAGGCGGCCGACGGCGTCGCTGCCCTCGAAGCGGTACTTGAGCGTGCCGTCTTTGCCCGCGATGCCGACCGACGAGATGTATTCAGGCATCAACTCGAAGCGGCTGTGCATGTACGTGAGCAGCTTGTTCATCTGCGCCGCGGAGAACCGGTTGGTGTCGTTGAGACCCGAGCCGTTCTTCATCACGTAGCCGCCGCGCGCGATGCCCACGTCGTGCTCGAGGAACTCTTCGACCACCTCGATGCCCTTCGCGTGTGACCCGGGCTCGCCGCGAACTTCAGCGCCCAGCGTCTTGATGAGCTGTTCAGCGACGAAGTTCGACGAGTGCTTGTTGAGCTTCTTGAGCACGATGTCGAGCGTGTCGCTCTGATTGACCTGCAGCATCTTCACGCCGAACTTCGGCACGGTGCCAGTGCGGATGCGCCCCTTCACCTTCACGCCGCGTTCCTTCAGCAACTGCTTCACGGTGAAGCCGAAATAGAGCGCGGGCTGATCGATCTTCTTCCACACGCTCCAGGTGCCCTTCTCGACCAGCACCACGCCTTCCGCGACGATCTTCTGGCGAACCTTGTCTTTGTCGGTGTCGGAGCTCACGGTGAAGCGCCGCTGCGTCGAGGTGCCGGTGGTCACCGTGTTCTCGATGACGAAGTAATCGCTGTTCGGTTCGACCTCGACGCTCGCAGCCGCGCCCGCGTTGTCAGCCGGCCGCAGGTACACGCCGATGGTGTTCCAGTTGAGCGACAGCGCGCCGACCGGAGCCAGATACGCCTTGTCGCCGTATTCCTGATCGAACCCCGGCGGCGTGCGCTCGCCGTCGAACCACGTGTCGTCGACGACGATGTCCTGCACCTCCTTCAAGCCGTTGTGCAGCAGGTCGCCGATCATTCCGTACAGCCGCTCGGTGGTGATGGAAGGGTCGCCCTTGCCGCGGATGTAGAGGACCCTGGTCTTGCCCTCCTTCCATTCCTTCTCGACGAGGAACTCGGTGTCGAAGCGGTACTCGGGGCCCAGTCGTGAGAGCGCGGCCGCCGCCGTGAACAGCTTCACGTTCGACGCCGGGTTCATCAATTCATCGGCGTCTTTCGAATAGATGATCGTGCCGTCGTCGAGGCTCTTCACCTGCAGGCCGACGCGCGCCTTCGCGAGCGTGGTCGTGGTGAGCACCGAATCGAGCGTCTTCTTGAGCGCTTCTCGATCTTGCGAGCGGCTCGCGGCGCTCGCGGAAAGACTCAACACCAGGCACAGCACCACACTGAAGTTCGTACGCATCGGCTTGGCTCTGGAGTTAACTCGCGTTTCACCCGCTGCGCGAGTCTTCGCGCTCCCCCGTTTCGAGAGGACGACATGCCCGACAACCTGCGAGTTGCTGACGTCATCCCCGCACCTCCGCGCGCCGTGTACGACGCGTGGCTCGATGCAAAAAAACACACGCTGATGACCGGCGCGAAGGCGACCGACGAGGGCAAGGGCCGCTTCACCGCGTGGAATGGGTACATCTCCGGACGCACGCTCGAGAAACAACCGCAGAAGAAGATCGTGCAGTCCTGGCGGACGTCACATTTTTCGGACACCGATGTCGATTCGAAGGTGACGGTGGAATTGGAGCCGTTCGACGGCGGCACGCACGTGACGCTGGTGCAGGAGAACATCCCCGACGAGCAGGCGGACTCGTACCGCGACGGCTGGCACCAGCACTACTTCGCGCCGATGAAGGCGTTCTTCGCGGCGAAGACGGTGAAGAAGAAGGTCGCGAAAAAGAAAGCCGCGCCCGCGAAGAAGAAAACCTCCGCGAAGAAATCTGCGCCGAAGAAAACCGCCGCGAAGAAGGCGCCTGCGCGAAAGAAGAAGCGATGAACACGCGGCGCGCTCCACCCTTCGCATTTCTCGCATGCTGCTTTCTCGCCGCGTGCAGCACGCCCGCCTGCAACTGCGCCGGCTTCACGCCCGAACCGCAAGGCACGTATCAGGGCGACAAGCTGAACAGCGCCGCCGCCGCGCGCCTCTCCTCGAGCGGCTTCGGGGTGTTGAACCGCAACTCGGCCCAGTTCCTCCAGGTGTTCGCGCCGGGCGGAGTGATGAACATCACCGTGCCGTGCACTCCGCAGTCGGTCGCGCTCGGGCCCATCAGCGCCGCGCAGCTCGCGATCGCCGACACCGGCAGCTTCGGTTGCACCGATGAGAGCTGCGGCCGAATGGACGGCACCTGCAGCGGAGACGTCGGCAAGGACATCACCATCACCTTCAACAGCCTGCAGTTCTCGTCGGCGTCGCCGAACGTCCTCAAGGCGACGGTGAACGCGACCGTGCAGACCGGCGCGATTCCCATTTCGTCGACTGGCAACGCGCCGCTGCTCTGCTTCGCCAACCAGCGCGCGAAGTTCACCGTCGATCTCGACACCGAACGCGCGCAGCCGCCGACGAATGACCTCGCGCTCAACCTCGCGTTCAACATCGACACCCGGTGGGACCAGTTGCTCTCGATTCAGGTCACGAGCGTGGGCAACGCGCAGGCCTGCAGTGGGAGCGCGACGCCGCCTTCCTGCATCGACCCCGACGACATGGAGATCATCAACGAAGGCTGTTCGTCACTCGCGATCGCGCAGCTCAACGCGGTGAAGGCGGTGCTCATCAACCAGATCACCGGGCAACTGCAGACGCAGATCACCGATGCGCTGAAAGGCTTCACCTGCGCGCAGTGCGGTGTGAATGAAGCATGCCCGAGCTACGGCGCGGTGACCTCGACGTGTGATGTCGCCGACACGTACTGGTGCTTCGACGACACCGATTCCGCGCACTGCGTGCCGACCATGTTCGGCATGGAAGGCCGCCTCGACATCGGTTCGTTCCTCGCGGCGATGGGCGCGCCTGCGAACGCGGCGATGGAGGTCGCGATCGAAGCCGGCGGCGGCGCAGAAGCGAACACGAACGGGCTCACCGCGGGCATTCGCGGCGGAGCGAAGGCGATTCAGGTCTCCGATTGCGTCGCCGCGCTGCCGCATGTGACGCCGCCCGCGATTCCGTTGCCTGACTTCGATACCGGCGCGCCCGCGGGCTACGACATCGGCGTTTCGCTCTCGAATCAGATGCTCTCTGAAATGCTCTTCAACGCCGAGCAATCGGGCGCGCTCTGTCTGCAGATCGGCAACGAGCAGGTGAGCTTCCTGAGCTCCGACCTGCTCTCGGCGCTGCTGCCGTCGCTCGCGACGGTGACGGGCACCAAGCCGGTGCCGCTGCGCCTCGTGATTCGTCCACAGACGGCGCCGAAAGCGGTCGTCGGTGCGGGCACGTTCGACGCGCAGGGCAACATGCTCGAGCCGCTGATCACCATGAGCTGGCAGGGCGTGGAGATCGACCTCTACGCGCTCATCGAGGAGCGCTACACGCGGCTCTTCACGCTCTCGGCAGACGTCGCGCTGCCGCTCGGCGTCGACACCGATGGCTGCGCGAGCCTCACGCCGGTCATCGGTTCGCTGAGCAACGCCATCACCAACATTCAGGTGCGCGATTCGGAAATTCTGGCGGAGGACGCAGCCACGCTCGCGTCGCTCGTGCCGTCTCTCCTCACGGTCGCGGAGCCGCAGCTCGCGGGCGCGCTGGGTTCGTTCGATCTTCCAGAAGTTCAGGGCTTCAGCGTTCGCGTGTTGAGCGCGCGCGGCGTCGGCAACATCGCCGGCACGCAGACGTACAACCACGCGGCGTTCTACGCGCAGCTCGCGGACGCGGGCACCGCGTGCGCCGGGCCGATGAAGGTCGCGACCAACGGCCTCGTGCGCGGGGTGAACAAGGGCAAGTCGTCGGCGAAGTTGCTGGTGCCCGAAGGCCGTTACTCGTGGCGCGTCGACGACGGTTTCTGGAGCACGTGGCGCATGTCGCTCGACGGCGCGCTCGACGTCGATCACCCTCGCCTGCTGCTCGGCGGCGCGCACGTCATCGAGCTGCGCAACGCCGACGGTGAAGTGCAGCGCGTGGAGCTGAAGTGAAGACCGGCGGTTGTTTCTGCGGAGCCGTGAAGTTCGAGCTCCGCGGGCCGACCACGAAGGTGACGTACTGCCACTGCAGCAAATGCCGGAAGTGGCACGGGCACATCGGCGCGTTCGCGGCGGCAGATCGCGAACACGTAGTGCTCACTGAAGAGCGCGGGCTCAAGTGGCACACGGTCTCTCCTGAAGTGCGCCGTGGTTTCTGCAGCGAGTGCGGTTCGAGTCTGTTCTTCGACACGCTGAGCGACGCGAAGTTGTCGTTCTGCGCGGGCAGCATCGATTCGCCGACCGGGCTCACCTCGAAAGCGCACATCTACGTCGGCAGCAAAGGCGACTACTACGAGCTCGCCGACGACGGCCTGCTGCGCTTCGACGAACTGCCGTGAGCGTCAGAGCCCCTCGAGCCAACGCAGCGCCGCTTCAGGGTCGGTGAAGTAGTTCACCGTCAGGCCCTGGTCAGCGAAGAACTTGCCGTGCCGGTTCATGTTCAGTTGCCCGACGATCTTCTGCGGCAACACGATGGCCCAGTACTTCCACCCGGCCTTCACCATTCGAGGGAACCACTCGGTCTGCGCCCACTTCTCGTCGTCGAGGGGCAGCGCGGAGTTCTCGCGATCATCCGACAGCCACTTCGTCGCGCTCTCCTTCTCGAAGGTCTCGAGGCCCTTCGTCAGCACCTCTCGAAACGCCGCGCCGGCGATGAAGCGGTGAAACTGGTGGTGAACCAAATTTCGCTCCGCGTCGAACCACACCGTCGCGAACTCGTTCTGCAACAACGTCTGCCTGCTCATGTGTGCTCCCCCGAAAAGAGGCCCCTAAAATACAGGGCGTGTGATTCCCGAACAATCTGCGTGCGCGAGCGGCACGGAATTTTCGGGCGGACCTCCAACGAACAGAGTCACACGCGGCGCGCGACGCACAGCTTCGTGTACAGCGGGTACAACACCGTCTCTTCCGACTGAATGCGCGCCGCGAGCGCCTTGAGCATCGCGGGGAATTCCTGCTTCAGCGTCGCGGAGTCGGCGTGCTGACTCGTGTGTCGCGTGAAGAAGTCTTTCAACTGCTGGCTGATGCGCTCCATGTTGGTCGCGAAGGTGCGCGCGAGCTGTTCTTCTTCTCGCAAGCCCGCGCGCTGCGCCGAGACGATCAACGCGGGGTAGAGCTCGAGATCTTCCAGCGCGAGGTGCCCCAGCAACGCGGAGCGGATGGCGATCAACAGCTCCCGCGAACGCGCCAGCCGGTTGTGCGCCAACGCCTCGGTGACGTCGGCGACCAGTGCTTCGACTTGCCGATGCTGTTCAGAGAGCCGCTCGATGAGCGAGTCAGCTACCGGCGCAGGCCGCGCCGCAGGCACAGGATTCATTTCGGAGCCTCCGAGCAAGAGACGAAAAATGGGGACCTGATTCCAAGGTGACTGCAAAGCCCGCGGAGCAGGCAAGTACCGCTCAACAAATCGTCACTTCAACCCGAGCACGCCCACGAAGGGCTCGAGGGCCGTGCGCTCTTCTTCGCCCCACGTGCGCCAACGCGCGAATTCGAGCAACTCGCTGACCATCGCGATCGGTGAACGCGAGAGCACCGCGAGCTCCACCATGCGCGGGAGGAAGTGCTTCAAGCTGCGAACGTCGGCGCAATACGCCGTCGCATCCATCACGTCGCGTTCGGTGAGCGCGCTCAGCGGAGTCGTCTTGAGCCGCTTCTTCGTCTCGGTGTCTTCATCTGCCGACGCCGCGACCGCCGAGAGCGTGCGCCGGTACGCAGAGAACACGCGGTACAGCTGCTCGATTCGCTCGTCAGTCATCGTTCACTCTTTCAACGCAGGAGGGCGCAGCGCAGGAGCGACTCCAGCAAGGGTTCCCTCGAAGACGACGCGCGGGTCAGACACGTTGAGCAGCTCGTCAAGCTCGAAGACCTGCTCGTAGCCGTAGCCGAAGAGGTTCAGGTACGTGGGCACGTTGAGCGCCATCATTCGAGGCTTCTCCTGGCTCTGGAGTTGCGTCGTGAAGCGCCTCGCCATCATGCTTTCAGGGCGAACGATCTTCGTCGCGAAGTCGACCTCATCGCCCTCGAAGTTGTTGTTGCAATAGATGAGCACCGTCGTGTCGAAGGCGGGGATCACCTTCGCGAGGTTCTCCTGCGTGAAGTCGGTGAACGCGAGATGCCGCGCGCCGGCCAGGTGAATGCGATCGAATCGAAACCGCGAACGCGAATCGAGCACGATGGTGTTCGGTTTCTTCTTCATCGCGAGGAAGGCGTCGAAGTTGATCAGCCGTTCGGCGCGGTGCGGCTCGACCGCCGAGACGAGATGCTTGAAGTCGGAGAAGCTCACCTTCGCCTGCGGGTAGCTGCGCATGGGCGCACCATCGCACGGGGAGCTCACCCGCCTGAAAGTCCCCTTGACCTGAACGTCTGTTCTCGCCAAGTCACCGCGCATGGCTGAGCCTGAATTCCTGACCATTCGCGGCGCCCGCGAGCACAACCTCAAGAACGTCACCCTCGAGATTCCGAAGAAGAAGCTGGTGGTGTTCACCGGCGTCTCCGGCTCGGGCAAGAGCTCGCTCGCGTTCGACACGCTCTACGCCGAAGGTCAGCGCCGCTACGTCGAATCGCTCTCCGCGTACGCGCGGCAGTTCCTCGGGCAGATGGAGAAGCCCAAGTACGACACCATTCGCGGCCTCTCGCCGACCATCTCCATCGAGCAGAAAGCGGCGTCGAACAACCCGCGCTCGACGGTCGGCACGGTGACGGAGGTGCACGACTACCTCCGCGTGCTCTACGCGAACATCGGCGTGCAGTACTGCCACAACTGCGGCCGCAAGGTCGGCAAGCAGAGCGCGCAGCAGATCGTCGAAGAGATCATGAAGTTGCCGGCAGGGAGCAAGGTGCAACTGCTCGCTCCCATCGTCGTGAATCGAAAGGGCGAGCACAAAGATCTGCTGGTCGATGCGCAGAAGCGCGGCTTCTCGCGCGCCCGGGTCGACGGCAAGGTGCGCTCGCTTGAGGAGAAGTTCGAGCTCGATAAAAAATCGAAGCACGACGTCGAGCTGATCATCGACCGTCTGGTGTTGAAGCCCGACCTGCGCCCGCGCCTGACGGACTCTGTGGAGCAGGCGCTCAAGGAAGGCAAAGGCGTGCTCATCGTCACCGATGAAACCGCGGCGAAATCAGCCGACCGCACGATGAGCGAGTTGAACGCGTGTCATCACTGTGGCCTCTCGTTCCCCGAGCTCGCTCCGGCGTCGTTCTCGTTCAACAACCCGCTCGGCATGTGCACCGACTGCAGCGGCCTCGGTACGCGCGCGGAGATGGACCCCGACCTCATCGTGCCCGACAAGAATCGGAGCATCCGCGATGGCGCGGTCGAGGTCTGGGCGTCAGGCGTCTCACGCGGCGAAGGGTGGACCGCCGACCTCGTCGACACGCTCGCGCGCGCGTTCAGCATCGATCTCGAGACGCCGTGGAAGGACCTGCCGAAGAAGCAGCAGGACATCGTGATGTTCGGGAACGCCGGCAAAGAGCTCACGATGAAGTGGGGCGACGCGCGTTGGAAGATGGAGTGGGAAGGCCTCGTCAACAAGCTGTGGCGCAGCTTCAACTCCACCAGCTCGGAGTCGATGAAGCAGTACTACATGAAATTCCTGAGCGATAAGCCCTGCCCCACGTGCAAGGGCGAACGTCTCAAGCCCGAGTCGCGCGCGGTGAAGGTGCACGGTCAGAGCATCGTCGACCTCTCGCGCATGACCATCGCGCAGGCGCTCGAGTTCTGCGGTTCGCTGCCGCTGTCGAAGAATGAACAGACGATCGCGGCTGAACTGCTGAAGGAGATCCGTTCGCGGCTCTCGTTCCTCGCCGATGTGGGCTTGACGTATCTCTCGCTCGACCGCGCGGCGTCGACGTTGAGCGGCGGCGAGAGTCAGCGCATTCGCCTCGCGTCGCAGATGGGCAGCGAGCTCACCGGCGTCATCTACATTCTCGATGAGCCGTCGATCGGCCTGCATCAGCGCGACAATGGGCGGTTGATCGGCACGCTCAAGAAGCTGCGCGACCTCGGCAACTCGGTGCTGGTCGTCGAGCACGACGAAGAGACGATGGAGGAGTCCGACTGGCTCGTCGACTTCGGCCCCGGCGCGGGTGAGCTCGGCGGTGAGGTGATCGCCGCGGGCACGCCCAGGGAAGTGATGGCGAACGAGAAGAGCGTGACCGGCGGTTACCTGTCGGGCCGCATCGAGATCGGGCTGCCGCTCATTCGCCGGCCTCCGGGCAAACAGAAGATCAGCATCAAGGGCGCGACCGAGAACAACCTGCGCAACCTGTCGGTCGACATTCCGCTCGGGTGCTTCGTGGCGGTGACCGGCGTTTCAGGCGCGGGCAAGTCGACGCTGATCAACGAGATCCTCTACCCGGCGCTCGCGCGGCACATCTACCAGTCGCGCGAAATCCCCGGGAAGCACCAGGCGATCACGGGCCTCGAGTTCCTCGACAAGGTGATCGACATCGATCAACGGCCGATCGGCCGCACTCCGAGATCGAACCCGTCGACCTACACCAAGGTCTTCGACGCGATCCGTGAAGTGCTGGCGCAGACGCCTGAGGCGCGCGCGTACGGGTATTCGCCGGGCCGCTTCTCGTTCAACGTGAAGGGCGGGCGCTGCGAGGCGTGTGAAGGCGATGGCGTGAAGAAGGTCGAGATGCACTTCCTCGCCGACGTGTACGTGCCGTGCGAGGTGTGCGGCGGCAAGCGCTTCAACGATGCGACGCTGCGGGTCCGCTACAAGGGCAAGAACGTCGCGGAGATCCTCGATTTGTCGGTGCGCGAGGCGATGGGGCTCTTCGAGCTGCATCGCGACATCCGCCGGCATCTGCAGACGTTGGAAGACGTGGGCTTGTCGTACATCAAGCTCGGGCAGCCCTCGACGACGCTGTCGGGCGGTGAAGCGCAGCGCATCAAGCTGTCACGTGAGCTCGCGCGCGTTGCGACGGGGCGCACGCTGTACATCCTCGATGAGCCGACGACCGGTCTGCATTTCGAAGACATCCGCAAGCTGCTCATCGTGTTGAACCGGCTGGTGGAGGCGGGGAACACGGTGCTGGTGATCGAGCACAACCTCGATGTCATCAAGTCGGCTGACTGGGTGATCGACCTCGGGCCTGAAGGTGGCGCTGGTGGCGGGTTGCTGCTCGCTGAAGGCACGCCCGAACACGTCGCCGACGTGAAGGGGAGCTTCACCGGCAAGTACCTGAAGCACGTGCTCGGTAAGGGTCGCAAACAGCGCGTGGGTCAACGCGTCGGGTAAGAGCCGCGCATGATCCGCGTCGCGTGGGTACTGGTGCTTCTGCTCTCGTTTTTCGGGGGCTACGTCGGAGTTCAGAATCACCAACCAGCCCTGATCTTTCTGTTTCTACCGCTGGTGATCGTCATGATCATCTGGGCGCTGCGGCGCGGGCAACGTGGAGCGCGTGAGAACAACCGCGCGATCGCGCTCATGAACGAAGGCCGCTACGTCGAAGCGATCGCCGCCTTCGAAGCCGCCGCCTCGCTGATGCCGCGCAGCCCGCTGCCCGGGTACAACATCGGCAACGCGAGCATCTGGTTGTGGCGACTCGAAGACGCACGCGTGCGCATCGACAAGGCGACGCGCACGCTCGCGGGCCGGCCGATTCGAATCATGGCGGTGCCCGGCCTCGCGTTCATCGCGGCGATGCAAAAAGACAAACCGCGCGCCGACGCGTTGGACAAAGAAATTGAAACGCTGAACCTCTCCCGCGGGCCGATGGTGTTGCTGGCGCGCGCGGTGTGGCTCGCCCGCGATGAGAAATGGCGCGAGGTGATGGATGCGCTCGACTTCAACCGCATCCGCGCGCTGGGTGGACCGGCGAGAGCGGTCGCGGATGCGCTGCGTGCGTGGGCGATGGTGAAGACCGGGCAGCCGTTGCCGCCGATCGATCGCGTGGGCGTGTTCGGCGAAACCGGGCCTGATGCGCTGAGGAAATGGTGGCCGGAGTTCGCCGAGTTTCTCGAATCGACCGCGTAGCTACTTCGACGCGACGACCTTGAGCCACGCGGTGACCTGCTTCTTCGGCAGATCTTTCAGCGACGTGAGCTTCAACTGCCGCATGTTCTGCGCTTCGCCTTCGAGGAGTCCTTCGGGGTCGACGAAGAGCGCCGGCGGGCCAAAGAGCAACAAGCCGACACCCGTCTTCGTCACGCGCAGCGCGCACACCATCTTCGTGCCCTCTCTCCACATCGGCATGCCCCACTTGAGTGCACCGGTTGCCTTCGGAGCGTTCGCTTTGATGAGCGCGTGAAGCGCATCGAGAATCTTCCGCTGCTCGCCGTCGAACTTCGCGAGGTACGTCTCGACCGGAGCGCCGAAGTCTTTTCGCGGAGCCGGCTTCTTCTTCGTCGCCATGACGGCGGACACTATTTGAACGCGACCGGGTCGACAGCAATGCAGCGCAGCTCCGCGACGTAGCGCGCGCCCTGCGCGTCACGCAGCCAGAGCCCTTCAGGCGTCGGCAGCATTTCGCTGAACGACAACCACGGAGCCTGACGTGCGAGGCGCGCGAGCATCTCCACCAGAATCGGCGCGTTGAAGTCGACGTAGACCGGTTTCACTTCTTCGGGGCTACGCACGAACACGCGCCGCGGCAGCGCATGACGTCCGTGGAACGAGGCACGCTTCGTCTCATCATCGAGTTCCTGCGTGATTTCGCGCGACAGCTTCCAATGCGCGCGCTGAACGACGAGACCGCCGAGCGTGCGGCGCGGCCCAGAATCGAGCCCGTCACCCAGCGAGAAATGCAGCGCTGAAATGAGCTTGATGCGTCGCTCGAACACGCGGAGCAGATCGAACTCCAGCTCTCGTTTCGTATGCACCGCGATGAGTCGACCGGCACGGCGCACGACATCGAAATCGGCCGCGCGCAGCACGCGCTTCGCCGGGCGATCTGATTCGAACTCGTACCCGACATCGAGATGCCAGTGCTTCTTCGACAAGCGCGCGTCTTGCGATGAACGCGCGAAGTCCTCCCATGGAATCGGAGTGATGCCGTCGTCACCGAAGTCTTCACGCCATTGCCGCTCGAGCGCCGCGCGGTCGGGCGCGTGGGCGAGCACCGAGAGCGTCGTGAACGGCGTCACGCCCGGGTGCAGCTCGCCGAGAATCGGAGTGCCCTCGCCTCGCAACATCGCCTCGGCTGACTCGGCTTCCCACAAGATGTCCGGCGCGTGGTGACGCGCTCCCGGCCAACCTGGAGCGTCGGCTTTGAAGTGCTTCGCGGCGAACGCTTCGGCTTCTTCAGTCGAAACCTCGCTGCGGCCGTTCCACAGCGCGTTCCATTTCTTGCGAAGCAACTTCGCGGTCGGTGTCACGACCGGTGGCTCAGCGCCCGCGAACAACGGAGCCGTCTGCGCCCAGAACACGTGAAGCGGCACGCGTCTCTTGAAGCGCGCGTTCATGCGCTTCGTGAGCTGCGCGCCGATCTGCGCCGAGTACCAACGCGCGATGTCGAGAATCACGCTCAACGGCCGCGACACGCGCGACCACATCGCGTCGCTCAGCGTGAGTTGGATGTCGCGGCGGCATTCTTCATAGACGAGCCCGCGGCCTCCATAGGTGCGGCCCTCGTGACGCTTCGGCGCGTGCGCAGTGAGTGCAGTGAAACGCTCTTCGAGCGCACCGAGTTCGTTGAGCCTCGGCGCCTTCAGCGACACCGGCACGTATTTCAGCGGGTCGTGAGAGATCGAAACCGGGAACGTCCAACGAATGATCCCGCGCTCGGCGAGTGATTCGAGTTGCGCACGCGGGAGTGATTTCGCTTTGCGCGGCTTCTCGAGTTTCGCGAGCAAAGCAGCGTCGGAACCGCTCAGCGTGTACGTCGCCGTCGGCGTGATGAGTTTTCGACCTTGAACGCGTACGTCTCCAGGCAGCCAGACGAGTGCGTCTCCGCAGTGTTTTGGATCGAGCGCGAGTGTGTCGGCGAGAACGCGCGCGACCCACGGCTCGAAGAACGTGGCGCGTGCGTCGAGGAGTTCGGCGCCTGCAACGAAGCGCCCTTCTCCACTCGTGTTCGCCCAACCGACGGGGCCGAAGAAACCGATGGTGTCGTTCTTCGCGCAGTACCGCTGCAGGTAGCGCGCGACGAGCAGCTCCTTCTTGCGAGTCTTCGCGTCAGTCGCGCCTTCGGGTTTGCGCAGCAGCGAGTCGAGACCGTCTGCGACCGCGCTCCGGTTCTGCCAGGTCACCGCTTCTCGAAAGCGCGCATCACGCGCGACTTCACGCAGCGCGCGCGAGACATCTGCCGAGTTCACGACCTCATCGAGCCACGCGAATGGAAACCCCGCGCCGCGCACCAGCACCTGCGGCCAGAGCGCCCACCCGCGCGCGAGCTCAAATCGCGAAGACCGTCGAGAACCCATAGTCCGGAGGCGGATCAGTCATCACCAGCCCCTCGGCATCAGGCGCGTGCCGAGCCGCGCCGCCGCCGAAGTGACCGTCGTAGATGAACGACGAGAGCTCGACGCGGCTCTCGACGAACTCGAGGTGCTTGTCGATGAACACGGGAATACGCGCGCGCGGGAGCGACACGTATTTCTGCGCGACGTAACCGGGTTCGCTGGTCGCGACGTCGGCCACTTCGCTCCACAGTTCACGCGAACGTGAGATGCCGATGTGCGTGTCTTTGCCGTCGAACGCGCGCTTCATCACCCAGTCGTTCTGCGTGCGCGTGTACTTCGACGGCTTCTGACCGAACGGGAAATGCGTCGGCGAAATCTCGAAGCGGAAGCCGTCGGCAGAACGATTCTTGAAGAGCGGCTCCAGCGTCTGCAGCAACGGCAGAACGCCTTTGTCCATCAACGTCGCGGCGAGCGGCTTCACGATGGCGACCTCACCGATGCGCGAACCGCGGAGATGCGCGAGTCGCCCACCCGGCCGCAGCAATTCAGGGTCATCGAGAAACGACGAACCGATCGTCACCAGCATCACGAGGTCGGGCTTGCGCGCATCACCCACGATGCGCGGGTTCCCATCACGACCGACGACGAGCTCTTCTTCGGTGCAGATGCGCGACTCGATGCCGAGCCGGTACAGCTCGCGCTGCACGTAATCGAACTGATCTTCGACGCGCTTCGGGTAGCTCTGAATGACCTCCCACTCGCGGTGATGCGTGAGCAACGCGACGAACGGTTTCTCGGACCTCCGCATCGCGCGCGAAATCACCTGCAGATAGCGCGGCAACGGCCGCCGGCTGTACCGGTCGACGTCGATGCCGAGCCGCTTCAGCACCGGGTGTTCACGCCAATAGTCCGCGACGACTTCGGTGTAGCCGCAGCTCACCGCGATGCCGTTGCCGAAGTTCACTTCAGACAGCACGTAGCGATCTTCGAACAGAAAGCCGTCGGGCCGCAGATGCGAGAGCCAGTCGTGCGAATCGACTCCGGCGCCGACGTCGAGTGCCTGCGAAAACCCACGCGGCAACGGCAGCACTTTCTCGAGCGCGCCCTTCTTTCGAGCGAGCTGACGCAACCGCGCGCGCAGCTCGCTGAGGCGCGCGTGCAGAGACGCAGCAACGAAATCGAGATGCGCAGCGGGCACGAAGAGCGGACGCAACGCCCAACCCGAACCGCGAATGGTGGTGATGCCCCAGCGCTTCCACTTTTCGTGAAAGCGATGCGTGAAGTCGCGCAGCTCGCTGACGTGCTTCTTCAGCGCCGCGTCGACGGTACGCGCGAGTGCAGGGTCATCGGGGAAGCGCCGAGAAAGGCGCTCCACTCACTCGACCGGCTTGCCGGGCTTCCTGGGGTTCCAACCGGTGCCCGGCTTCTCGGGCTTCGCCGGCGTCGGCTTCTTGGGCGCGGGCTTGGACGGCACAGTCTTCGGGAGCGACGGGGGCTTCGGACCGATTTTGGCCATGGTGTCTGCAAGCTATGGGGCGGGCGTTCGAAAGACAACCGGCGCCAGGCCGCCGCCTTGATGAACGTTCACCACCGGGTTCGTCGACGCGCGAACGAAGGCGCCCGCGAGGTGCGGGTGGAACCAGAGCGAGTGGATGAGAAAGGCCTCGATTTCCGAGCCATCGAGGAGCTCCACGCGCTCGCGCGGCAGCGGCACGTAGCGCTGCACGACGAAGCGGCCGGCGCTCAGCGCGTGTGTCACCGCGGCGTTCCACTCTGCGTCGTTCACGAAGGGCCCGACGACGATGCCGAAGCCGCCGTAGCCATCGACGGGTTTGAGAACGAGCTCGGCGCGATTCGCACGCACGTCGGCTTCGATGTTCGAGGTCAGCACGCGCGTCTGCGGCACATGCGCGGGGTGGAGTTCAGACAACGGAGCGAGCAACGACTTGTCGTCAGCGATCGCCGCCGCGAGCGGGTTCATCACGACGACCGCGTTCGCGCGCATCGCGGCGATGAGCGCTTCGCCTCCGGGTTTGAAATCACCGACGAAGAGTTCGTCGAGTGCGTCACGGAACACGGCATCAATCGGTTCACCGCGCGCATGGAGACGCGTTCCATCGAAATGCAGTTCGCGAGGATCTGTGACGAGCGCGTGCCAACCGTTCGCCGTGTAGTGCTCGGCGAGCAACCGATGATCGCTTTCGACGATCGACTCGCGAACCACGACGAACGCGATGCGACGTTTCGGAGTCAGCGCCTCGAACGCGCGCCGATGCGATTCCATGAGCACGGGCTTCTCACCGAGCGATTCACAGAGCGCGTCGTGCCAACCCATCGCTGATGGGTCGCCAGCCTGCGCTTCGAGAATCTGAAACTGCTCGGGGGCGTCACGATGAATCGCGACATCGAAACGCGTGAAGCCGAGCAGTCGACCCGCGGCGCGCTCAGACGCGACCACGTCTGCATACGGCTCGAGCAACGGAGGCAACGGCGCAATGCGAACCAACTCACTCAACGAATCGAAGATCGGCCGACCAACGCGCTCGAACATTTCGCGATCTGAAAGCGTCGCGACGCGCGCGAGCGGACGTAGCGGATGCACCCTGCCCGACGCGTACAACTCCGCGACGTTCACAGCGCGCCGAGTTCCTTGAGCGAGCTCACCAGCGAACGCACGTCGTCGTCTGCGTGACCGACGCCGAGACAGATTCTCAACATCGCGTTGCCACGCGCGACGATGGGAAAGAACGTGACCGACACGAAATGCCCGCGCGATTTCAGAGCGTCTCCGAGCTCGATCGCGCGCTGTTCATCGCCGACTTCAATCATGCGAATCGGGCTGAACGGCAACTCGCGGCCGACGAGCGAATCGTAAAGCGCAACTTTACGTTCGAGCTCCGATTGCAGACGCTTCACTTCACCCGACCGATGCAGTTCGAGCGACGCGAGCCCCGCACCGACGACCGAGAAATCCAACGGAGCCGAGAACGCGTACGTCGTGCCGAACGTGCGGATGAGCGCTTCGGCTTCGCGATCGGGCACGAGGATGCCGCCGCCGTTGCAGCCGAAGCCCTTCGACAGACTGAACGTCAGCATCACGTTCTCGGGCGGCGAACCGCCGAGCCGCGCGAGCACTGAACCTTCCCCCGATTCACCGAAGATCGACGTGCCGTGCGCATCGTCGATGTAGAGCGAGAAATCGAGCCGGTCCGCGAGCGCGAGCAGCTCCGGAATCGGGCACACGCCACCCATCGAATACACGCCGTCGGCCACGTAGACGACGCCGTCACCGCGCGCGTGCGCAGCCTTCACCGCGTCTTCGAGCGCCTGCAGATCATTGTGCGGCAACGTTTCAACACGCTGCTCCGACGCGAGAATCGGCTTCAGAAACTGCATCGATGCATGCGCGAGTTTGTCGAACAGAAACGTCACGCGCTCACTGCCGACGAACGACGCAATCAACGGCATCGACGACATGTGCGTCGTGGTGACCGACGGAAAAGTAATCGCGCGCCCGCGCCACGTCTCCGACAGCCCTTCTTCGAGTTCTTCCAGCGGCCCGATGCTGAACCGGCTGCGCGCGCAACACAGATGCGCGCCCCACTCGTCCATCACCTGCTTGCCGCGCGCGATGACTTCAGGTCGCGTGTCGATGCCGAGGTAGCTGCAGTTCACCCACTCGGTGACCCACTCGCTTTCCGTCAGCGCGACCCGGCGTTCTTTGCGCGCGTGGAGCGTGCGCTGCAT
Source organism: Myxococcota bacterium (assembly GCA_048498275.1). GTDB lineage: Bacteria > Myxococcota > Myxococcia > Myxococcales > Myxococcaceae > Archangium_A. The sequence continues at coordinate 1,729 of JBEHYH010000049.1, read as the reverse complement.
CAGGCCTCGCTTGAGCGCCTCCGCGTAGTTCTGCCGCGCGTGGAGCTGCATCGCGGAGGTGTTGCGCAATTTGCCGGTTGATTCAGTCATCCCCAGAAGCAGGACACCCCGGACGCGCTCCAAGCGCAACCAACGTCGAACGCGAGTGTCACGAGGTGAGCTGCGCTAAAGAGCGGCCCCTATGCGAACCGTTGCGCTGCTCGCCCCGCTGCTGTTCTGCGGTTGTCTCGATCGCATCATCATCGATGGAACCTTGAGCTCCACGAGGACCGCTTCGAAGGTCTTCGACACGCTCTCGGACCTCGAGGTCGCGAAAGAAGGCGCCGGGTCTTCAATCGTTCAAGTCGAAGGCATGATGGCGCTCGCGCCCGACAACGAAGACGGCCTCTTCATCCTCACGCAGTCGTGGACCGGCTACGCGTCGGCGTTCATCGAAGACAGTTGGGAAGCCGCGGTCGACGCGGAAGATGACGGCATGGAGATCTGGCACGCGACGCGCGCGAAGAATGCGTACGACCGCGCGTTGATTTCGGGCTCTGCGTTGCTCGAGCGTCGTCAGCCTGGCTTCAAGGCCGCGCAGCGCAACGCCGAGACGATGAAGGCGTACCTCGCGAAGTTTCAGAAAGAAGACGCGGAGAATCTGTTGTGGGTCGGGCTCGCGTGGCTCTCGCGCGGAGGTGTGGCTGCAGAGAAACCGGAAGTCGTCGCTGACTTGTTCGTCGGCGTGATGCTCATCGAACGCAGCGTCGAGCTCGATGACACGCTCGCGTACGCCACTGGGCTCGCCGCGCTCGGCGCGTACCATGCGAGATCTCCCGACGCGGAGCTCGCCGAAGCGAAGAAGTTGTTCGAGCGCGCGCTCACCGTGACCAACCGCAAGGCGCTCACCGTGCAGCTCATGTACGCGCAGAACTTCGCGTGCCAGTCGCACGACGAGAAGCTGTACCGCTCGCTGCTCAATGAAGTCATCGACGCTGACGACGTGCTGCCTGAACAGCGCCTCGAGAACACCATCGCGCGCCGCAAGGCCGCTCGCTACCTCGGCCCGCCGCGTCTCAAGCGCTGCGGCTTCTGAAAGGAAACCATGTACCGCGCACTGCTCATCGTTCTCGTCGCGTCGTCTGCCTTCGCCGACCCTGTTCAGCTCAAGCTCTCGACGTCGGTTCCGCGTGAATCGCCGTGGGGGCTCGTGCTCCGCACCTGGCAAAAGGCGGTGAAGGAGAAGACCAAGGGCGAGGTCACCCTCGAGCTGTATTGGAACGGCACGCAGGGCGACGAGCCCGCGCAGATGGCGAAGGTGAAGACCGGGCAGCTCGACGGAGCCGTCGTCACTGCCGTCGGCCTCGGCGTCATCGACCCCGGCGTGAACGTGTTGCAGTCGCCGGGGCTCTATTCGAATTGGGAACAGCTCGACAAAGGCCGCGAGTCACTGCGCGCGCGCTTCGAGAAGAAGTTCCGTGAGCAGGGTTTCGAATTGGTCGGCTGGGGCGACGTCGGCCTCGACCACCTGATGTCGAAGGGCTTCCCCATCAAGAATCCGGCGGACCTCAAGGGCAAGCGCGCGTGGGTGTGGCGTGAAGACCCTGTGCTGCCGCCGTTGTTCCAACTGACCGGAGCGGTCACCGTGCCGACGTCGTTGCCTGAAGCGTTGCCCGAATTGTCGACCGGCAGCGTGCAGGTGATCTCGGTAAGCGCGCTCGCGGCTGAACAGATGCAGTGGTCGAGCCGC
>JBEHYH010000048.1:0-20893 GCA_048498275.1 Myxococcota bacterium | reverse complement strand
CAGGAATCCGAGTCAGGCCGTGCGGCGCTCGAAGCGGAGCTTTCTGAGGCGCGCGGGGAGCTCGACGCGGTCAAGTCGGAGCTCGAGAACGAGCGCAACCAGAACACCGGGTTGAACGACGAGCTCTCGTCGCTCCGTCAGCGCCTCGCCGACGCGGAGACCGAGACGCAGAAGGCCGAGGAGAAGGCCACCAAGCAGCACGCCCGGGTCCGCGCGCATCAGGAACAGATCGAACGCCTCAAGTCGACGCTGCAACAGGCGATGGACACGCTCGCCGAGACGCCCGCCGAGTCTGACGACATCGACATCGACGACATCGCCGAAGCCTGAGCTCAGTGGGCGGAGCCGCTCGACTTCTGGGCCTTCTTGTCGAGGTGCTTCTTCGCCAGCATCTGAACGCTGCCGGGCACGTTCTTGTCTTTCGCGAGCGTCTTGATGTCGTGCTCGTGGAGCGTGTTCAGCAGGCGCATCGAGACGCCCTGCGGCACCTTCGGGTTCTTCACCAGCGCGAGCTTGATGGCGTACTTCCGGAGGTATTCGCGCTTGCTGTAGATGATGCGCAGCACGTCTTCGTTGCAGATCTTGTTCTGCGCCTGCGCCAGCACCTCGCCGTCGGTGATGCGCGGGCTCGAGATGACGGCCACCGACACCAGCCGGTTTGAATCGCGAATGAGGATGCCGCGCGCCTCCTTGTTGCCCTTGGTGGCGAGCTTGATCTTCTCCGACACGTTCATGCCGAGGATGCGCTTCGAGAGCGACATCTTCTTGCCCTCGTCGAGCGGCGCGCTGTCGACCGCCTCGCCGGTGGCCTGGTCGGCCATCGCGAACTCCGCCATCACCTGATCGGCGGTCGGGCCCTGCTGCACGGGCGCCTGCACGACGGCTTCGGGCCCGAAGAGGCGAATCTTCGCCTCCTTCATCTGTGGCACGTCTTCGAGAATCAGCCCGCTGCGAACGGCGAAGTCACAGACGCCATCGATGAGCGCGCCCGCCGCCGCCGGGTTCTGCGCGAGCGAGCGGATGATTGCGTCGGTGCGCAGAATGCGCAGTTGGTTCTGCCCGATGATCTCAGCCGTGCGTTGACTGCAGAGCGAGGCGATGGCCGCGACGGCTTCATCAGGCGTCGCCGGGTTGAGAATCATCATCTCGGCGTAGGTGTCGTTCGCCGCGTACAGCGAGAGGAACCACCCGAGCACCGGCGGGTGCACGTCTTCGTCGCGGAAACCCGACGCCGCGATGCGATCGGGCAAGGTGGTCGCCGTCTTGTGCGCCTGCTCGCGCACGTTCGGCTCCGCGTCGTACTTGAGCATGAAGAGCACGCTGAGCATGTCGGGCGGCTGCAGCGGCACGAGCGCCTTGGCGGCCATCATGCGCAGCGGCACGGGCGCTTTCGGGTCGACGTGCTTCTTCATGTTGTCGGGCAGGAAGTCGTCGGTGATCGGGCAGACCGCGTCGCTCGGGACTGACGCCACGGCCACAGGCGCAGCCGCAGCCGCGACCACCGCCGGCTGCACGGTGAAGGGGATCTGCGGCGAATACTCTCCGGGGTTGCCCTCGAAATCGTTCGCCTGCGCGCAGAGGGTGTGCGGCCCGACCGCGAGCTTGTCGGCGCGATGCGACCAGTTGCCCTCGTAGTCAGACTGCGGCGCGCCGACGTACTGGTTGTCGATGAACAGCGAGACGTACGTGCCCGCCATCGACGTCTTGCCCTTGAAGGTCGGCAGCTCACCGACCGCGGCGTTCTCAGCGGGTTCGAGAATGACGGGCGCGCTCATCCCTGGTTCCTCTCGTGAATGAGCCGGAGACCTTCGAGGGTGAGGAACTCGTCGACCTCCTCGATGGCCTTCGACTCAGATGCGATGAGCGGCGCGAGACCACCCGTGGCGATCACCTTCGTGGCGGGCCCGAGATCGGCCTTCATGCGCTCGCAGATACCATCGACCAGCGACACGTAACCGAACACCAGACCCGACTGCATCGAGTGCACCGTGTTCTTGCCGATGACGTGCGGCGGGCGCGCGAACTCCACGCGGGGCAGGCGCGAAGCGTTTCGAGAGAGCGCGTCCATCGAGATGGTGATGCCCGGAGCGATCGCGCCGCCCAGGTATTCGCCTTTCGCGGTGACCGCGTCGAACGTCGTCGCCGTGCCGAAGTCGACCACGATGAGCGAGGTCTTGTGGCGCTCGTACGCCGCCACGCCGTTCACCACGCGGTCGGCGCCGACCTCGCGCGGGTTGTCATAGAGAATCGGCATGCCCGTCTTCACACCGGGGCCGACGAACATCGGCTTGCAGCGGAAGTAGCGCTCGCTCATGCGCTCGAGGTTGAACTGGAGCGGCGGCACCACGCTCGACACCGCGACCGCGTTCACCTTCTTCGCGTCGAGCCCGGCGTGCGCGAACAACTGCAGCACGAGAATGCCGTACTCATCGAAGGTGCGGCGGGAGGTGGTTTCGATGCGCCAGTGCGAGCGCAGGTTCTTGCCGTCGTAGACGCCCAGAACGGTGTTGGTGTTGCCGACATCGATGGCGAGCAGCATGCGCCACGAATACTACGCGCGGAGCTGCTCCACGTCGCCGGAGAGAATCCGCTCCAGCTTGCCGCCCGCCCGAAGCAGCAGCGCGCCAGACTCGTCGATGTCTTCCGCAACCCCGCGCAGCTCCTTGCCGTCGGTGCGCACCACGACCTCCTGACCCAGCGTGGAGGACAACTTCTTCCACGCCTCGCGAATCGGGCCGAAGCCCTCCTCGGCCCACACGTCGAGCCAGCTCTCGAGCTTGCCTAGCAGCGCGGCGACGAAGAGCGCGCGGTGCACCGGCTGTTTCTTCGACGCGAGAATCGAGGTCGCGAGCTCCGAAATCTCGGAGGGGAACTCGTCGGCCGGCACGTTCAGGTTCACGCCGATGCCGAGGATCACGAAGTGCACCCGCTCGGTGTCGGCGGAGAGCTCGGTGAGAATGCCCGCGACCTTCTTGCCGCCGATCTGCACGTCGTTCGGCCACTTGATGCGCGCGTCGACGCCAGAATCTTTCAGCGTCTCGGCGAGCGCGACGGCGGTCACCAGCGTGAGCTCAGGAGCGCGCGACGGAGGGATCTCAGGGCGCACGATGACGCTCATCGCGAGGCTCTTGCCCGGAGGCGACACCCAACTGCGCCCGCGCCGCCCTTTGCCCGCCGTCTGATGCTCGGCGACGATCACCTCGCCGTGAAAACCACCCTCGTGCGCGAGCTCGAAGGCCTTCACGTTGGTGCTGTCGAGCTCGTCATAGTGATGCAGCGTGCGGCCGAGCTCGCGCGTGGCGAGCAGCGGGCCGACCTCGAGCGCCGTCAACGTGTCGGGCACTTCGAGCAACCGGTAGCCGCGCGACGCCTGCGCGTCGATGCGGTAGCCGAGCTTTCGGAGCTGCTCGACGTGCTTCCACACGGCCGTGCGCGACAAGCCCAGCTTGTCTGACAGCGCCGCGCCCGAGACGTAGTCCTCTCCGCCTTCCGCGAGGAAGGAGAGGATCATCTCTTCGTTGGATTGCTCGGTGTCATCCACGGTGACTTAAAGGCTAATGCGCAGCGGTGAACTTGAGCAACGACAGCGTCGACTGGGGGATCTGCTTGTCTCCCGCCTCCAGCACCGTCGAGAGCTTCACGATGCCGACGTCGGGTGCGTAGGTGACTTCGTTGACGAGCGTGGTGCCCTCCTTGATGCGGTTGCGGCTCTCGACGATGACGCAGTTTTCCCAATTGCCGGCGGGCGAATCGCACGGCTGATCGACCGCGAGGATCTCGTAGGTTTCCACCGACGACACCGAGACGACGTTGGTCCACTTCGTGCCGGCGACGACCGGGTTGCGCAGCAGGTAGCGCTTCTGATCGCGAACGCCGTACGAATCGACCATCAGCTTCGCGCCCATCGAATCTTCGACGAAGCCGTCGTCGTTCTTCCGGGTGATCTTCACGTCGACCTGGCGCGTCTCACCGAGCAGCTTCACTTCGTAGTTCCACTCGGTGCCGAGCCCCAGCGGGTAGAACACCGACGCGTCCCGCGCCTTCTCGACCGTTTTCGTGGTCGACCCCGACGTCGTCGCGCACGCGCTCATCAACGCGCACGCCAGCAGCAAGCGATTCATTTCTTCTCTCCCTGGTTCTTTCGAGCGCGGAGCTCCGACAACGCCTGCGCGGCGCTCTCGCTCAGCACTTCATCTTCGGCGCCGGTGGCGACGAGGTCGAGGTACGCCTCGGCGTCGTCTCCGCCGATCGCCCCGACCGCGAAGATCACCTCGCGCTCGAAGGTCGGCCCTCGCCGGCTCGCCGTTTCCACGAGCGGGTTCACGGCCTCCGGCGCGCGCAGCTCCACCAACTGCCCGACGGTCACGCGCAGCTCATCGAGCTGCGTGCTCTTGAGCTGCTCGAGCAACACCGGCAGCACCGTTTTGTCATGCGCGCGTACCAGCAGCCGCACCGCGGCCCCGCGCACCGCGGCATCAGCGTCATTCATCTTCTCGTGCAGCGTGGAGTTCGATGCGTCTTGCAGACGAATCAACGCCCCCGCCTCGCGCACGCTCGCATCGAGCGTCGAATTGAGCGCGTCACGAATCGAGTTCTGCACCGACTCGACATCTCCCTCGGGCGCGGGCAACTGCCGGCGGCGATCGATGACGAACGGTTCGTCGTCGCCGGTGTGCGAGAGCTCGAGCACCAGCTCCAGCGACGATTCACGCGACTCGAGATCAGGCTCGCTCAAGCCGGCGGCCAGCGCCACGCGCCATGGCTTCACGCTGTCGGGCACGGGGTGCTTCTCATCGGCGACGTTGAACTTCGCCGCCGAGAGCCGCTCACGCAGTTGCTTCTCCAACTGCTCCTTCGAGACGGAGATCACCTCTCCGCCCTGAAACGCGTCGACCTTGAGCCGATCGACCCACGGCGTCGCGTCGCGCTTGCAGGCGGCGACGCACAACAACAGCGCCGCGGCCCACCGCATCATCAGCTGTTGTTCCCCGAATCAGCCGGCGGAGCTGAAGGAGGAGGAGGCGGCGGCGCAGACTCCGCCGTCGCGGGTGCAGCCTCGGCCGCGGGCGCCGTGGGAGCAGGCGCGCCACCTTCAGCGGCCTGAGCCCCGGGCGCGCCACCGGCCTGTGCTTCACCTTCACGCGGGCCATTGCCTCGGCCGCCACGACGACGACGACGGCGACGGCGGCGGCGACGGCCTTCACCCGCGGCTCCACCTTCACCCGGAGCGCCCGCTTCATCAGAGCCCCCTTCGTCATCACCGTCATCATCACCTTCCGCGTCATCGGCGCCGTCGGCACCTTCAGCGGCCACACCTTCAGGAGCCGCCGCGCCTTCGGGCGCCGGCGCGTTCGCCGTCTCGGCTTCCATCGGAGGCGTCGGGTTCGGGTCGCGCTGTTCACGCTCCTTCTGACGCTCCTCGCGGCGCTTCGTCGATTCATCGGCGTCCTGCTTCGCCTGCGCGAAGAACGCCTCGTCGACGTCGAAGAACTCGATGGTCGAGGTCACGGTCACGCCGACCTTCGCCTCGAAGAACTTTTCCGAGAGCGCGTCGCCGGCCCACAACTGAACCAGCGGGCCGGTCGTGCATTCGCCGCGCGCATCACCCCGCGCGTCGTTGGCGGTCACCAGCAGCGCGACGTTCGCGCCCGAGTGAGCGATCTCACGCCGCACGTCCTGCACATGGCGGCGCTCGACCGGGCCGCTCACGCGCAAGAAGCGCACGACGTAGCGGAGCTCGAGGCTGCCTTCGCGGCGGCGCGCGGTGAGCAACGGGCCTTCCTTCGCGCGGCGCACCACCTTGAGGTCGTGGAAGTGCAGCGCCCGCAGCAGCTTGGAGCACGCCTTCTCGAACGTGGCCTGCTCGAGCTCCAGCAGCTTCGCGCGGAAGATGCGCGCGAACGCCTTGCGCGCATCCTTGCCGGCGACGCGCGCGTTCTGGATGACCTGACGATCTTCGCTGGAGACCACGACGGGCTCCGACGAGCGCTCCTGCTGACGCTGCTCACTGCGCAGCATCACGCGGCCGTTCTCGAACTTGAGGTTGCATGCGACGCAGAACGACTGCTGCGCTTCGACGGGGGCCGGGCCGCCTTCGACGAACACCTCGATCGACAACTGCAGCTCGTTGTTCTCGGAGCCGCGCGCCGCGGCGAACTGCGGGCGGCGGTTCTCGTCGACGCGACGCTGATTGTCGGAGGCGAGCGCGTCGATGAGCTGACCTATCGACATGTCGTCGGCGACGGCTTCGCGGGCCTTGAGGCGCGCCAGCAGTTCGCCGGGCGACAACGCGGTGCCGGCTTCCTGCAGGGCTTCGAACGCCACCTCGCCAGTGGGCGGGAACTTCTTCTTGCGATCGTCGTCGCGGCTGCGCTTGCGATCGTTACGGCTGCCGAGGCTGCGCAGGTATTCGGCGTGCGCCTCCGGGTGGCGCTCTTCAGGCCGGTACGCGGGCAGCTCTTCTTCGGCGTTCGGCTCCATCACGCCGGTCGCGGCGAGCGCGTCGGGGTCTTCGGGCAGCATCCAATCGATGAGCGCGAAGGTGTCTTTCGCGGTGACCTGGAGCTTCCGATCTCTCGGGCGCTTCGCCATCGCCGCCAACCGCAGCAGCATGGTGACTTCAGGAGTTTTACCGACGTGAGACAGCAGGCCTTTGTCTACTGCGCGCTTCGTGATGTCCGCCGCGAGGAGAGGCGTGCCCGCCTCTTCGAGGACGCGGAGCGCCGCTTCATAAAATGTCATGGGTTTTCCCAATTAAATCGTGGGCTTTACGCCCGAAAGAACGACGCGCGAATGTACGGAGCGAATGTCGCCAAGTCAACGATTCACACACGCAGTGTGAGAAGCTTCTCGCAGAGACCTTCATGATCTCCTTCCGGGTGGGACAGCACTGGCAGCGTGAAGCGGTGTCGGAGACTGGCCCCCGCGACGAGTTCGCGCTGGAGCTGGAGGGGCTCAATCTGCTCCCCGGCGCCAACGACGAGCCGCTGGCGAAGACGGTGCTCAACCTCGCCGACGCCGTGGTGGCGCTGGTCGATGGCGAACGCGCGGGCCAGGTGTCGCTGGAACATCTCGAGCTGTGTTTCTGGCGCACGCGCGGGGTCGAGGTCGCGCTGTCGGTCATCGGGCTCTCGCAGCCTCCGAAGCAACTGCGCGCGCCGGTGACCATCGAGTTACCGGCGCTGGTCGAAGCCACCGTGGCGTGCGCGCGCGCGTTTCTGCGCGACATGACCCGGCACCGCGCGGGCGTCGAAGCGGAGCTGGTGATTCTCGAGCGCCGCCTGCGCCACCTGACGACGCTGGTGATCGAACCGTTGCCTTCGCGCGCCCCGAAACCGTGGAGCGACGTTCATTCAGCGGCCGAGGGTCTGGGGTTTTCGCTGCGCGATGACGACGGCCGCACGCTCGCGTGGACGCGGAAGACGCGCGCCGGGCTGCCTCCCCTGCTCTTCGACGGCGAGCTGACGCTGCCCGATGGCACGCACGCCGCGGGGCTGCCGTTCCTCACGATGATGGGCCTCGCGAAGGCGGCTTCGAGTGGTTCGGCGAAGCTGGGTACGCATCGCCTTCGCGCCGAGGCCGTTTTCCGCACCGGCGTGGAGCTGTGTCTTTCGCTGCGCGCGCGAAACCCCGCGCTGTCGGCGAACCCTTTCGTCGAAGCGCTGCAGATCCGCTGCATCAATGGGCTCACCGCGCTGCGGAAACCGGTGCCCGAGACGCGTTCGAAGTCGCTTCCCAAACCGAGAGCCACTCCCGATCTTCCGCTGTCGTCGACTGGTGAGGTACGCCGCGTGACGCTGCAACCGCGATGGAGCCGGCCGGTCGCGCTGGGAGAAGACAGCGCGAAGCTCGAGCTGGGGTCGAAGTTCGTGGTGGTGCATTCGCCGGGCGCCGCGCACGCGTTCACGAAGAAAGGGGAGACCGCCTTTCGTCACACCATGCCGCGCGGCGTGGGCATCGATGGCAACGGTTCGGCGGTGCTCGCGAACGACGAATGGATCTACGGCGCGCAGAGCGGCCACATCACCTGGCTGCGCAATCACGATGCGTCGCGCGTCGGGGCGCGGCTGCTGCGCATCGATGACGTCGATGTGGTGACGCTCGCGCGCCGCGTGTTCGTCGGGCTCTCGGCGACGACGGGGCGAGAGCTGTGGCGCTTCGAGCCTCCACGTTCGCAGGTGACGCATCTGTGCGCGGCCGGTTCGCGGCTGTTGATCGGCACCGACGAAGGCACGCTCTACGGGCTCGACGCGGCTGACGGCACGGTGCGGTTCCGCGTGAAGGCCGGGTTGCCCGTGGTGCAGGCGCCGCTGCTGGTTCGCAAGCGCGCGCTGATCGTCCTCGGTCGCGGCGAACACACCGCCATCTATGCGTGCGAAGCGCTGGCGAGCGGCAAGACGACTCCGGCTGGCGCGGTCGCGTGGCAGCGTGAATTGATTCTCTCGACGCCCGGAGCGCCGGTCGAAGCGAAGGGCACGATCTGGCTCGGCGGCGCGCGCGATGGGCGCACCGTCATCGTCTCGCTCAACACGCGCGGTCAGGTGCGGTGGGAAAAGAACCTCAACCTCGATGCGCGCACGCTGCGGCTGCTGCCGTTCGAAGGGGGCGTGATCGCCTGCGACGCGCGCGGCTCCGTGACGCGCCTGTTGCCCGATGGTTCGCCTGATTGGGTGCTCGGCTCCTCGGGAGACGAGCTGATCACCCCGCTCTCCCCGCTGCTCCGCCGCAAGACACTCGTCGTCCCCGGGCCGCTCACCCGTCTGGTCGACCCCCGTTCGGGGCGGGTGCTGGCCGAACTGCCGACCGGCGCGCGCGTGATGGATCTCGCCGCCGATTCCCGCCTCAATCTCTACGTGTTGCGTGAACCGGGAACACTGGAGACCTTCGCCGCGGCCTCCACCTTCTCGGTCGTTTCGCGCGATTAGTTTTTGTGCAAAAGAAGGTCATGCCTCGCGAGCTCATCGACCTCCACATTCACGTCGGCGGCGCGGTTGCCCCACACATCCTCTGGTCCATCGCTCATCAGCAGGGTTTCAAACTGCCGGTGAAGAACTACTTCGAATTCGTCGAGCTGATCACCGCGTCTCCCGACAAGGTCGACTCGCTCGATTCGTATTTGAAGATCATGCACCAGTGGACGGAGAAGATTCAGTCTTCGCCCGCGGCGATCGAACGCAGCGTCTACGAAGTCATCGGCAAGGAATACCGCAGCTCTCGCGTCACGCAGATCGAGCTCCGCTTCAACCCGATGAAGCGCAACCTGCATTCGGAGCTCGACCTCGATCACATCATCTCGGCGGCGATCCGCGGCATGGACCGCGCGGTGCTCGAGTACGGCGTGAAGGCGTGCCTCATCTTCTGTCTCGCCCGTGAATGGGACTCGAAGCTGAACACCATCATGGTCGACAAGGCGATCAAGTACCGGCACCGCGGCGTGCTCGGCATCGATCTCGCCGGCACCGAATCGAACGCGCTCGAGCTGAAGCCTGAAGTCGTCACGCAGTACGAAGAGCTGTTCGCGAAGGCGCGCAAGGCGGGCCTCAAGGCGACCGTGCACACCGGCGAGACCAAGGGCACCGGCGCCGAAGGTGTCATCGCCGTCGTCGAGAAGTTGAAGCCCAACCGCATCGGCCATGGCATTCGCGCGGCGTACGACGAGCCCGCGATGAAGCTGCTCAAGGAGCGCGACATCGTGCTCGAGCTCTGCCCGTCCTCGAACCTCCAGACCAACGCGGTCGACGGCATCAAGGAGTTCGAGCACATCGTCCGCACGTTCTGGGACCGCGGCGTGAAGTTCACGATCAACACCGACGGCCCGTACCTGCTGAACACCGACATGCGCCGTGAGATCGAGCTCGTCGAGTCGAACAACATCCTCACCGCGCATCAGGTCGATCAGACGCTGGCGTGGGCGCGCGAGTACTCGTTCATTCAAAAGACGACGTGAACATGTACGGGTTGTTGCGGCCGTTGCTGTTTCAGCTCGACGCTGAGACGGCACATCACGTCGGGCTGTGGGGGCTGGGGTTGGCAGACACGGCGCCGTCGCTCGCGAAGGCCATGCGTGCGCGTGTGAAGCCCGATCGCCCTGCTCTCCGCGTTTCGATCGCGGGCGTAGAGTGGCCGAACCCCGTCGGGCTCGCGGCGGGGCTCGACAAGAACGCTGAAGCGCTCGTCGGGCTGTTCTCGCTGGGCTTCGGAGCGGTGGAAGTGGGCACCGTGACTCCGCGCGCGCAGCCGGGGAATGACAAGCCGCGCTTGTTCAGACTCAAAGAGCATCAGGCGATCATCAACCGCATGGGGTTCAACAACCTCGGCATGCACGCGATGGCCGCGCGATTGCGCGAGTTGTCGTGGCGCCCCGCTCCGGTCGGCGTGAATCTCGGGAAGAACAAAGACACGCCGCTCGAGCGCGCGACGGAAGATTACGTGGAGTCAGCGCGGCTGCTCGCTCCGCTCGCCGATTACGTGGTGGTGAACCTGAGCTCGCCGAATACCCTGGGGCTGCGCACGCTGCAGGACCCGCAGGTGCTCGAAGGTCTGCTCAAGGCGACGCGCGTTGAAGTGCACGGCAAGCCGGTATTCTTGAAGATCGCGCCTGATCTCGAAGATGAAGCGATCGACGCGGTGGTCGACGTCGCGAAGAGCTGCGGCATCGATGGGCTCATCTGCACCAACACGACGCTGGCGAGGCCCGTTGAACATCCGCTCGCTCGTGAAGCGGGCGGGTTCTCGGGGAAGCCGTTGATGGAGCGCAGCACGCAGGTGCTTCGTCGTGCATTCAAGCGCGCGCGTGGGCTCCCGTTGATCGGCGTCGGTGGCATCTGCTCCGGCGAAGACGCGTGGGCGAAGATCTGCGCGGGCGCGTCGGCGGTGCAGATCTATTCCGGGTTCATCTATCGGGGCCCGGAGCTGGTTCGCGAGATCCTCGACACGCTCGAAGAACGCGTTTCGCAACTGGGGCTCAAGTCGATCTCAGATGCCGTAGGTATGGACGTCTGAGAATCGTGGCGGCGGTAGAATCGCGACGTGCTCTCGACACGTCACGAAATTCATCAAGCTATCGGTGGGACTTCTTTTTTTCGGGCTCAAACAAAGCACAACTCCAGAATTGCGCTTTCCAAACCGGCATTCAGAGAGCACCTGCCGCGAGCAGCTTGAATCAGTGCGCGCGAAACCGAGATGCCAGCGCGCGAGAAGCTCGGTGCTGAACCCGCGAAAACCGGCCTCCTCTTCTCAGACGGGATGCACGTGCCCGCCGCCCTCTTTCGCAGCGAGATCGCGGTGCAACTGCACGAGCTCCACTTCGCGCGACTGCAGCAACTTCACGGCGTCGACGCCGTAACGCGCTTCGAACTCGCTGACGTCATCGAGCTTCGGCAGCTCGGCCTTCGCGCGCGCGAGCTTTTCGCCACTCAGCGCTCCTGACTCGACGCGCGACTTCACCTGCAGAAACGTCGAACGCCGGCCGCAGAAGTCCGCGACGAGCGCCTTCAATTTCCCATACTCGACGAGGTCGAGCTTCGAGGCAGTCAGCGCCTTCGCGTGCGCGAACGCGTACCGGCCGCTCCAGTCATTGCCGCCGGCGCTCGCGAGCTCCGCGAGCATCGTGCGTTCGTAGGTCACAAATGCGTCAAGTCTCTCGGGTGAGAGCTGAAGCGAGGCGAGTCGCAAAGTCTTCAGGTCCATTGCGCGCGCGAAGGTACACTCTTCTCCAGCGTGAGTACCGGCCTTGAAGATACCGCCGTCAGCGGCGAGCACCTCGGAGACACCCATGTCTCCGGCGAGCGGAAGCTGACGAGCTCCGGCATCGAAAAAGGTGAAGCGCTCGACCGCTACGTGATCCTCAACCGGCTCGGCGCCGGCGGCATGGGTGAAGTCTACGCCGCGTGGGACCCGGTGCTCGATCGCAAGGTCGCGGTGAAGGTGCTGCGGCCCGACATCGAAGACACGACGATCACCGAAGAGCTGAAGCATCGCCTGCTCGGCGAAGCGCAAGCGCTCGCGAAGCTCTCGCACCCCAACGTCGTCACCGTGCACGACGTCGGGCTCGCCGGTGAACGCGTGTACCTCGCGATGGAATTCATCGAGGGCCGCACGCTGAAGGAATGGCTGACGCAGGTGCCGCGGCCGTCGTGGCAGCAGATTCTCGAGGTGTTTCTCGCGGCGGGTGAAGGTCTCGTCGCCGCGCACGATCAAGGCCTCACGCATCGCGACTTCAAACCCGACAACGTGCTCATCGGTCGCGACGGCCGCGCGCGCGTGATGGATTTCGGGCTCGCGCACGGCAAGGCGAAGACGAAGAAAGACGGCAAACCACACCGCACCATCACCGCGCCGGGCGCGATGGTCGGCACACCCGCGTACATGTCGCCGGAGGCGTTGCACGGCGAGCCCACCGATTTTCGCAGTGACGAGTTCAGCTTCTGCGTGTCGCTGTACGAGGCGCTCTACGGCTTCAGGCCCTTCGAGGGGAATTCGCCCGCGGCCATCGCCGTGGAGATCACCGCGAATCGCGTGCAGCCCCCGCCGGGGAACACGCGCGTACCGCGACGCATTCACGCGCTGATTCTCAAGGGTCTGCGCAACGCGCCGAACGAGCGTTTTCAGAACATGCGCGCGTTGCTGGTGCAGCTCGGGCGCACGCGGGTGCAGAAAGAGCAGCGCGTCGCGCTCGCGATCATCGCGACGTTGTCGGTGATCGCGGCGGGCGTCACCGGCCTCGCGATGTACAAAGAGCACACGCGCTGCGACGAGGTGCCGTTGCGGCTCCGCGGAGTCTGGGACGAGAACGTCAAGAAGGCCGCGAGCGAGTCATTCACGGCGACCGGCAAGAGCTGGGCGCCGGCCGCGTGGCGTGACGCGGCGGCCCGGCTCGATGCCTACGCCGTCGCGTGGGTCGCTGAACGCCGCGCGATCTGCGAATCGACTCCGCAGGGCGATGACGAACGCTTCGGCGAGGAGCTCGTGTGTCTGAGCCGCGCGTTGTCTGACTTCGAGGCGACGACGCAATTGTTCGCGCACGCTGATGCCGACGTCGTCGAGCGCGCCGTGAGCTCGGCCAGCGGGCTGCTGCCCATCGAGAGCTGCAAGCACCCGCGTGAGGCGGCGGTGAAGACGGTGGTTTCAGATTCAGATCGCGCCCGGCTCTCACGCATTCGCGCGTTCATCGACGCCGGCAAATACAACGACGCGCTCGCCCAGGCGTCTTCACTCGCGGCGGAGGCTGGAAACAATCGCGACGTCTTCGCCGAAGCGCGCCTGCAGGGAGCGATCGCTCGCCGCCGTCTCGGAGATGCTCCGGGCGCCGACGCGTGGGCGGAAGAGGCGATCCTCGCGGCGGATGAAGCGCACGACGATGAACTCGCGGCGCGCGCGTGGGTTGAAAGGGTCGGCTTCGCGGCGATCGCGACTCCGGCGGAGGCAGATCGCTGGGCGCGCTTCGCGAACGCCGCCATCGAGCGCGCCGGAGCGTCGGATGAGCTCCGCGCGGGACTCGCCACCAACGTCGGCACCGTGAAGTACATGCTCGGCGACTACGCAGCGGCGGAGACGGCGCATCGCGAGTCGCTGCAGTTGCGCGTGAAGATGCTGGGCCCGTCGAACCCTTCAGTCGCGCGGGCCCATTCGAACCTCGGCGCGACGTTGGCGAAGTTGAAGCGCTACGACGAGGCGCGCGCCGAATACGTGCAGGCGCTCGCGATCGAAGAAGCGCTGCTCGATTCGTCGCACCCGCAGGTGGCCGACACGCTGAACAACCTCGGCAACGTGCTGCGCGAACAGGGGCAGCTCACGCGCGCGCGCGACGCCCTCACCCGCTCCTTGTCGATCAAGGAAGCCGCGTATGGCGCTGATGCGCTGCCGGTCGCGGTGACACTGAGCAACCTCGCGCTGACGCTGCTCGACTTGAAGGAGCTCGATGACGCGGAGAAGGCGCTGACGCGCGCGGTGGACATCAAACAGGCCCGCGCAGGCGCCGATGCGCTGACGGTCGCCGTTACACTGACCAACCTCGCCGAGCTGCGCCGCGCTCAACACAAGTGGGCTGATTCGGCTGAAGCCGATACGCGCGCCCTCTCGATTCGTGAACTTCGTCAGGGCCCGACGCACCCCGACCTCGCGCTGAATCTGAACGGGCTGATTGAAGCCAGGACAGCGTTGAAGGACGCGTCTGGTGTGAAGCGCGCGCGCGAACAACTGTCGACGCTCAGCAAGAAGTAGTCAGTCAGCGATGCCCGACGCGTGGCGTTTGCCCCAGGCGCACAGCTCGTCGAGCAACGGGCCCAGCGTCATGCCCATGCGCGTGAGGCTGTATTCGACGCGCGCGGGCACCTCCGCGAACACCTCACGCCGCACGACGCCGTGCTCCTCGAGCTCCCGCAGTTGCTGCACCAGCATCTTCGGGCTCGCCTCGGGCGACAGTTTCCGCAGCTCCGACAACCGGTGCGGCCTCTTCCGCAGGAAGTACAGGATGAACACCTTCCACCGGCCGGCGACGATCTTCAGCGTCCGCTCCGCGGGTACGTGTGGCAGCGCCTTCTTCACTTTCGCCATGGTTACCTCCAGGTGCCTGAGGGCAGTCATTTACCCCTTGAGGCCGACCATTGCCCCGCGCATTTCTGCGCATGACCAACTCAAACCCCATCGCAGTCGTCACCGGCGGAAGCCGGGGCATCGGTCGCAGCATCGCGCTCGCCCTCGCGGCACGTGGCTTCGACCTCGTCATCACCTGGAAGGCATCGAAGGCCTCCGCAGACTCAGTCGTCGATGAGATCCAGAAGACAGGCCGAAAAGCGCGCGCGCTGCAGCTCGACGTCAGCGACACGAACTCCTTCGCGGCGTTCGCCGAGCAGGTTCCCCACGTCGACGTGCTCGTGAACAACGGGGCCGCAGGCGTCGGAGGCCCGTTCGACACCGTCGACAGCGCGACCTTCGATCAGCTCGTTGCCGAGCACTTCAAGGGGCCGTTCTTCCTGACTCAGGCGCTCCTCCCGCGCATGAAGCCCGGCGCGCGCGTCATCAACATCACCTCCGCCGTCACGCGCTTCACGTTCCCCGGCACGCCCGTGTACTCGTCGGTGAAGGCGGCGACCGAAGCGCTCACCAGGGCGCTCGCGGTCGAGCTCGGGCCCAAAGGCATCACCGTGAACTCCGTCGCCCCGGGAGGCGTCGCCACCGAATTCAACGGCTCGATGATGAAGGTCGATTCGATGCGCAAGATGGCCACCGAACAGACCCCGCTGGGCCGCATGGCGGAGCCCGAAGACATCGCCGACACCGTCGCGTTTCTCGCCTCCCATGACGCCCGGTTCGTCACCGGGCAACGCATCGAACTCTCGGGCGGGTTCCGGCTCTGAGCGGCGGTAGCGATTCGGCACCGGCTGTGGCATTGCCGCGCCGCAATGATTCGCTTCGACAACATCTCGCTCCAGCACGGCCAACAGATCCTCTTCATCGAGGCCTCCGCGGCGCTCCACAAGGGCGAGAAGGTCGGGCTGGTCGGCCCCAACGGCTCCGGCAAATCGACCCTGTTCCGCTGCGTGGTGAAGGAAGAGACGCCCGACGAAGGCCAGGTGTCGATCGATAAGGGCATCACCATCGGCTACTTCCGTCAGGACGTGGGCGACATGGCCGGCATGACGGTCATCGAAGCGACGCTCGATGGCGCCGGTCCGGTCGCCGCGGTCGCGAAGGAATTGAAGCGCCTCGAGCACGCGCTGGCCGACCCCGAGCAGGCCGACGACATGGAAAAGAACATCGAGAAGTTCGGCGAGGTGCAGGCGCGCTTCGACGAGCTCGGTGGCTACGCGCTCGAGGGCCGCGCCCGTGAAATTCTCGCGGGCCTCGGCTTTCGCGAATCGGTCGTCGATGGTGACGTCGGCGTGCTGTCGGGCGGGTGGAAGATGCGCGTCGCGCTCGCCCGCATTCTGTTGATGCAGCCCGACGCGATGATGCTCGACGAACCCACCAACCACCTCGACCTCGAGTCGCTCATCTGGCTGGAGAACTTCCTCAAGCGCTACGAAGGCGCGTTGATCATGACGTCGCACGACCGCGAGTTCCTGAACCGCGTCTGCAACCGCATCATCGAGATCGACGGCGGCGTGTTGACCACCTACTCCGGCGACTACGAGTACTACGTGAAGCAGCGCGCGCAGGCCGACGAGCAGCAGCAGGCCACGTTCGAGCGCCAGCAGGCGATGCTCAAGAAGGAGCTGGAGTTCATCGCGCGCTTCAAGGCCCGCGCGTCACACGCCGCCCAGGTGCAGTCGCGCGTGAAGAAGCTCGAGAAGATCGATCGCGTCGAGCCGCCGCGCCGCGCCGAGAAGGTGCACTTCGACTTCAAGCCCGCGCCCCGCAGCGGTGAAGACGTCGCGAACTTGAAGGGCGTGCACAAGGCCTACGGCGATCTCACCATCTACAAGGGGCTCGACTTCCTGCTCCGGCGCAAGGAGCGCTGGGCGATCATGGGCGTCAACGGCGCCGGCAAGTCGACGCTGCTCAAGATGATCGCGGGCGACGCGACGCCTGACTCGGGCACGGTGACGGTCGGCGCGTCGGTGAAGCTGGGCTACTTCGCGCAGCACGCGATGGACGTTCTCGATGGCGAGAAGACCGTGTGGCAGACGCTGGTCGACGCGTTTCCGCGCACGTCCGAGGGCACGCTGCGCACGCTGGCCGGGTGCTTCGGCTTCCCCAAGGACGAGGTCGACAAGGTGGTTCGCATTCTGTCGGGTGGTGAGAAGGCGCGGCTGGTGATGGCGGTGATGCTGTTCGACCCGCCGAACCTGTTGGTGCTCGACGAGCCCACCAACCACATCGACCTCGCGACCAAGGAGATGTTGATCGAAGCGCTCAAGAACTTCGATGGCACGATGATCTTCGTCTCCCACGACCGCCACTTCCTCTCGGAACTGAGCAATCGCGTGCTGGAGCTGACGCCCGAAGGGCCGCTCCCCTACGGCGGCGGGTACACCGAGTACGTGCAGCGCACCGGCCGCGAAGCGCCCGGCCTGCACTGAAAAGCCGTGACTGACCCGGTCACCGACATTCTGCAGCTCGTGAGAGCCACGTCGGTGATCACCGGGAGCCTCCCGCTCGGAGACGACTTCGCCTTTCGCTTTCGTTCGCACGGGAAGATCAAATTCTACAGCGTGCTGCGGGGTACGAGCTGGCTACGCCGCGAGCGACACGTCGATGCAGTGAAGCTCGAGCATGGCGATGTGTTGCTTCTCTCGGGTGACGAGCACTTCGTGCTCAGCAGCGACTTGCGGCTCTCGGCGTTCGACGTGTGCCCAGTGTTCGAGAGTCAGCTCGAGTCACTCCCGAAAAACAATGAACAGCTCGGCGCGCTGCTGGTCGGAGTCATCTCGCTCGACCCCACGCAGGCTGACCTGCTCACCGGCGCCCTGCCCCCGTTCGTGCACGTTCGCGCCGCGTCATCGGAGGCCACCGCGCTCCGATGGCTGCTCGAGCGCATCGAGCGGGAGCAACGCGCTGCGCTCCCCGGCGCGAAGGTCGCGTCGACGGAGCTCGCGCAACTCGTGCTGGTCGAAGCATTCCGTGCGAACGGTGCACAGACGGCCGAGCTGCAGCCCGGCTGGTTCCGCGCGATGCGAGACGAACGGCTCGGCGCGGTGATGCGATCGCTCCACGCACACCCTGAACGCGCGTGGACCCTCGACGCGCTCGCGCACATCGCCGCGATGTCTCGCGCGGTCTTCGCCGCACGCTTCAAGACCGTCACCGGCATCGCCCCCGCCGCGTACCTCACGCGCTGGAGAATGCGACTCGCCCGGCGCGCGCTTCGTGACAGTGACGCGTCAGTCGCGGAGATCGCGCGCTCCGTCGGCTACACGTCTGAGAGCGCCTTCAGTCAGGCCTTCAAACGAGAGACCGGGCTCGCGCCTCGTCACTACCGCGAAGCTCCACGAGACGAACACGCACGTCTTCGAGACGCGCACGCATTCTCCTGAGCGCCTCCGGCCGTTACCTCACGGCCATGAACGAACGAGACAAGGGGCGCCTCACCGCCGTCGTCACCGGAGCGACCGGTGGGATCGGCCTGGAGCTCACGCGAGGACTGCTCCGTCACGGCGCGGCGGTGATCATCGGCGTGCGGAGCGCCGGCAAAGCAACCGGCCTCGCCCACGAACCCGGGCAGCTCGAGGTGCTGCAGCTCGACGTCTCGAATATGAAATCAGTGCGCGCGTTCGCAGAAGCCGTCAGCCGTACGCACTCGTCATTGCAGTTGCTCATCAACAACGCGGGCGCCTGGTTCAGCGACCGCCGGGAAACCGCAGAAGGTCGAGAGCTGACGCTGGCCACCAACCTGCTCGGGCCGCATCTGCTGACGCACCAACTGCTGCCGTTGCTCCGCGCCGGGGCGCCTTCGCGCGTGGTCAACGTCGTCTCGTCAGCGGCAGGTCACTACGACCTCGATGATCTCGAGTGGGAGAAGCGGCGGTACGACGGGTTCAAGGCCTACGCCCAGTCGAAGCAGGCGCTCCGCATGGCGACGTGGAAGCTGGCGCAGCGGCTCGAAGGCACTGGAGTCGTCGCCAACGCGGCCGACCCGGGCTTCGTGAAGACCGGCTTCATCCAGAACGCCACCGGGCTGGTGGCCACGATGATCCGCCTGACGAAGATCTTCGCCAGCAGCCCCGAGAGAGGCGCGGCGACACCGCTCCGGGTGGCGCTCGCGCCGGAGCTCAGAAATGCAAATGGCCGGCTCTTCGCCGGCCATCAGGAAAAACCCGGTGGGTTTCGGGAGCAGGCGCCGCTCGATGAACTCGAGAGGCGGCTCGATGAACTCACCGGTGTGTCGCGCTGAAGCGCTTACGCCGAGAACGACGAGCCGCAGCCGCACGACGACTTCGCGTTGGGGTTCTCGAACTTGAAGCCCGACTGCGTGGGCGAGGTCAGGTAGTCGACCATCGTGCCCTTCAGGTACTCGCGCGACATCAGGTCGGTGCACATCTTCACGCCGTCCTGCTCCCAGGTGAGATCGCCTTCCTTGATGTCCTTGATGAGGTTGAGGTCGTAGCCGAGGCCGCTGCAGCCGGCCGGCACCACGCGAACCGTCAGCCAGTGCCCTTCGAGCTGCTGCTCCGCGATGACCTGCTTGATCTGCGACACCGCGCGCTCGGTGAGCGTCATCACGGGGGCATCGGTGGTCACGACGGGGGCGGCGACGGGGGTGGCGGTCAAGGCGTTCATGGGAGTCCTCTATAACGGCGGAGTTACTTTTTCTTCAAGCCGGGGGAGACATCGACCGTCCAGTCGATGGTGGTGGTCCCCTCGGGGATGCGCACCTCGAAGGGGAACGGCTCGTCGAAGGCGTTGGAGCGCACCTCGAGCTTGTGCACCCCGGGCAGCAACGTGACGGGGATGTTCGGCACGCCGATCTTCAGTTCGCCACGGTAGATCTCCGCGTCACGGAGCGGCGGCTTCAGCTTCACCCGCACCTGCGCCTCGCGGAGGCTCTTGTCGATGGTGATGAGCGTGTTCGGTTTGATGTTCGGCTCTTTCGAGACGACCGGCACCTCGAGGTAGAGGCCGCGATCGGAGTTCTTGAGCACGATCGTGTCACCGATGAACGCGCCCGACTGTTCGGTGAGCGTGGTGCGGCCGAGGTTCACCGGCTTGCGATCGTGCGTGGTCGGCCCGGGCATGACGATCACCTCCGCGGGCGGGTTCGAGGTCACCGTGAGCAGTACCGGCGTGCCTTCGGTGGCGAGCGCGGTCTGGTTCAGCATGCCGAGAATGCGATCCTTGAAGACCACGATTGCGCCGACGGCGCCGATCAACAGCAGCACCGCCACCAACGCCTTGAGCCGCGACCGCTGCTTTTCCCTGAGACCTTTGACGTCGACCAGCTTGTCGAGCGCCGCCTCGGACGAACGCTGCGGCGCGTTCGAGGTGCGCGACTTCGTGCGCGGCGGCGCGTCGGGCATCGACATGCCGGCACCGCTGCTCTTGCGCTGCACCAGTTGCGAAGGCCGGCGCGGCGGCGCCGCGGGGCTGGCTTCGTCGCTCGCGGCCGGGCGCATGGCCGTCTTTCGCCGGGGCGCCGACGCCGCGGGCTCCGGGTCGGGCATCGACGCCCGCGTCTCTTCGCCGCGGCCCTTCTGCGCGCTGTACGCACGCGTCGGCACCACGGTGCCCGCGGGCATCGCGTAGCCGCCACCGACCTGCACGTCGTTCCCCTCGGGAGCGGCGACGTCGGAGTCTTCTTGATCGATGGTGAGCGCCGGCGACGCGCGCACCGCACCGCGCGGAGACGACGACGGAGCAGCCGGCGCGGCCTGCGGAGGCGCCGACGCCGCGCTGTACGAGCTCGCCACCGGGTTGCTGGTCGACGATTCCGTCGCGGGGTTCGGGGTGCCGAGCCGCGCCTCTTCGCTCAGGCGATCGGCGAAGAGCGCCGCCATCAACTCCGAGACCTCCGCGCTGGTCGACAGCTCCTTCGAATTGAGCAGGAAGCTCTCGAGCGCCCGCTGGAACTCGCGGGCATCGCCGTAGCGATCTTCCGGCAGCTTGGCCAACGCGCGCATCACCACGCCATCGAGCTCCGGCGGAATCTCGGCGACCGCCGACGGAGGGTCGATCGCGCATTCCAGCGCGGCCTGCAGCGTCGCGAGCTCACTGTCGCGCTTGAGCGGTCGCACGCCGGTGACCAGCTCGTACAGCACCAGCCCGAGCGCGAAGATGTCACTGCGCGCGTCGAGCACCTTTCCGGCCGCCTGCTCCGGAGCCATGTACGCGAACTTGCCCTTGATGGCGCCCGACTTGGTGTTGCTGACCTGATCGCTCGCCTTGGCGATGCCGAAGTCCAACACCTTCACCGCGCCGTCGAAGCTGATGAGGATGTTCTGCGGCGAGATGTCGCGGT
>JBEHYH010000047.1:0-21098 GCA_048498275.1 Myxococcota bacterium | reverse complement strand
CCCCATCTCGGTTCTCGAAGAAGGCATGATTGGAAAGGCCATGGCCGCGGGGCTCAAGCTCATCGGGCCCAAGCGGGCGCTCCAACGCGTCGACCGCATCTTCAAGAGCAACAACAACTACCAGGACGCGGCGCTGCTGGAACTGAGCGAGCATGGCGCGCGCGTCAGCATGAGCGATGTGTTCGGGTTGCCCTGGTACTACCAGGGCGTCTTCGAGTCGGCCGTCGCCGTCATCGGAGCGAAGGACGCGCAGGTCGAGGTGGAGCCCACGCCTCCGCCCGGTGCAGTGCTGAAGATCAGCTGGAGCTGATCACTTTCCAAACCAACTGAGTGGCGTCCCCCAACGGGAACGCGGCCGCCGAACCCGGGCCGCGTTGGGAGCGGTGTTGTCTTTTTCACGGAGTCGACGGAGGAGCCATGGAAGCATCTGAAATGCAGAAGACGATTTACGACGTGATGAAGCTCGGCCGGAGCAACGGCATGCTTCACCAACTGCCTGACGACACGCCGCTCGATGGCAAGCACCTGAAGCTGGGTGGCCGCGAGGTGCTGACGTTCGGTTCGTGTTCGTACCTCGGCCTGGAGATGGACCCGCGCATTCGCGAAGGCGTGCGGCGCGCGGTCGACCGCTGGGGCACGCAGTTCTCGTCTTCGCGCGCGTACATGTCGGCGCCTCCGTACGGTGAGCTCGAAGAAAAACTGTCGACCATCTTCGGAGGTCACACGTTGTCGGTGAGCACGACGACGTTGGGTCACATCTCGTGCATCCCCGTCATCTGCCACGAGAAGGACGCGATTCTCCTCGACCGCATGGTGCACCACTCGATTCAGATCGCCGCGACGCAGGCGCGCTCGCAGGGCACGCACGTCGAGCTGGTTCGTCACGGTGATTGGGACACGCTCGAGCAGCGCATCACCGAGCTGACCGCGAAGCACCGCAACGTCTGGTACATGATCGACGGCATCTTCAGCATGTTCGGCGACCTCCCCGACGTCGCCGAGTTCCGCAAGCTGATGGACCGGCACCCCAACCTCTGGCTGTACGTCGACGACGCGCACGGCATGAGCATCGCCGGCACGCACGGCCGCGGCATGCACCTGAGCCGCATGGGCTGGCACGAGCGGCTGGTGGTCGCGACCTCGCTCAACAAGGCGTTCGCGTCGGGCGGCGGCTGCATCACCTTTCAAGACCCTGAAATGCGCGACCGCGTACGCCTGTGCGGTGGCCCGCAGACGTTCTCGGGCCCGCTGCAGCCTCCGATGCTGGGCGCGGCGCTCGCGAGCGCCGCGATTCATCTCTCGCCCGAAATCACGACGCTGCAGAACGAGCTCAAAGAGAAGATCATCCACTTCAACGACGCGCTCGTGAACGCAGGGCTGCCGCTCTACGAGAACAACGACACGCCCATCTTCTTCATCAAGGGCGGCCCGCTCCGTTTCTCGTACCAGCTCGCCAGCCGCGTCGCGAAGGAGGGCTACTTCCTCACCGTCGCGCAGTACCCGGCGGTGCCGCTCAAGCGCAGCGGCATTCGTCTTTCCATCACGCGGCATCACACGAAAGAAGAGCTCACCGCGCTCGCGCAGGCGATGGCGCATCACTACCCGAAGGCGCTCGAAGACGTGGGGCTCAGCGCCGACGAGGTGCTGCGTGAGTTCAACGTCGACACCGAGTCGCGTGAACGCGCGCGCGTGCGCAAACTCACCGGCCTGTTCGACATGAGCAAGCCGGCGAACGCGCCGCTGCATTCATCGCAGAACGAGCACGTGGAGCTGACGCTGGAGACGAAGACCAGCGCGTCACAGCTCGACGCGAAGGAGTGGGATTCGCTCGTCGGTCATCGCGCGAACTTCAATCACGCGTCGCTGCTCGGCCTCGAGCGCATCTTCCGCAACCGGCCTGAAGCGGAGAGCAACTGGGGCTGGCACTACTTCATCGTGCGCGCCGGCGGAGTGCCGGTGGCGGCGACGTTCTTCACCGACGCGCTGTGGAAGGACGACATGCTGATGCGCGCGGAGGTGTCGGATCACATCGAGCGCCTGCGCGCGAAAGACCCGTACCTGCTCACGTCGCGCGCGTTCGGCATGGGCACGTTGCTCACGGAAGGGAATCACCTCTTCCTCGATCGCAAGGGGCCCTGGCGTCAGGCGCTGGCGATGATCATCGACGCGGCGAGCGAAGCGCAGCGCGCGACGGGCGCGACGAGTCTCGTGTTCCGCGACTTGCCCGAAGGTGACGCGGAGCTCGACGCGGCGTTCCTCGAACACGGCCTGGTGAAGATGCCGATGCTCGCGGGGCACGTGGTCGACCTCTCGACGTGGAAGACGGAAGACGAGTTCTTCATGACGCTCGGCAACCGCACGCGCCGCCGGGTTCGCGCCGACGTGAAAGACGTGGAGAACCTCTTCACCCAGAAGCTCTTCACGCACGCGGGCCACGCGCGCCCCAGCGACGCGGAGTTCGAGCACTTCTACGGCCTCTACAAGAAGGTGAAGGACCGCAAGCGTCGCCTCAACACCTTCGACCTCCCGAAGGACATCGTGCAGCAGCTCTGGAACACGCCGGGCTGGGAGATTCTGTCGCTGCACCTCTCGCCTGAAGCGGGCGGGCCCGCCGATGGCCAGGCGGTCGCCGTGGGCATCAGCTTCGTCGAAGGTGACCGTATGGTGGCGGCCATCTGCGGGCTCGATGGAGAGCAGCGCGAAGTCAGCGTGTATCGGCAACTGCTGTGGCGAATGCTCAAGCGCGCGAAGGAGCTCGGCGTTCGTCACCTCGAGCTCGGCATGGACGCGGAGCG
Organism: Myxococcota bacterium; assembly: GCA_048498275.1. Lineage (GTDB taxonomy): Bacteria > Myxococcota > Myxococcia > Myxococcales > Myxococcaceae > Archangium_A. The sequence continues at coordinate 18,303 of JBEHYH010000047.1, read as the reverse complement.
TGAGAAGCAGCGGCTGGGCGCCGAGCCACGGCCGCAGTGCGCGTATGCGCAGCTGACTGATCACTACTCAGCGGAGCAGCTCGGACAGATCGCGCAGGCCGTCGCCCTCGAAGAGAAGAAAGTCGCTTGAAATTGGTGCGCCCTCGCCCCGAATGCGGGGGCGCACATTTCCCCCTGTGTGCCGACCGATTTGCCTCGGGGGAAAAGGCGACGTAGCCGATTCGCTCAGCGTCGCGGTGTCAGTGCTCCAGCAGATTGATCAGCGGACGCGCGCCCCGATGACAGGGGCGACGTCAAAGCGCTTCACACGAAAACCGTTGGCGCCAGGTTTGCTCATGCGGCGGCCGCCCTGGAGGGCGCACCCCCATGAGAAAAATCTTCGTCGCTGCCTTCGCCGTTCTCTCCGCCTGTGGCGTCCAGAACGCCACGGTGTCTGGCTCGTCACCGCTCACCGGTTCGATCTCGCCCGACAAACCGCTCGAAGAAGCGCTCACGGTCGAGAGTGACCTGAGCTCCACCGAGAGCGCGCTCAGCGTCAGCCCCTCGTACGTGCCCAACTGTGACGGCACCGGTTCGTGGGCGCGCTGCCACTCGCATGTTCGCCTCGACGGCACGGGGGCCGTGTTCGCCTCGTCGACGCCGCAAGGCTTGAGCCCCGCGCAGCTCCGCGCGGCGTACAAACTGCCGGCGAACGGCGGAGCGGGACTCACCGTCGCCATCGTCGATTCCAACGACGACCCGACGGCGGAGGCGGATCTCGCGGTGTACCGCTCGCAGTACGGCCTGCCCGCGTGCACGACGGCCAACGGTTGCTTCAAGAAGGTGAATCAGCGCGGCGCGACCAGCCCGCTGCCCGCCGCCGACGAAGGCTGGGCCGGTGAAATCGCGCTCGACCTCGACATGGTCAGCGCCGTGTGCCCGCAGTGCAAGATCCTCCTCGTCGAAGCCGACAGCGCGTCGATGGACAACCTCGGCGCGGCGGTGAACACCGCGGCGTCGATGGGCGCGTTCGCCATCAGCAACAGCTACGGCGGGAGCGAAGACTCGAGCATCACCTCCGCCGACTCGCAGTACTTCAACCACCCCGGCATCTTCATCACCGCGTCGAGCGGCGACGACGGCTTCGGCGCGTCGTACCCGGCGACGTCCGCGCACGTGACCGCGGTCGGCGGCACCAGCTTGACGACGTCGAGCAACTCGCGCGGTTGGAACGAGACCGCCTGGAACGGCGCGGGCAGCGGTTGCTCGAAGTACATCGCGAAGCCCAGTTGGCAGCACGACACGAGCTGCACGAGGCGCATGATGGCCGACGTCTCGGCGGTCGCCGACCCGAACTCCGGCCCGGCGGTCTACGCGAGCTACGGCAACAACGGAGGCTGGATGGTCGTCGGTGGCACCAGCGCCGCTTCGCCCATCGTGGCGGCGACGTTCGCGCTCACCGCGATGCAGTCGGCTGACAACTCGTACTCGTACGCGCATTCCGGCAACTTCTTCGACGTGACGTCGGGCTCGAACGGGAGCTGCGGCTCCGCGACGTACGAATGCAAAGCGGGCACCGGCTACGACGGGCCCACGGGCAACGGCACGCCGAACGCGGCGCTGTTCGCGGGCGTCACCGGCGGCGGTTCGGGCTCGACGGGCGGCGGAGCTGGATCAACCGGCGGCGGCACGGGCGCGACCGGTGGTGGATCCGGAGCAACCGGCGGCGGCACCGGCTCGACGGCAACGGAGAGCGAGTCGAACAACAGCCGCTCCTCGGCGGACCTGCTGACCGCGGGCGTGACGATGGTGGGCAGCATCTCCAGCTCGAGCGACGTCGACTACTTCAAGTTGGTGCTGACACCCGGCTCGACCATCGATCTCACGCTGACCAACCTGAACGCCGACTGCGACCTCACGCTCTACAGCTCGTCGGGGAGCTCGCTCGCCGTCAGCAACAAGTCGGGCACGTCGAACGAGGAGATCACCGGCACGCTCACCAACTCGGTCTACTACGCGAAGGTGAAGGGCTACGGCTCGGCGAAGTGCACCAACTACCACCTGCTCACCACCGTGCAGTGAGCTGATCAGTCCGAAGCCGGTCTCAGCCGCGATGCTGAGGCCGGCTTTTCATTCTCGGGAGCGAGTACGGCAATGGCCGTTCCCACGACGAACGCAGACTGCACCATGCGTCGAAGCTCGCCGTCTTTGGGCACGCGGTGGCGCCCGGCGCAACGGAGCCGCATGTTCTTCGACGCCTCCCGCTTCGCCAGCTCAAGCCGCGCTTCACCTGCCGCCCGCCGCCAGCCACGCAGCGAGCTCGACGAGACTGGGCCCGGTCGCGTGCGGGCCTGGCCCCAGCACCTCAGGTGAAACGCCCAGTCGGTTCACCCAGAATGTGGGGAAGCCGAACCAGCGCGCACCGGCCGCGTCCCAGCCGCCGAACGCGGCGAAACACACCTCTTCGCGTTCGAGGCCCAGCCTCTCTGGCCCCAGCGCGTAGGCCCGCGGGTCGGGCTTGAAGGCGCGCGCCGCGTCGGTGGAGATCAGCGTCTCGAAGAAGGGCTCCAGCTTCCCGTGCGCGATGAGACGCTCGAGCATCGCGGGTGCGTAGTTCGCCAGCGGCGCCAGCCGGAGCCCGGCGCGTCGCCACGCCTCCAGTTGCCCACGGGTCTCAGGCCAGACCTCGAGCTCGGAGTACGCGTCGACCAGCCGCGCCTGCTGGCTGGCACTCAAGGTGAGGCCATGCGCCCGGGCCGCGAAGGCGAGCGCCTCGTTCGTCACGACGTGAAAGTCCGCGTACTGGTTCGCCGAAGAGCGCAGCCATGCATATTCGAACTGCCTGACCTTCCACGTGTCCCACAGGGCGGGCGCGGCGTCGCCCACCACGCTGCGCGCGATGCCCACCACGCCGCGCGGGTCGAACAGGGTGAAGAGGTCGAAGCAGATGGCCTTGATGCGCGCACCCGTCGCCGCGACGTGCTTCGGCGCGCATGCAGTCAGTCCCGCAACCCAGAGTAGCTCTCGTCGGTTCATGAGCGCACGATGCGCGTGCGGGTTGCCACCGTCGATTCCCCGTCGAAGCAGATCGCTCATGCATTTCTGCATGGCAAGCTGTCGCGATGCTCGACTGGGACGACCTGCGCTTCTTTCTCGCGGTGGCACGGCACGGGAGCCTGTCGGCCGCCAGCAAGGTGCTGCGCGTGGCTCAGCCCACGGTGGGCCGGCGCGTCGCTTCGTTGCAGCAGCAACTGGGCGCCCGGCTGTTCGTGAATACGCACCGGGGCCAGGCGCTGTCACCCACCGGCGAACGAATGGTGCAGTACGCGACGCGCATGGAAGCCGACGCGCTGGCGGCAGAACGCATGAGCGCCGGCCGCGACGCTGGCGTGAAAGGCAAGGTGACCGTGACGGCGTCGGAGTGGCTGGTGCAGCGCGTGCTGGCGCTGCTGGTAGCGCCGCTGCTCGCGGAACACCCGGGTCTGGAGCTCGACCTCGTGGCCGATACCCGGCCCCTCAACCTCGCGCGGAGGGAAGCAGACCTCGCGGTGCGCCCTGCGCGCTTCGAGCAGCAGCAAGTCGTGCAGCGGGAGGTCGCCGGGCTGGGCTTCGGGCTCTACGCGTCGCACGCCTACCTCGTGCAGCACGGCATGCCGGACTTCGCGGCGCACTGCGCAGGCCACCGGCTCATCGCCATGAGCGAAGACCTCACGCGGGTCGTCGACGTCGACTTTCTGCCACGCGTCGCGGCGGCGGCGCAGGTCGTGGCGCGCGCGAATGGCCGCGAACCGATGCTGGCGCTCGTCGCCGCTGGCGTGGGCATCGCGTGTCTTCCGCGATTGCTGGGTGATTCGAGCGCGGCGCTCCGTCGACTGCAGACTCCGGTGGCCGCGCCGCGCCGCAGCCTGTGGTTGGGGGTGCACCGCGAGGTCCGCGCCGTGACGCGGGTGAAGGTGGTGGCGCGTCAACTCGCTGCGGGGCTGAGTCGGATGAACGCGGCACTCGACCCTCTGGACTGAAGAGCGCTTCGAGGCCCACGAAGAAGTCGCTTGAAAGTGAGTTGCGTGGGCACTCTGTAAAGCGCGCGCGCATTCGCCTCACGCGCCCGCGAACGGCCGGTCGCGACAACGAGGTATGCGTGACATCAACCCCCGCAACCTCGGCGTCGTCGGTACCCAGCAGAAGCCGGTCATCAACGTGGCCGCGCGCGTCACGCCGACCATCAAGAAGCCCATCATTCCGCTGTGGTTCTTGAACGACGCGTACAACGCGAAGGTGAAGCAAGCCGTGAAGACCGCGACGGTTCGCGCGGGCCAGGCCGGAGACATGACCGACCGCGCGTTCACCTCGGCGCTCCACCGTTCGCCGACGCAGCTCGAGATGGCCTCGACGAAAGTCGCCGCGGAGCGCATGGCCGCCGACGGCAAGTCGATGGCGGAGATCGCGCGCTTCATCCAGCAGAAGACCATCGCGCTCCCGGAAGCCATCGCCCTGCAGGACGGCATCAAGTTGCTCGAGGCCGTCACGCAGAAGCAGCTCGGCCGTGAAGCGGCGCCGCGCGAGTGCGCCGACATTCGCGAGTTCGTTCGCGACCTCTACAACCAGCACAAGACGCCCGACGAAGTGCAGGCGGCGCTCACCGCGAAGATCCAGAGCGAGCCCGAGTACCGCAAGCTGCACGCGGCTGATCAGGTGAACGCGCAGTTCGCCGCGGTGCTGCAGCGCGCTCCCAGCCAGGCGGAGCTCGACGCGAACATCGCCAGCGTGCGCGCGATGATTGATCAGGGCAAGAGCGCCGCCGACATCGACGCCGCGCTCGCCGGGAGCCTGCGCGGCACGATGGAGTTCAGCGAACGCTTCGGCACCATGCGCGCGCTCGCCGACAAGTCGGTGCAGGTCGAGCGCGAAATGCCCGGCTCAGGCAAATGCGCCTCCGCGGTCGAACGCACCATCGAGCGCGTGATGGGCTTCCCCGTGTGGGGCGACGCGCACGACCTCGACTCGAGCCTGCCCCGCACCGGCCGGTTTCAGCAGGTGAACATGTCGCTCGACGAAGCGCTCCGTCACCCGGGGTTGGTGCTGGTGTGGGAGGTCAGCAACGGTTCGGCCGCCGGCCGCCGCTACGGCCACACCGCCATCACCACCGGCGACGGCGTCAGCAGCAACAGCGACTACCACGAGGCCAACACGCTCGCGGCCGGCCGCAACCGCACGGGCCTCACGGTGTGGATGCCCATCGGCTGATCAATTCGAAGCAGCAGCGAGTTCTTCCGCGGTCGGCCGATAGAGCTCCGCCGACGAAACGGCTCTCGACGTTTCTTCTACCGCACCACCGACCGCCACCGGCACGACGACCATGCCGTGGCCATCGAGTCTGAACCGCCCGACGCCACCCGCGAGCACCATCACCGCACCCGCGACGTTCGCGTCACTCACATCTTCCGGGCTCATCCACTGCAACCCGCTCGCTGCTCTTACACGGTCGGCGGGAGTTCCTCCGTAACCGCTGATGTCGACGACGAAGCTGAATTGCCCGACCACCGTCGCCGGCACCGGAACCGGCAGTTTGATCTCCACGATGCTCCCAGGCGCAATGTCTTGTTCGTAACGCTGCCGGGCGACACCATGTTTTTCATTGGGCAGAACCTTGAGGGTGACGCCGCGTGGGCCGTCGACGCAGTCTCCCCGCCTGCTGAATGATACCGCGAGAAGTCGCGTGGGGTTCCTGTCAACGCGGTTGGCAGTTCATGTGAATTCCGCGCGTGTGTTTCGCGGCGACGATTGATCATGAAAGTCGACGCTCAGAAGCGAACCCAGAGCGCATCGGCCCCGAAGCCGACGCCCAAAACGGTAACGAAGCCGGCTCGCAAAACGCCGAGCGCGTTGCGGAGTGGTTTCGTCGATGCGCGCCCGGCTCCGGCTGCGTCGGCGCCGCGCGCGAAGACATTGGTGAAGAACGGCAGCGAGCCGCTCGCGTCGCGAAACCAGAACCAGTTCCTCCCCGACGACGTCGTGAAGTCAGGCGACGTGAACAAGGTGCATGCGTTCATCACGCAATCGAACACCGCCGCGTATCAGGACGACCTCGACACCAGGCAGAAGCAGATCGACCAGGCGCAGCAGGAGCTCGCCTTCGCGGTCTCACAGGTGCAGGACCCGGCGCAGCGCGCGAAGATTCCCGAGCTGTCGGCGAAGATTGAACAGCTCACCAAAGAGAAGAACGACCTCATCTCGTCGCGCGACACGCAGACCGCGAACGCCATCAAGGACTTCGACGAAGCGTACGCTGCGTCGGGCAACAACTTCGACTCCGCGGTGAAGAGCTACCAGACGTACGTCTTCAACCACTCTTCTGACCCAGAGACGGTGAGCGGCCCGCTGTTCTCGCAGGGCAAAGGCGACGCCGATTCGGTCGACATGAACGACATTCAGCAACGCGGTCTGGGCGATTGCTGGGTGCTCGCGTCACTCGCCGAGCTCGCGCACAACGACCCCGACGCCATCAAGAAGATGATCCGCGACAACGGCGACGGCACGTACACCGTCACCTTCCACAAGGAAGTCCCCGACACGTCGCTGTGGGGAATGATCACGCACGCCACCAAAGATCAGACCTTCGAGGTCACCGTGAATCTCGATGTGCCGAGCAATGGTGCGCACGCCGAGCCGGCCGACATGAGTGAAGTGTGGCCGCTCGTCATCGAGAAGGCCTACGCGCAATACAAAAAATCGTACGGCGCGCTCGACGGAGGCTTCCCGCCCGACGCGATGTACCTGTTCACCGGCAAGAAGGCCGACTTCAAGAAGACCGCCGACGTCACCGCTGATCAGCTCTCGACCTGGGCCAGGGAGGGCCGCGACATGGTCGTCGACACCTGCGGCGCCGATGACGCGAAGCTCGAGGAATACGGGCTCCACGGCGGGCACGCGTACGCGGTGCAGGGCGTCACCACCGACGCCGACGGCAACAAGTACCTCGTGCTCTACAACCCGTGGGGGTTTGATCAGCCCAAACCCATTCCCCTCTCCGAAGCGGGCAAGCTGGTGCCCGACTTCTACGTGAACTGAGGCGCGCCATGACCATCACCATCAAGCAGGGCAACTCGCAGAGCTTCGGTGAGACGCGCGTCGGCGTGTCGTTGATCATGGGCGAAGAAGCGCGGCTCGTGGTCGCGGGCGCGCGCGGAAAAGTGCAGCTCACGGTGCGGCGCGGCGAACTGCTGCCGCTCGATGGCGCGTGGCACCGCGTGGTGTCGGTGCGCGACGGCGGCGCCGCGAAGTTGCCCGGCGCTTCGACGTCGGAGGTGCAGCTCGAGACCGCGGAAGGCCCGTCATTCGATTCGTCGGCGCTCTTCGTGCCCCTCGGTGCGACGGCGAACGCGACCGGCTTCGATGTTCGTCTCATGGAGCTCACCGGCGACACCGCGCGGCTCGAGGTGTGGCCCGACACCTTCGCGCGGCCGCAGACGAAGCCCGAGTTGATCAAACAGTGCGCGGTGAAGCGCGGCGAGCGCGTCTCCGACACGAAGTTCGCGGTGCGAGAGGTCGTGCAGGCTGACGCGGCGCGCGGCATCCGCGGCTGGGTGGAGCTGTCGGTCTGAAAGCGTGATTGTCTCCACGCATGACCACGCCGCGCATCTGCACGCTGACGGTCGCCCCCGGCATACGACTGGAGAACACCGACGTTTCGAAGCGCTGCGGTGTGAACGTGAAGGGCCTCGCGTTCCTCGCGCTCAAGGACGTGTGCGCGGCGCGCTACGGCGCTCCTGACTTCGACGCGTGGGTCGCGAAGCATCAACTGCACGACCTGCGCGCCATCACCGCCGCGTCGTGGGTGCCCGCGGAGCTCTATTACTCCCTGATGGAATACGTGGTGGCGACGCATCATCGCGGTGACGCGACCGAAGCCGCGAACCTCGCCGGTGAATGCGCGAAGCGGGAGATCAACGGGTTCTTCCGGTTCGCGCTCGGCTTCACCACGCCGTCGATGGTGCTGAGCCTCTCGTCGCGCTTCTGGAAGCAGTACTACGACCAGAGCGAGCTGGTGGTCGGCGAGTCGGCGGGCGCCACCGTGCGCGCGGAGATTCGCGGGTGGCCGTTGATGAGCGCCGAGGCCGCGTACGTGATGGCCGGCGCGATGTTGAAGTGGATGGAGACGTCCCGCGCGCCCAACATCCACTTCACGCGCCTCGAATATTCGGCGCCGCAAGTGATCACCCTTCACGCCGCGTGGTGAGTTTTCATTTCGTCGACGCCCGGTAGCTGCGAGAAATCGCTCGTATGCGTGCGTTCGCGGGGTTGATCGTCGTCGGCATGTTGTGCGGGTGTGCAACGCAGAGCGCGCTGACCGTCAGCGATGCCCATTCTGCAGCCGCCATCGTCGCGCGTGAGGTCACCTTCACTGATGAAGTGATGGCGGTCTCCTTCAAGCGCACCCGGCCCGAAGGCGTGTTCTTGAGCTTCGGCGCGCCGTACCCGCAGCAGGTGCTCAGCGTGTGGTTTCCGATGGACGTGTGGAAACAACGCCCTGAACCGCAACGCGCGCTGCTCCATCGTCGCGTCACGGTGCGCGGCCGGCCGCACGACCCGGCTCAAGGCACGGCGCCCATCATCGACATCGAGGAGAATTCGCAGCTCACGTTCACCGCCGTCGACGAACGCGTTCTCGAATCGACCGTGCTTCGTTCGATGACCGATCGCGATGCGGTCGTCTTCGCGCTGAAACAGAAGGCCGAACGAGAAGGCATCGAGCTCGTCGATGCGCTCGAACGCATTCGCGGAGTGCTCCTCGAAACCGGGCACATCGCCTGGCTGTATTCAGCGCTCTCGCTTTCCGTCGATGAAGCTGATCAGCGTTACGCGTCGCGTGCGGCGCAGCTCGAGGCGTGGGCGCAGCGGTTCCCCTCGCTCGAGAGCACGGTCGCGCTCGCCAGACTCGACCTCGACCAGGCCTGGCACGCGCGCGGCTCCGGGTACGCAGACACGGTGAGCGCGAGTCAGTGGGCCGACTTCAACCGCTTCACGACACGCGCGGCCGAACGTCTCGACGCACGCGCCGATTGGCGCGGCTCCAATCAAGCGTGGCGATGCCGACTCGCCATCGCGCTCAACCAGAGTTGGGACGACGAGCGCTACTGGGACCTGTTCCGCGACGCGACGAAGGCGTTTCCTGATGAGCTCCAGCTCTACACGGCGGCGCTCAACCGGCTCTTGCCGAAGTGGCGCGGCCAGCCCGGCGAATGGGAATCATTCCTCGAGGCGGAACGTGTGCGTCGCGGTGCCGATGGCGACGCGTTCTACGCGCGCATGTCGTGGACCATGCATCAGCAGTTCAGACATCGGCTGCTGAAAGACACGGCGTTGCAGTGGAACACCATGGCGCGTGGTTTCGAGCAGCTCATCGCTGGCGCCGAACGCAAACACGACGCGACGGAACTGCGCTTGTGGCGCAGCGTGTACGCGCACTTCGCGTTCGAGGCGAACGACCTCCCGCGGCTGCGAGCGGCGCTCGACGCGATGGGCGACGACGCAGACATGTCGGTGTGGGCCAACCTGCAGAACGTCATGAACGCGCGAAAGAAGGCCATGCAGCGCTGAGCTGGCACGTTTTGCCTCGCGCGAATACGGCGCGACCGTGATTCAGTCGCGTCGCTCATGAGCACGTGGCGTGGTCCCACGCTGGCAGTTGCCCCCGGCGTCACCTTGACTGCGGTCGACCTCGCGCACCCGTGCGGTGAGACGCTCAAGCGCTTCTCCTTTCAAGCGCTGCTCGATGCCTGTGACGCACGGTACGGGCCGAGCGCGTTCACGTCATGGGCGGTGCGGCACGGGCTCGACGCGCACCGCCTCCTCGAGAGCCCCTCCGTGCCGGTCGAGTACTGCTACTCCTTCGCGGAGACGGTGGTGAACGAGCGCTGTGGCGGCGACCCGACGGCCGCCGCGGACCTCGGAGCGGAGGTCGCCGAGCGTGAAATCAACGCGCTCTTCCGCTTCGTGTTGGGCTTCACCTCGCCGTCGGTGTTGCTGCGGCTCTCTTCGGTGCTCTGGCGCAAGTACTACGACCGCAGCGAGCTGGTGGTGGTGGAGTCGTTGGGTGACGGCGTGCACCTCGAGCTCCGCGGCTGGAGGTTGATGAACGCCACCGCCGCGTACATGCACTGCGGTGCGATGCAGCGATGGCTCCAGACCTGCCGTGGGAATGCGCATTTCACCGTGCTCGAGTTCAGCGCGCCGGGGCTGCTCAAGTTCTCGGCGAAGTGGTGATCAGTTCGGGCGAGCGTCCGGCTCACTCCGCTTCGAAGAACACCTCGTCGTCGAGCTCGGTGACGACGCGCCAGATACCGAGCGCCGCGTCTCTCTGCGACGAATCGAGCCGAAAGGCACGGCGGGCGAGCATGCCGGCGCGCGCCGCGTGACCGTTGTCCTGACAGCGCTGCGCGGCGATGAGCATCGCCCGCCCCGCCTCTTCGATGCGGCCGGCCTGCGCCAGAAGGTCGGCGAGGTCGCAGAAGCGGTTGGCGCGCCCGTCGTCACCCTGCTCTGCGATGAGCTGCTTCACGCGCTCGATGCGCAGGTCGAGGTACTCGGCGTCACTGAGGAGGCGCTCTGACACGCGCGAAGTATGTCGCGCGCCATGGCGACGTGCCACGAAGCCGGGGCCACGAGAGACAGGAGCACCGCCAACGGCGTCAGGCTTTCTTGAAGCTCCACTTGAGCAGCGGCGGCGTCACCAGCGTCGTCACGATGACCATCAACACCACCGCCGAGAACAGCTTCTCGTCGATGACGCGCTCGCCTTTCACGGTGAGCTGACTGCCGATGCTCGCGAAGATGAGCCCGACCTCACCGCGCGGCATCATGCCGATGCCGATGGGGAGGCGCTTCAAGCCCTTGCCCAGCGCACCGAAGCCGGCGACGAGCTTCCCCAGAATCGCCACCACGCACAGCACCGACGCGAGCGCGAGCACTCCGGGCGCGACGAACGCCATCAGGTCGGTGCGCGCGCCCATCAACACGAAGAACACCGGCACGAGGAACCCCGACAGGGGGTGCACCAGCGCTTCGAGCGTGTGCTTTTCCTTCGTCGCGAGCTCTTCGTAGTGCACGTCTTCGAAGATCAGCCCGGCAGCGAAGGCCCCGACGATGGGCGCGAGCCCGATGTAGTCAGCCAGCCACGCGAGCGTGAAACAGAACGCCAGTGAGATCGCCAGCAACACCATGCCCGTGCGCAGCCGCGACGCGAGATGAAACAAGCGCGGTGAGATCATCCGCCCGAGCACGAGTGACGCCACGAGGAACACGACCGCTTTCCCCAGCGTCAGCGCAATCGAAGAAATCTGCAGCGATTCACCCCTATCGGCCGCGCTGATCAACCCCGTCACCACCGCGAGGATCACGAGCCCGAGCACGTCATCGATGACCGCCGCACCGAGGATGATGCGCGACTCCGGGTTCTGACTGACGCCGAGATCTTTCAGCACGCGCGCGGTGATACCGACGGAGGTCGCCGTCAGCGTCGCGCCCACGAAGAGCGCCACGTGCATGTCGGCCGCCGGCATCATCAACCGCGTCGCGAAATAGCCGAGCGCGAACGGCACGAAGACCCCGATGACCGCCACCAGCGCCGCGGAGCCGCCGACCTTCAACATCTGCGGCACCGTGCTCTCGAGGCCGACTTCGAACAGCAGAATGATCACCCCGACGCGCGCGAACATGTCGATGAACGCGTCGTTCACGAGCGGCTTGAACGCATCGACGCCGAGCAGCGTGAGGTTGCCGAGCACGACTCCGGCGAGGAGCTCACCCAGCACCGCCGGCTGGCTGAAACGAATCGCGAGATGCCCGCCCAGCTTCGCGGCCACCAGAATCACCGCGAGCCACAACACGACGGGCGCGGCAGGGTCTGAGTGCCCTCCTTCGCTCGCCAATACCGGCAGCGCCGCCAACGCCGCCAACGTCGAGATTCGTTTCAGCTTCACCAATGTCTTCTACAGTCGCCACCCTCATGAAACGACTGCTTCCGGCCGCGCTGCTGCTGATTTCCTGCACTCCCTTGAAGTCGTATTTCGTGCGTGACGACTGGGCCACGCAAGACGCGCCGAACGTGAAGCGGCTCGCGGTCGTGGTGCAGCCGTTACCTGATGGCAAGGAGAAAGCCGGCGAAGCGTGGGCCCGCGTCGCGCGCCGTTACGTGAACCAGAAGCGCGACTTCCTCGTGAAGAAAGAAGTGACTCAGGCGGGTGCGCTCGACCTCGCGTCGGTGTGCGGAGGCGAAGACGCCATCGAAGGCGTGTTGCTGATCAACCCCACGCTCATCGCGAAAGGCGACGGCTTCGAAATCGACGTCACCGGCGTGCTTCAGCGCTGTAGCGATGGCCGCGAAGCGTGGAAGGGCAGCGCCGCCGGCAGCTTCCCCTCGAAGGACAAGCTGCTGGTCGAGGTCACCAACGTCTACGTGCAGGAGCTCGGCGACGACGTGGCGCCGTACGTGCCTCCGGCGCTCAATGTGCTGCGCCCGTTGCTCGACACGCTGCCGCAGCCGAAGCTGTCGGAGGCTGACCTAGAAGAGAAACTGACGCTCGATTGATCGTTTATAAATGACGCAGTGTGTCCCTCCGACACAGTGCGATCGGCGGGCTGTTGAGCGGTCAGGCGTTGGCGAGGTTCTTGAACGTGGGGGTGACCATCATGAAACCGACGTACGGAATACGAGTTGCGGTCACGCTGGGCTGGCTCCTGGCGACCGGGTGTCACAAAGAAGAAGAGACCAAGGAAAAGCTGAAGGTCTCGGTGACGACCCCGTTGCGGAAGACCACCCAGTTGAACCGCGACTACGTCGGGCAGATTCGCGCGATCCAACACATCGAGCTGCGCGCGCTGGAGCGCGGGTACCTGCAGGGCATCTTCGTCGACGAGGGCCAGCAGGTGAAGGCCGGCCAGAAGATGTTTCAGATCATGCCGCTGCTCTACAACGCCGAGGTGATGAAGGCCTCCGCGGAGGCGCAGCGGTCGGAGATCGAGTTCAACAACACCAAGCTCCTCGCCGACAAGAACGTGGTCTCGCCGCAGGAGCTCGCGCTCTCGAAGGCGAACCTCTCGACCGCGCAGGCGCAGCTCCAGCTCGCCACCACGCACAAGGGCTTCACCGAGGTGCGCGCGCCGTTCGACGGCATCATGGGCCGCTTTCAGGCGCGGCTCGGGAGTTTGATCGGCGAGGGCGACCTGCTCACCACGCTCTCGGACAACCGCACGATGTGGGTGTACTTCAACGTCACCGAGTCGGAGTACCTCAGCTACAAGAACGCGAAGCATGGCGATGAACCGGAGCCGGTGCTGTTGATCATGGCCAACGGCCAGGTCTTCAATCAGCCGGGCTTCATCCAGACCATCGAAGCCGACTTCAACAATGAGACCGGCACCATCGCCTTCCGCGCGGGGTTCCCGAACCCCGAAGGGCTGCTCCGCCACGGCGAGACCGGCAAGGTGCGCATGACGGTGCCGCTGCCTGACGCGCTGTTGATCCCTCAGAAGGCGACGTTCGAGGTGCTCGAGAAGCGCTACTGCTACGTGGTCGACGAGAAGAACACGGTGCACTCGCGGGTCATCACCATCGCCAACGAACTGCCCGACCTCTTCGTGGTGAGCGGCGGCCTCAAAGACACCGACCGCATTCTGTTGGACGGGCTGCGCAAGGTTCACGAGAACGACGAGGTCGAGGTCGAATTCGAGAAGCCCGAAGAGGTGTATTCGAACCTCGACGCCCGGGCGGAGTGAGGAGCGACCATGTTCACTCGCTTCCTGCATCGGCCGGTCATGGCCATCGTGTTGTCGGTGCTGCTCGTGTTCATGGGCATGCTGTCGATTCACTCGCTGCCCGTCTCACAGTTCCCCGAGATCGCGCCGCCGCGCGTGATGGTCTCGCTGGCGTTCCCCGGTTCGAGCGCCGACGTGCTCGTGCAGTCGTCGCTGATCAACCTCGAGCGCGCCATCAACGGCGTGCCGGGCATGAAGTACATCGTCTCCGACGCGACGTCGGCTGGTGAGGCGACGATTCAGATCATCTTCGATCTGGGCACCGACCCGAACGAAGCGCTGGTCTACGTGAAGACCCGCGTCGACCAGGCGATGAACAAGCTGCCGCCGCTGGTGCAGCTCGAAGGCGTCATCGTGAACCGCGTGTCGCCCTCGATGCTGATGTACGTGAACCTCTACAGCACCGAGAAGAGCGCTGATCAGAAGTTCCTCTACAACTACGCCAGCGTGAACCTGATCCCCGAGCTGCAGCGCGTGCGCGGCATCGCGCAGTCGCAGATTCTCGGTTCACGCACCTACGCGATGCGCCTGTGGCTCAACCCCGACCGCATGCGCGCGTACAACGTGTCGACCGAAGAGGTGATGGACGCGATCGCCGAGCAGTCGATCATCGGCCGCCCGGGCCGCATCGGTCAGGCCACCGGCAAGCAGGCGCAGTCGCTCGAGTACGTGCTCACCTACGTCGGCCGCTTCAACACGCCGGAGCAGTACGAGAACATCATCATTCGCGCGAAGCCCGGCGGCGAGATGTTGAAGTTGAAGGACATCGCCACCGTCGAGCTCGGCTCCGAATTCTTCGACATCTATTCCGACATGGACGGCCACCCCTCGGCCGCCATCGTCCTGAAGCAGACCTACGGCTCCAACGCGAGCGAGGTCATCGAGAACGTGAAGGCGAAGCTGGAGGAACTCAAAGAGCAGTTCCCCGAGGGCATGAACTACCAGATCTCGTACGACGTCTCGTCGTTCCTCGAAGCGTCGATCGAGAAGGTGGTCCACACGCTGGGTGAAGCGTTCATCCTCGTGGCGCTCGTCGTCTTCATCTTCCTCGGTGACTGGCGCTCGACGCTGATCCCCACCATCGCCGTGCCGGTGTCGCTCGTCGGCGCGTTCGCGTTCATGCAGTTCTTCGGCGTGACCATCAACCTCATCACGCTGTTCGCGCTCGTGCTGGCCATCGGTGTCGTGGTCGACGACGCCATCGTCGTCGTGGAAGCCGTGCACGCGAAGATGGCGGAAGATCCACACATCACGCCGTATGCGGCCGTGAAGAAGGTGCTCGGCGAAATCTCCGGCGCCGTCATCGCCATCACGCTGCTCATGACGTCGGTGTTCGTGCCCGTCACCTTCATGACCGGCCCGGTCGGCGTCTTCTACCGGCAGTTCGGCATCACCATGGCGTCGTCCATCGTGCTCTCCGGCGTCGTCGCGCTGACGCTGACGCCGGTGCTGTGCGCGATGATTCTGAAGAACACGCACGCGCACGGTGCCGATGGTCACGCGCCGAAACGCAAGACGCCCATCGGCATGTTCATCGACTGGTTCAACCGCACGTTCGAACGGTGGACCGGCCGCTACACCAAGCTGCTCACGAAAATTGCGAACCGCCGGCTCGTGACGTTCGGTCTGTTGCTCGCGTTCAGCTTCGGCATCGTCGGTGTGAACCAGGTGCTCCCCGCCGGCTTCGTGCCCAACGAAGACCAGGGCATGATCTACGCCATCATCCAGACCGCTCCCGGCACCACGCTGGAGCACACCAACGCGGTCGCGCGCCAACTGCAGGACATCGCCGAGAAGGTCGACGGCGTGCAGTCGGTGTCATCGCTCGCCGGTTACGAAGTGCTGACCGAAGGCCGTGGTTCGAACGCCGGTACCTGCATCATCAACTTGAAGCCGTGGTCTGAACGTCACCACAACGTGCGGCAGATCATCGAAGAGCTCGAAGAGAAGTCGCGCGAGATTGGCGCCATCGTCGAGTTCTTCGAGCCTCCCGCGGTGCCCGGCTACGGCGCGGCCGGCGGCTTCTCGCTGCGTCTGTTGGATAAGACGAACACCAACGACTACCACTCGTTCGACGCCATCAATAAGGAGTTCATGGCGAACCTCGGCAAGCGGCCCGAGCTCACCGGCCTCTTCACCTTCTTCGCCGCGAACTACCCGCAGTACGAGCTCATCGTCGACCCCGCGCTCGCGATGCAGAAGGGCGTGAACATCAAGAAGGCGATGGACAACCTCGACATCCTCATCGGCTCTACCTACGAGCAGGGCTTCATCCGCTACGGCAACTTCTTCAAGGTGTACGTGCAGGCCGCGCCGGAGTTCCGTCACCTCCCGTCGGACGTGCTCAACCTCTACATCAAGAACGAGAGCGGGGAGATGGTGCCGTACTCCGCGTTCATGACGATGAAGAAGGCGGAAGGCCCGAACGAAATCACCCGCTACAACCTGTACAACTCGTCGGCGATTCGTGGCGAAGCCGCGAAGGGTTGGACGTCTGGCGCCGCCATCGAAGCGGTGAAGGAGGTCGCCGCGAAGACGCTGCCGCGTGGCTACGACATCGCGTGGGAAGGTCTGTCATTCGACGAAGCGCAGCGCGGTAACGAAGCCGTCGTCATCTTCGCCATCGTGCTCGCGTTCGTGTACCTGGTGCTCGCCGCGCAATACGAGAGCTTCATCCTCCCGTTCGCCGTGGTGCTCTCGCTGCCCGCCGGCATCTTCGGTTCGTTCTTGATGCTGAAGTTGATGGGGCTGGCGAACGACATCTACGCGCAGGTCGGCCTGGTGATGCTCGTCGGTCTGCTCGGCAAGAACGCCGTGCTCATCGTGGAGTTCGCGGTGCAGAAACATCAAGAAGGCATCAGCGTGCTCGAGGCGGCCATCGAAGGCGCGCGCGTTCGCTTCCGCCCGATTCTGATGACCTCGATCGCCTTCATCGCCGGTCTGATTCCGCTCGTGCGCGCGACCGGCCCCGGCGCCATCGGCAACCGCACCATCGGCAGCTCGGCGCTCGGAGGCATGCTCTTCGGCACGCTCTTCGGCGTCATCATCGTGCCGGGCCTCTATTACATCTTCGGCACGCTGGCCGAGGGCAAGCACCTGATCCGCGATGAGCATGAGTCTCCGGTTTCTGAAGACATGGCGCGCGCCGCGACGGGCGAGATCCCCGCGGTGCACCCGCCGGAAGGAGGTGCGCCCCATGCGTAAGCACCTCCTCGTCGCCGCTGTGTTGTTGAGCACCGGCTGCATCCCCACGCTGAAAGAAAACCCGGGCCGCGAGGTCAGCAAGGCGGTGCCGAACAGCTTCCGGCGCGACCAGAAGCCGGAGAATGATCAGGAAAAGGAGAACTCCGGCCAGAAGACGTGGAAGGAGTTCTTCAGCAGCCCGGAGCTGCAGTCGCTCATCGAGCAGGCGCTCAAGAACAACCAGGAGCTGAACTACCAGCTCCAGGAAATCATCATCACCCAGAACGAAGTGGCGGCCCGGCGCGGTGAATACCTGCCGAAGATGGGCGCGTTCCTCGGCGCGGGCGGTGAGAAAGTCGGCGAGTACACGCCGCAGGGCCAGGCCGATCGCGTGAGCGGCGTGCCTCCGTTCATCGGCAACTTCAACTTCGGCCTCACCGGCTCATGGGAGGTCGACATCTGGGGCAAGTTGAGGAACGCCGCGAACGCCGCGCAGATGCGGTACCTCGCGAGCGGCGAAGCGCGAAACTTCATGATTACGCAGCTCGTCGCGGAGATCGCGCGCAGCTACTACGAGCTGCTCGCGCTCGACAATCAGCTCGAGGTGCTCCGCCGCAACATTCAGATTCAGACCGACGCGCTCGAGGTCGTTCGTCTCGAGAAGCAGGGCGCGAAGGTGACGCAGCTCGCGGTGCAGCGCTTCGAAGCCGAAGTGCTGAAGAACCGCAGCCGGCTCTTCAACCTCGAGCAGTCGCGCATCGTCGTCGAGAACCGCATCAACTTTCTCGTGGGGCGCTTCCCGCAGCCGGTGGCGCGCGCACCTGATCAACTGATGACGCCGCTGCCGGCGATTCTCGGTTCAGGCACGCCGACTGAATTGCTCAGCAACCGACCCGACCTCCGCCGCGCGGAGCTGGAGCTCGAAGGCGCGAAGCTCGACGTCAAGTCGACGCGGGCGCGCTTCTTCCCCTCGCTCAGCATCGACGCGAACCTCGGCTACCAGACGTTCAACATCACCCACCTCGTCGACACGCCCGCGTCGCTGCTCGCGAACTTCGCCGGCAACATTCTCGCGCCGCTGCTCAACCGCGCCGGCATCGAGGCTGATTACCGTTCGGCGAACGCGCGGCAGATTCAGGCCATCATCAACTACGAGCGCACGCTGCTGCAGGCCTTCACCGACGTCGCCAATCAACAGGCGAAGTACGAGAACCTCCAGAAGGCGTTCGACCTCCAGTCGCAACAGGTCGACGTGCTGAAACAATCGGTCGAGGTCTCGAACGTGCTCTTCCAGTCGGTGGGGGGCGAGGACAGACAAAGGCCGTCCCC
>JBEHYH010000046.1:0-21293 GCA_048498275.1 Myxococcota bacterium | reverse complement strand
TGATCTTGCTGCCTTTGGGAATGAAGACGACGTCGCCGGCCTTCGCCTCGACGACCTTCCCGTCGATGGTCACGTGCAGCTCGCCTTCGAGCACGTAGTCGACCTCGTCGTAGGTCAGCTCCCACGCGAACGAATCGGCCGCGCTCCACGCCATGAACCCCGCGCTCATCGGCGAACGGTCGGCGGCGGTGACGACGTCTTTGAGCTGCACGTTCTTACCGGCGCCGGCCGCGGCGAAGCGCTCGAGTTGCACTTGCGAACCGCGCACCACCTTCACGCCAGCGGCTCCGGCGGCGTCTTGATCGATGGTGAGCTCGAGCTCGTGCGCGCGTGACCACGCGGCGGGCGTGACGTTCACCTCGGCGCGCGGAGCGAAGAGCACCTTCGTGCCTTTCTTCGCTTCAGCGTCGACATCATCAGCCGTGAGGAGTCGCTTCTTCGTCACGCGCGCACCGTAGCGATGTCAGCCGCTCGCGCCCAGCGTCTCGACGAGCTGTTCCCGGTTGCGAGTGAGAAACGCCGCGTTCAACACCGTCACCGGGAAGAGCGCGACGAGCAGAACAGATGCGAAGAGCGCGAACGCCGCGAGCTCCCAGCCGGGCGCGAAGTGCGTCACCGCGGCGCGAAGGCCGAACAACACGAGGCCGGTGCCCATCAGCGTGCTCAACGTCAGCAGCACGACCAGCAGCGACGGTTGATTCGAACGCAAGCCCGCGCGCTGCAACGGCCGCGGCTGCCAGATGCTCGCGAACTGGCCGACCATCGCGAAGACGAGGAACACGCAGACGTAGAGCGCGATACCGGCGAGCAGATCCATCGGGTCGTTGCGGCCGCTCGCGAGCAGCAACACGGTGAGAAACGCGGCCTGCAATGACTGCCAGCCCGCGAAGCCGATGAGCTTGCCGCGCAACATCGCGAGCGGCTCGATGGGGAGCAACAGCAGCACCTTCACGCCGTGGCGATCGAGACCGAACTGATTGAAGAGCAGGTTGGTGCCCGCGAGCGACGCGTACGCGAAGGCGACCTGCGCGGTCCACGCCTTGCCGGTGAAGATCATCGCCAGCGGCCCGCGGATCAGCACCAGCGTCAGCAGCGGCATCAAGAACGCGTAGCGGCCCGGCATGCTGCCCGCGAGCGTGCGGAACTGGAGGCGCGCGATGCCCACGGTGTGCGACTCGAAAGACCACAAGCGCGCGGCGCGGCCGCCTGACTCGAGTTGCTCGGCGTCGCGTTCACGCGAGACGAGAATGAACGCGAGCAGCGTGAGGCCTCCGACCATCGCGATGGCGGTCATCGCCGCCGCGAGCGCCCCGGCAGCGCCGCCGCCACGCGCGTTGTCCAACAACAGCCGCGCGGGGAGCCACCGCGTGAAGCGTTCGATGCGCGCCAGCCAGACATCGAATGAACCCGCTCGCGCGCTCTCGGCGATGCGTGGGCCCGCCCAGCTCAACGCGCCGCCGGCGAACGGGAGGAAGATCAGCAGCGCGCGGAACCGTTTCGCCAGCCGCTGCGTGAAGCTGCCGACGAGCTGCTGCATCGAGAGCAGCCCGAGCGCGTGCGTGATGAAGAGCGTGAGAAAGAGCAGGGTGCCACGCGGCGCGCCGATGCTCGCGCCGAGGCACATCAACAACAGACCCATCAACTCGACGATGGTGATCGGCTCCGCCGCGCCCGCGAAGAGCTCGCCGGCGAAGAGCGTGCGAGCGCGAACGGGGAAAGCGCGCAGCGTCTCCCACGGGAGTTGGCGCGTGCCGCCCGCGAGCCCGCCGAGAAACCCGCCCACAATGGGAAATGAAGTCAGCAACACCGCGATGAACGGCAACCAGCGCGTGAGCTCCGGCTCGTCGAGTGACGCGCCCAGCAGGTAGCCGAGCGCACCGAGCCCGAGCAGCACCGGCAAGATGACCGTGCACGCCAGCACCAGCATCAGCAGCACGAAGGCCCAGGCACCCCGCGCGCCGAGCTGGCGGCGCATCCGATTCCACGTGCTCTGCAGATGCGCGACGGCGAGCGCGCGGAACGGCGTCACAGCCACGAGAGCGCCCCGCGCGGAGTTCCACCGACCAGCGACACGAACAACGCTTCGAGCGACGTCGCGCCGGCGCTGAGTTCAGACAGCGTGCCGAAGCCCTTGAGCTTGCCTTCGTCGATGATCGCGATCTGTGGGCACAGCTTCTCGACGACTTCGAGAATGTGGCTCGTCAGCACGAGCGTCACGCCGCGCTGCTGCAGCCGGAGGAGGATGTCCTTGATGGTGCGATTGGTGACCGCGTCGATGCCCTCGAACGGCTCGTCGAGAAACAGCAGCCGCGGGCCGTGCAGGAGCGCCGCGCACAGCGCCAACTTCTTCTTCATGCCGAACGAATAGTCAGACACCAGCGTGCGCGGCCCGGGCTTGAGGTCGAGCGTGTCGAACAGCTCGAGCGCGCGTCGATCGATCGCCGCGTCTTCGAGCCCGTACATGCGGCCCACGAAGCGCAGGTATTGCGGCCCGGTGAGCAACTCGAGCAGCGCCATGTCTTCGGGCATCACGCCGATGTGCCGGCGCGCTTCGAGCGAATGCGCGCGGAGGTCGAGCCCGAGCACGTTGATGGTGCCCGATGTCGGCTCGATGAGTGACGTCGCCATCTTCAACGTCGTCGACTTGCCCGCGCCGTTTCGACCGAGCAGGCCGACGAAGCTCCCGGGCTCGATGGTCAACGTGAGGTCGTCGACGGCGATCTTCTCGCCGAAGCGCTTGGTGACGTTGAGCAACTGCAGCGCGGGGCTCACGCGTCGTGGCCCATGCTCCGACGGGAGGGCCGGCGGCGCAGGCGCGCGAGCAGTACGAGCACCGCGCCGAGGAAGTTCGCCGTCGCGCCGTCAGACGAGCAGCCGCAGCCCATCGTGGGCTCCGGCGTGTCGGTGCCTCCGTCGGGTTGCACACCGGCGTCGGTGGTCACTCCGGCGTCTGCGAGCATTCCAGCATCGGTGGTCATGCCTGCGTCGATGGTTTCACCTGCGTCGATGGTTTCACCTGCGTCGACGGCTTCGCCCGCGTCGACGGCTTCGCCTGCATCGACGGCTTCACCGGCATCGACGGCTTCGCCTGCATCGACGACTTCGCCAGCATCGACGACTTCGCCCGCATCGACGACTTCGCCCGCGTCGACGACTTCGCCCGCATCGACGACTTCGCCCGCGTCGACGACTTCGCCTGCGTCGGCGACTTCGCCTGCATCCGCGACACCTGCATCGATGGCACCCGCGTCCACGACGCCGGCATCTGGCGAGCCCGCGTCGAACACCGGAGCCGGCGTGTACGAGTGCACGTGCGACGGCAGTTCTGAAATCGTCATCACGTGCGACTCCGAGCCATTGATGTTTCCCGGGTAGATGCCGTTGCCGGTGTCGGAGCCCATCGGCGTGCGCCCGCGGAGATCAGGCAGCGCGAAGTTGTTCGTACCGTTCCCTCCGTAGCTCGTGCCCAGCAGCGCGAAGAGCGCCTGATTGGTTTGAATCGGCAGCAGCTGGCCCGAGGCGGTCGCCCAGCCCCCCGGCGCGAAGTCCGCTGCGAAACCGATGATCTCTCCGACGAAGGGTGTGTTCGCATTGAAACCGCCGCCGCCAGTCTGAGACGGGAAGATGCCGTTGAGCGCGATGAGCCACGTGATGCCCAACGACGGCTGTTGCGTGGCGAACGGCTGACTCAAACCCGTCGTAGCGGTCGGCGCCTCGCCGTTGATGCCATGCAGGTGCGTGGAGAGCTGCGCGCTGGTCAGCGTGACGTACGGTGAACCCCAGGTCTGCCCGAGCGTGACGTTCGCGAGGCCCGGCCCTTGCCCCGTGCCCACCGCGACGCGGCCACGGAGATCGGGAACACCGAACGTCGATTGGCCATCGCCGCCGAAAGTCGTGCCCAGGAGCGCGTACGCAGCGGAATACGTCGAGATGTCGAGCAGCCGGCCATCACACGGCACCCAGTTTTCGGGCACGAAGTTGCCGGCGAACCAGCGGATCTCTCCGATGAACGTGAGCGGCGTGCTGCCACCCTGGCTCGGGAAGATGCCTTCGACCGCGATCATCGGCGTCAGCGTGAGCGTCGGCGCGTGCAGCTCGAGCTGCTGGGTACCGCCCGCTGCTTCGGTCACGCCTCCATCGGCGAGCGGGTGCTGATGCACAGGCATGGTTGTGAAATCGAGCCACGTGTCTTGCTGACCGAAGCCTTCACCGACGGAGCGCGAGGTGAGCCCGGGGCCGGTGCCGGAACCCGCCATGAAGCGCCCCCGGAGGTCGGGGAGCGCGAAGTTCGTCGTGCCGTTACCTCCGTAAGACGTGCCGAGGAGCGAAAAGAGCGCGATGTTCTGCTGCAGCGCGTACGTGCGCCCATCGCAGAGCGGCGCGCCATTCGGCCCGTAGGTACCCCCGAAGGTGTGCACGATGGCGAGGGCCGCATCATCGGCACTGCTGTAGCTGGGGAAGGAGCCCGCGACCGAGAGCGACTGCGTGACTGCCAGCGACGGCTGCGCGATGGACAAGGGTTGACCGCCACCCGCCGGGTCTGTCGTCTGGGCACTCGCCGCCATCGCCAACATCGCCGCCACGAACCACGTCTTCGTTTGAAGCTGCTTCATGCGGCGCTTGTCGCTCGCCGGCGACCATGGTGCAAGCGAGCGCCGCCGCGATAAGTGGCTGCCCCCGTCAATGCTCCGCTCACTGGTCGTGCTGATGTGTCTGGTCGCACCTCCGGCGCTCGCGCAGAGTGACGTGAAGCTGCTGCCGGTCGGCGCGCCCGCGTACACACCGGAGCTCGGCTTTCTCATCGCCGGCGGCGGAGCGATGTCGTGGAACGGTGATGTCGAGGTGCCGACGCTGCCGCGTTCGTCGCTCACGCTCATCGCCGGCGGCTCGACGCTCGGCGCCTTCATTCTCCAGGCGCGCCTCAACACGTTTCTGAACAACGACGACACACGCATCACCACCAACGTCGACGTGCGTGATCAACCCGACAACTACTTCGGCGTCGGCATGCTCAACGGTTTCACGCGGCCGCTCGGCAAAGACACCACGTATCTGCGGCGCACGTGGTGGAACGTCGACCCCACGCTGCTCAAGCGCATCATCGGCAGGTTGTACGCGGGCGTGGTGCTGCAGTTCTCCGGGAGCGTCGGCCGCAACATCAGCCCGGGCGTCGCGAGCGACCCCGACTTCGCGGCGTTCGGCCCGTCGATCGTGAACACCGGCGTCGGGCTCACGGTGCAGTACGACTCGCGCGACGTTCCCATCAATGCGTGGAAGGGCATGCTCCTGTCCGCGACGTGGACCGGGTACGCGCCGGTGCTCGGTGCGAACACGCTCTTTCACACGCTCGCCATCGACTACCGGCACTACGTGAACCTGTTTCTGCGCGGGAGCACGCTCACGTGGCAGGTGAAATACAGAACCGCGTTCGGCAACGCACCCTGGTCGGAGCTCACGCAGGTCGGCACGCCGTTCGATCTGCGCGCGTATCGCTGGGGCCAGTTTCGCGATCGCACCGGTTTCACCGCGGTGCTCGAGTATCGGTTCATGCTGCCGGTCGACGAGAAGCTGCTGTGGTCGCATCTCGGCTTCGCGGTCTGGGGAGGCGTGGGCGCGATGTCGCCGACTCCGTTGCCTGATTTCACGAAGGTGCTGCCCGCAGCGGGCGGCGGGTTACGCGTCGAACTTCTGCAGCGCGTGACGATGCGGCTCGACGTCGGGTTCGGGCGGCACTCGCACGCCGTGTACTTCAACTTCCTCGAAGCGTTTTAGAGCGGGTACCACCAGGCGCGCCCGTCATTGCCCACGAATCTGTAATCCATCACCGCGGGCCACAGCGGCTGCGCGCACTGCGAATTCCATAAGTCGAGTTGTGCATTGAGCCGCGCAACATCATCGGGGCGCTCGTTCGAAAGATCCTTCGTCTCACCGGGATCATTGACGACATCGAACAGCGCGCTCGCCTTCGCGAGATCATCGCGCAGCAACTTGAGCGAACCGACGCGAATCGCGCGCGTGTACCCGGCGCGCCAATACAACGCGTCATGCGGGTCGCCTTTCGCTTCTCCACGAACGAACGGGAGCAGATCGACGCCGTCGTACACACGGTCTTGCGGCAGCGGCAGACCGGTCGCTTCAGCGATGGTCTTCACGATGTCGACCGAGCTCACCGGCGCATCGAACTTCGCGCCTGCGGGAATCTGCCCGGGCCAGCGCATCGCGAACGGCACGCGCACGCCGCCTTCGAAGAACGTGAACTTGCCGCCCTGAAACGGCGCGTTCGTCGTGGCGTGCGTGTACAGCGCGCCTCCGTTGTCGCTGAGGAAGATGACCAGCGTGTTTTCAGTGAGTCCGCGTTTGTCCAGTTCGTCGAGCACGCGGCCGACGGAATGATCAAGCGAGCGGATCAACGCGAGATAC
This sequence comes from Myxococcota bacterium, assembly GCA_048498275.1. Classification (GTDB taxonomy): domain Bacteria; phylum Myxococcota; class Myxococcia; order Myxococcales; family Myxococcaceae; genus Archangium_A. The sequence continues at coordinate 14,873 of JBEHYH010000046.1, read as the reverse complement.
ATGCGCCGGTTCGGGTCCTTCTCCTCGGGGAACGCGTCGTAGTCTTCCTGCTTCGCCTGAAACGGCGTGTGCGGGTTCTGGTACGGCAGGTAGAGAAAGAACGGCTCCGACTGATGACGATCGATGAAGTCGATGGCTTCGTCGGTGAACACGTCGGGCAGGTAGCGCGATTCTTCGACGATCTTGTCGTTGCGAACGAGCGCCGCGATTCCCGTTCGCCCGCGGCCCCAGATGAAGCGATCTGAAAATTCCGGGAGGTGCCGGTTGACGATTCCCTTCTGCTCCGGAGGCGACGCGTAGAGCGAATACGCCTCGTAGAACCCGGTGAACTCCTGAAAGCCGCGACGCTGCGGTTGGAAGTCGGGGTTCCACCCGAGATGCCATTTGCCGAACATGCCCGTCGCGTAGCCCGCGCGTTGCATCAGCTCCGGGAGCAGCAATTCAGATTTGGGAATGCCCTGTTTCTGAATGTCTTCGTCGTCGGGTTTGCGCGGTTCGAGCAGCCGCCAGTCTTCGGTCGTCATGAACATGCGCGCGAAGGTGAACTCGGCGCCTGAGCTCACGTAGCGATCGTGCGGCTGCGCTTCGTGGCCGAAACGCGATTGGTAGCGCCCGGTGAGCAGGCTCGCGCGCGAAGGCGAACAGAGCGCCGCGGTGACGTAACCGGCTCCGTAGCGCACGCCTTCCTTCGCGATGCGATCGAGGTTCGGTGTCGCGACGCGGCCGCCTTCGTACATCGACGTGTCCGCGCGCCCGAGATCGTCGGCGACGATGAGCACGATGTTCAGCTTCTGCTTCGGCGTGACCTTCGGCGCTGCGAGATACGCGTCGCGTGCCGCGAGTGATTTCTCGTCGACGTGAATGCGGTACTTCTCGCCTCCCGTGGTGGCGCACGCACACAGCAACGAGGCGAGGAGGGCACGCTTCATGACGAAGCGCGCGATGTACCACCTCGTGTTCGTCTTGGCGCTCTCATGCGCGAAGAAGCCGGAGGGCCCGGCGCGCAAAGAGTGCGGCGAATGTCACCGCGCGGAATTCGATGCGTGGAAGTCGTCGCATCACGCGAACGCGCAGCACGCGGTCGATGGTGGCTTCGTCATCGGGTTCGAGCCCGTGCAACAGCCGGTGATGATGATCGACGGAGGCTTTCACGTCGCTCCGGTGAATCTGCTCACGAATGAAGCGGTGCCGTCGACGCTCGAAGGGCGCGCGGGCGATTGGCGCGGGCCGCGGTACGCGTGGGCCGGGAGTTGTGCTCCGTGTCACGCGACGGGGTTTCAGGTGAACGCGATGAAGTGGCGTTCGCTCAACGTGAGTTGCGATGCGTGTCACGTGGCGACGGATGGTGGGCATCAGTTCGCGAACCTCGCGCGAAAGAACACATTCGAGTTCGTCGACGGCGGCGCGATCGCACGCGCGCGCGAAGTTCACCCCGACACGCAGACGACGAATTGCGCGCAGTGCCACATGCGCAGACGTGCATTGCTCGATGACGGAGCGCCGGTGCGCGAACTGCTCGACGCGTTCGAACCCGAACTGATGACGCGTGGAGCGTTCGAGCCGACCGGCGCGATGCGTGAAGAGGTCTTCGAGTCAGCGTCGTTTTTGATGAGCAAGATGGAACGCGCGGGCGTGCGGTGTTCGCATTGTCATGAACCGCATTCCGGAGAGTTGCGCGCGAAGGGCAACGCGTTGTGCGCGCAGTGTCATCAGTCAAACGTGTTCGACGTCGTCGCGCATCGTGGAGAGTCGCAGTGCATCGATTGCCACATGCCGACGAAGACGTTCCTGGGGCGCGACCAACGTCGCGATCACGCGTTCATCGTCCCCGGGCGTGCAGCGCCTGCGTTCGCTGAAGCGTTCGCGCGCAATGAAGGCGCGAATGAACTGCTGCTCACCGTGATTCACGACGCGAACGAATCGAGCTTCAAGCGCGCGTCTGCGTTGGCGTTGTTCGAACCTCCACTCGATCGCGCCGCGCAGCAAGCCATCGTTCAAAACCTCGCGAGCGAAGACGACTGGCTTCGTTATGGAGCAGTGAGTGCGCTCCCACTGATGCCATCCGAGCTGCGCCAGAAACTCGGCGCCGCGATGCTCGAAGACCCACGTCGCGCGATTCGAGTGAGAGCCGCGCGCGCGATTGGCCGCGCGACTCCCGAGCTGCTCGCCGCGGAACGCGCGAACTCCTTCAGCGGAGACTCGTGGCTCAATCTGGGCGCGCTCGAAGTAGATCCAGAGAAAGCCGAAGCGCTCTACCGACGCGGGCTCGAAGTCGACCCAGCGTTCGCTCCACTCGCGATCAATCTCGCTGATGTGAGCGGAGATGAAGGCCCGCTGCGTGAAGCCGTTCGCGAGGAGTCACCGTGGACCAACGACGCTCGCTACGCGCTCGGGCTCGCTCAATGGCGCCGCGGAGAAAAACGTGCAGCGCTCGAGAACTTCCGTGCCGCCCGCGACGGCGGAGTCGACGCGTATCTCGTCGCCTGGGTTCTCGCCGAGCGCGAAGTGAACGGCCCAGACGCCGGCGCGCAAGCACTGAATGAAAGCCGCAAGGAGAGGCCCTCGAGTGCGGCGGTCCGGTCGCTTCACGAGAAATAGTCGAGTCGGCGGCATTCACGTCGGTCGCTCGTTGATCGAAACCCGAGGGGGCGTGTTGCCGTCGTGAGGTTGAGTTGCCACCGCTGGGCATTTAGGAACCTGTGCCATGCCCAAGCCCATCGGCCGGTCGACGCTGGTTGTTCCGCGCAACCCCACTACGGTCTTCGACGGTGTGAACCCGAAGTTCGGCGGAGGGCTGCTTCAGATCTCGCCCGCCGACACCGCGAAGCTGTGGCAGTCGCTCGGAGCGTTGAGCGCGCCCTCCCAGGGGCCCGGCAGTCAGCTCGCGGCGGCGCTCGATTTCATCGGCAAGGTTGATTGGTCGCTGGCCGTCGCGCCTCCCAGCGGCATCGAGCGCGACGTGCTCGAGCAGATCTACGGGCGGCAGGTGGGGTTCGTCCCTCACGGGCAGGAGGGCGATGCGTACGTCGACACCCGGGGGATGTCGTTGGGCGAAGCCGCGCACGCGCAGTATCAGGCGACGGCCAACGCGCTCTCGGTACAACTGACCCTCGTGTGGATTCGCCACCAGCTCGCGGCGGGGGCGACCTTCCGCACGTCGAGCGAAGTCCAGGCCGTGAAGGACATGAATTCGGAGTTTCAGCGGCTCTATTCGCGGCCGATGCTCCCGAGCGAAGAGACTGAATTTCTCGACACGCTCGACTGGAAGAACGCCGCGCAGAAACGCGCGCAAGAGCGCGGTCTCGACCCGCGGAACCTCCCGGAGCTCTCGCCGCAGGCGGCCAGAGCGCTGCGGGAGAAGACGCTCGCGGACTACCGCGCGTGGGTGATGACGCCCGATGCGCAGACGCACTGGCTCTCGGCAGATGCGTTTCTCCAGAACGCATTCGGCAACGCACAACTGGCGTTGATCGACCAGGTCGCCGACAAGCGTGACGCCGTGGCGAAGAAGGTACGCGCCGACGCCGAGAAGACCTTCCGCGGCGTCTTCACCAACATGCTCGCGGCGTACCGGCAGCAGCCGGCGAATGCGAAGCCGGCGGCCGAGGCGATGTTGTTGGAGGTCTTTCACCGCGCGCAGGTCTCACCCGCAGGCCGCGCCGCGATGGTCAAGGAGCTCGCCGCCATCGGCATCACGAAGCTCGATGGGCCGAAGGTCGAAAAATTGAGCGCCGTCGAGCGTGGTCAGGCGGCCGCTCAGGTGGAAGAGGTGCTTCACGGCAAGCACGTCGCGCTCGCGGTGATCGACGCGTCGGCGATGCCGTGGGACTCCGCTGAGCGCTACGCCGACGTCGTGTCGCGGCAACTCCAGCCCGTCATCAAGAAGGCGGTGGGCACTTCAATTCTCGGGGCGGGCGCCTTCCGTGAAACGTCGCGTACGTTGGAGTCGGTGACCGACACGAGCGCGACTCCGCCGCGCGTCGTGGGCTTCCGCACCACCGTCGAGTTCGAGGTGTTGAACACCAGCGGGTCTCGCGACCATTCCGGCGCGCTCACCGTGTTGACCGATCGCTCTGGGCGGCTGTTGTCGAGTCAGCAGCGCTGAGTGCTTCACACCCCGCGCTCAGCGCGAGGCGCGGCGCCGCAGCAACCACAACGGCAGCAACGCGAAGAAAGAGAACGCCGCCTCGGCGCTCGAACACCCGCAGCCGGTCTTCGACGGCCCATTGAGCACGCCATCGGGAGGCACCACGCCGCCGTCAGGCGCGACGACATTGATGGTCGCGCAGTGATGATAAAAACAGCCGCCGGGGTTGTTGAGCCCGTGGTTCGACATGAACTCCAGCACCTGCAGCGTGCAGTTGGTGCAGCGCAGGTCGGCCGGCAACGTCACCGTGAACTTCTGCGTCCCCGAGAACGCGGAGGTGTGCACCAGCGCTCCGTCGGCCAGCACGGGGAAGGCGGGGTTCGGGTCGATGGGCACGCTCCCGCACGCGGTCGAACCGGCGGTGACCGGCGGCTCCTCGGGGAGATCCTGCGGGCCGTTGGCGCCGATCGAGACCCGGTAGTGCCCGGGGTGGAAGACGGTCTCGTTGAGGGAGATGTTGACCGTCTGCCCCGCGACGAAGGTGGTGACCTGATCGGTCGCCTTCGCGTCGGAGCTGTCGCCACACGGCGGCATCTTCTGCGGGTCACCCAGCACGCCCTGCTCGTATTTCGCGGCCGGTGCTTCGAGGATGAAGTGCGCCAGCGCGAGCCGCGACGAGAACAAGAGCAGAGCGAGGGAAGAGCGCATCGATCGCTCATCTACCATCGACATGAAGAAGGGCGCGACCGATGCCCCGGTTCGCGCCCCCGATTCATGCAGTGCCCTTCAGCGACCGATTTTCAGGCCGACTTGCCGATCGCTTCAGGCCCGTAGATCTGCAGCTTGCGATACAGCGTGCTGCGGTCGAGCCCGAGCGTTTCAGCCGCCTGGCGCTTGTTGCCCTTGAGCGCCGCCATCACGCGCAAGATGTACCGCTTCTCGACCTCCGCGAGGGGGATGAGCGTCGATGGCTCTTCGGCGTCAGGCGTCACCGTGCGCGTCGACTGCCGCATGCGCTCGGGCAGCTCGCTCATGTGCGTCACCGGGCCGGCGCCGAGCGCCATCACCCGCTCCAGCAGGTTGTAGAGCTCGCGGACGTTGCCGGGCCATTCGTACGACAGCAGGCGCTCCGCGACCTCGGGGCTCAGCGTCGGGGCGGGGCGCTTCTCACGTTCTGCCAGGCGCGCGAGGAAGCTCTCGGCGAGCAGCAGCACGTCGGTACCGCGGGCGCGGAGCGGCGGCACCTCGAGGTGCACCACGTCGAGGCGGTAATAGAGGTCTTCGCGGAACTTGCCCTGCTTCACGGCTTCACGGAGGTCGACGTTGGTCGCGCACACGATGCGCACGTCGACGGGGATCTCCTTGTTCCCTCCGAGCGGGCGAACGGTGCGCTCCTGCAGCACGCGCAGCAGCTTCGGTTGCAGCGCCACCGGCAACTCGCCGATCTCGTCGAGGAACAAGGTGCCGCCGCCGGCTTCGCGGAACACGCCCGCGCGATCACTCCGCGCGTCGGTGAACGCCCCCTTCATGTGCCCGAACAGCTCGCTCTCCAGCAGCGTCTCCGGCAGCGCGCCGCAGTTCACCGCGACGAAGGGCGCGTCCTTGCGGCGGCTCTCCTGATGCAACGCGCGCGCGACGAGCTCCTTGCCCACGCCGCTCTCGCCGGTGATGAGCGCCGTGGTCGTGGTGTCTGAAACGCGGTGCAGCACGCGGAACAGCTCGCGCATCGGTGGGCTCTTGCCGAGCAGTTCGGCGAAGCGCGGAGGCCCTTCGGCCAACTGCTTCTTGAGCCGGCCGACCTCCAACTGCAGCGAGCGATGCTTGATCGCGCGCTCGAGCGTCAACGACAGCGTGTCGAACTCGAAGGGCTTGGTGATGAAGTCGTACGCGCCCAGACGGATCGCGCGCACCGCCGCTTCGATGCTGCCGAACCCGGTGATGAGGATGACGGGCAGGTTCTGGTCGTGCGCCACCAGCTCCCGGCACAGCTCGAGACCGCTCTCGTCGCCGATGTTGAGGTCGCTCACCACGGCCGCGAAGTTCTCGGTGCCGTCGAACTTGGCCAGGGCCTTCCGCGCCGAGGTCACCCACTCGACGCTGTAGCCGCGCGTCTCGAGGTCGTGCGCGAGCATCTCGCACATGTTCGGGTCGTCATCGACCAGCAGCACCCGAGGGCGCTCACGCTGGGAGGTAGATGTAGAATTGGCTGCCTTTTCCAAGTTCGCTCTCCACTGAGATCCAACCACGGTGATCGCGCACGATGCCCTGTGCGACTGAAAGACCGAGGCCCGTGCCTTCGCCGGTGTCCTTGGTCGTGAAAAAAGGTTCGAAGATGCGTTTGCGCTGCTCGTCGGCGATGCCGGAGCCCGTGTCCCGCACCACCACGCCGACGTAGTTCCGCGTCTCGAGGCCCGTCTCCTCGGGAGGCTGCGTGGCCCGGGTCAGCGACAACGTCACCGCGCCTCCGACGGGCGTCGCGTGCAACGCGTTGGAGATGAGGTTGATCATCACCTGCATCATCTGGCTGCCGTCGAACTCCACGACCTGCGCTTCTTCGAGGCCGGGCGCGGCGAGCTTCACGCCCTTCTTCGAGGCGACGGGCTCGAGCAGCCCGACGGCCTGACGCACCAACGTGCGGATGTCGAAGCGCCCCATGCGCGGCTCGCGACGGCGCGCGAAGTCGAGCAGTTGGCGAATGATCGCCGCCATGCGATCGGCCTGTTCAGCGATGGTCTTCGCCGTCGGCGCGACCTGATCGGTGGTCAACGTGCCCGAAGCGATCTGCCGCGCGCGCCCCCCGACGATGGAAAGCGGTGTGCCCAGCTCGTGCGCGATGCCCGCCGCCAGCTTGCCCACCATGGCCAGACGATCGGCGCGACGCAGCTCCGAGAGCGTGTTGCTCGCGGCCCGGCGCAGCACCAACTGGTTCGACGTGTGCCGGGCGAGGCGCTTGAGATCCTCCTCGCGCTTCGCGTCCAACTTCGTGCCGCTCACCAGCAGGCCGCCCAGCACCGTGGAGTTGATGTCCAACACCGGGAGCCAGGTGACGCTGTTCTTGTGAATCGCCTCCTGCGACTTCAGCGAGCTCTCGACCACGGGCGCCCCCCCCTCTGGCAGCGCCCCTGCGACGAGTGACCAACCCCCTTCGTTCGTACTCACCAACCCGACACGCGCACCCGGAGCCAACGCCGTCGCGAGCGCGACGATGTCTTCCAGGTCTTGTGTCGGCACCATCCCCGCGAGCGTCGGTTGCACGTTGTGTTGTTTTGCAAACAGACCGCCAGCCCCGATTCCACCTGATTCCATATGATTAGCCATGTCCGCCCCTTGTTGAGGTGTTGCATCTTGCTCCACTCGGGAGAGTTGCAACATCAACCTGCAACGTCGGCGCAACGGTCAGCGGGCGCGGTCTTGAAAGGTGCGCAAGGCGCGCACCGCACGCTTGCCGAGGTCGACGTGGTCGACGGGCGTGGCGATGAAGTCGAACGCACCCCGGCCGATGGCGTCGGCGATGAACGAGAGATCGTCGTCGCCTCCGCACACCAGGATGAGCCGGCGCGGGTCTTCGCGGTGCGCCTGGGCGCAGCGTTCGAGCGCGAGCCCGTTGGTGGCCGCCGCGACGACCGCGATGCCGGCGGTCTCACCTTCTTGCGCTTCGCGGGCGCCGACGCTCATCAACGCCTCCCGGAGCGCGGTGTCGAGCTGCGGGGGGATGCCGTCGAGCATCAGCTTCACGGCGGGCGCGTCGACCTCCACGGCGATGAATTCGTGGGCGACGGTCTTGAAGTCGACGTCGCGCGCGTGGGCCTCGGTGCGCGTCGCGGCGAGCGCGGCCTTCATCTCGGTGGCTGACGAGAAGCGCGCGTCGCGGGGCTTCGACAGCGCGCGGCGCAGCACGCTCTCGAACGCCTTGGGCACGTTGTTCACGCCCGACTCGGCGAGCGTCGGCGGCTCGCGGAACAGGTGCGCCGAGAGCACGTGTTCGGTCTGCGTCGAGAAGAACGGCGGGCGGCCGGTGAGCAGTTCATAGAGCACGCACGCGAGGGAATAGAGGTCGCTGCGCGCGTCGAGCGCTTCACCCGACACCTGCTCGGGCGACATGAACGCGGCGGTGCCGAGCTGCTGCGCGTCGTCGCTCAACCGCAAGATGCCGCCCGGAGGCAACAGCTGCGCGATGCCGAAATCGACCACCCGCACGAAGGGCTTCACGTGCGTCGCGTCGAGCATCAGGTTCGCCGGCTTGAGATCGCGGTGAATGATGTTCTGCGCGTGCGCGACCTCCAGCACGCTCAAGATCTGCTGCGCGATCTCGAACACGTCGTCGAAGGGGAAGGGCCCCGCCCGGGTGATGCGTTGGTCGAGCGACTCCCCGGTGACCAGCTCCATCGCGATGTACGCGAAGTCGCCCTCGAGGTTCACGTCGTGCACGCGCACCGCGTTGGGGTGTTCGATGCGCGCCAGCACGCGGGCCTCGTTACCGAAGCGCGCGACCGCTTCGGGGTTGTCGCGAACGTGACCGTGCAGCACCTTGAGCGCGACGTGTCGCTGCAGACCCGGGTGCTCGGCCTCGTAGACCGTGCCCGAGCTCCCGTCGGCGATGCGTCGCAAGATGTTGTACGGCGGAACGGCGAGTTCCATGGCGCGTGAGAGTGCGTCTAGCAGTGCGTCTGTTATGAGTGATGCCGCGTGAGCGAACCCGAGGCCCCTGGGGGATTTTCTCTCTACGGTCGATTCTCGCTACTTCTCGTGGCGATGTCAGTGTTGCCGATGGGCGTGCTCGGCTGGCAGGCCATCGAGCGCAACCGCGCCGCGCTCACCGTCGACGCGCAGCACTTCGAGCGCGTGCTCGCTGAACGGGCGGCCGCGGAGGTCGAACGCGAACTCGACGCCGCTGACGCCGCGCTCGAGGCGATCGCGTCTGCGCTCGGTAACGCCGACGCGTCGAACGAGCAGTTGCAGTCACAGGTCGCCGCCGGCCAACTGGAGGCGTGGGGCAAGAGCCAGTTCGTCGCGCTCTTCGACGCCACGGGCGCGCGGCGCGGCTCGATTCGTTTGACCGGCGCGTCGGAGAGCGGGCCGGAGACGCTCGCTGAATCGATGCGGGGTGAGGACCTGCGCGTGGGCGCCGTGGTGCAGCGCAGGAGCGGGCCGGTGCTGCCGCTGTCGGTGCCGGTGCGCACGCCGTCGGGGGCGCTGCGCTTCTGGTTGCTCGCCGAGCTCGATTTGAAGCCGTTGAGCGCGGAGCTCGCGGCGCTGGGCGAGACGCCTCCGCTGCGCGACCGCGACGCCATCTTCGTCATCGACGACGAACACCGGCTCGTGTTGTCGAGCGACCCCGCGAGGGCCGGTGCGTCGCTCGAAGCGCACCCCCTGTTCAACGCGTTCGCCGGCAACGCGCACTTCCGTCAGCCGATGACGGTGGTGACCGACTTCACCGACGACCGGGGCGAGATGCTGGCGGCCGTCACCGCGCTCCCGCGGCTCGGTTGGGCCGTCGCCGTGCAGGAGCCGCGCGCGACCGCGTACGCGAGCTTGAACGCGCTCATCATCGCCATCTCCGTCACGGTGTTCGCGACCGCGCTCGTGGCGCTGGGCGTCGGTCTGCTCGGCGGCCGTTGGCTGGTGCGGCCGCTGCGTTCGCTGGTGAGCGCGACCCGTCGCATCGCCCGCCGGGAATGGACGCGCGTCGAGCCCGAGGTCAGCACCCGCACCGATGAGGTCGGCGCGCTGGGCCGTTCGATCGATTCGATGAGCGTCTCGCTGGAAATGAACATCGAGAAGCTGCTGCAGGAGACGCGCGCGCGCGCGGCGTTGTCGCGCTACCTGCCGGCCGACGTCGTGGAGCAGGTGGTGTCGGACCCGACGAAGCTGCAGCTCGGTGGTCAGCGGCGGTTGATTACGGTGTTGTTCGCCGACGTCGTGGGGTTCACCCACATGTCTGAACATCTCGAGCCCGAGCGCATTGTCGCGGTGTTGAACGAGTACTTCACGCTCGCGACCGAGATCGTCCACGCGCACGGCGGCTTCATCGACAAGTTCATCGGCGACTGCGTGATGGCGGTGTGGGGCCTGCCCGAAGAGAAGCCTGACGACGCCGCGCGGGCCCTGGCCGCGGCCGAAGCGCTCGCGCGCTGGAGCGACGCCTGTTCTCGCCGCTGGAAGGCGAAGTACGGCGTGACGCTGCAACTCGCGATGGGCCTCAACACCGGCCTGGTGGTCGCGGGCAACGTCGGCAGCGAACGGCGGCTCGAGTACACCGTCATCGGTGACGCGGTGAACGTCGCCGCGCGGCTCGAGGCGGCGGCGGCGCCCGGGCAGATTCTGCTGAGCGACGCGACGCGGGTGGCGCTGGCCGGCACGCGCACGGTGGTGCCGTTGGGCGAGCGCCAATTGCGGGGCCGCACGCAGTCGATCCGCGTGTTCGAGGTGAATCGATGAGTGCGTTGGTTCTGATGTTGTTGCTGGGTGCCGACGCGGCTCCCGTCGAACGGCCCGAGACGTACACCGTGCGGGCCGGCGATACGTGCACGTCGATCACCGCGCGCTTCTGGGGGCCGGCGGCGAAGGTCGACGAGCTCCACAAGTACAACAACCTCGGGCCCACGCCGCACACGCTGGTCGCGGGGCAGGTGTTGCGGCTGCGCTCGCCGCAGGCCAACGAGCCCGACGCGACCTTGACGTTCTTGAAGCCCTCGGTTCGCGCGCGCAGCAAGACCGAATGGGAACCCGCGACCCTGGGCATGGGCCTCTTCCGCCTGAATGAAGTGAACACCATGCGCCACGCAGGCGCGGAGCTGACGTTGCGTGACTCGAGCCAGTTGCTGCTCGACGAGAACGCGCTGGTGGTGATCTACGGCGAGCCGAACGCGCAGCAGGTGACGCGCGGCCCGGCCATCGTCGAAGGCGAAGTGCGCATCGCCTTGAGCGGCGCGCGCGCGGTCGAGCTCCCGGGTGGAGGCACGGTCACCGCCATCAAGGCCGACGGGGTCACCGCGGTCGACGGCGCGAAGACCGGGCGGGTGTCGATCTTCGATGGCGACGTGGTGGTCGAGGCGCAGAAGGTCGCGGTGAAGCTCGGGCCCGATCAAGGCACGGTGGTCCGCAGCGGCGCGCCTCCGTTGCCCGCGCGGCCGTTGCCGAAGCCGCCTGAGCTCGAAGCGCTCGCGGCCGTCGTGGTCGCCGATCGCTCGGGGCTCGGTGCGCTCGAGGTCTCGTGGAAGGCGGCGGAGAACGCCGAGCGCTACCGCGTGCAGTTGGCGCGTGAGCCGCGTTTCCTCGACCTCATCGCGAGCGAGATGACCTCGGCGCGGTCTGTGAAGCTCGAGAATCTGCCACCCGGCACGTACCTGCTGCGCGTCATCGCGTTCGACGCGGAAGGGCTGCAGGGCCGCGCGTCGCCCGCGCGCCCCGTCGACGTGGTGGTGCTCGGAGGCGGCGTCGACGGCACCGGGGTCGTCGCGTTGCGCTCCGGAGAAACGCCGACGTTCGTCGCGCCGCAGGGCTACACGCTGGCTCCCGAAGCGAAGGCGCTCCCCGCCGGCCATCACACGCTCGAAGTGCGCAACGGCGACGGTCAGGTGCTCGCCGCGGTGCCGGTGTCGGTGCGGCCTGAAGCGCCGAAAGCGCGCGTCGAAAAAGGAGTGCTGATTCTCGAGTTCACGCGCGATCTCGCGCCCGGTGGCGGGCTCTCGGTGGTCGACGCGAAGGGCGAAGTGCCCCTGCTCCAGACGGGCCTGCGACGCTTCGAATCGACCCGGGCGCTGTCTGGCCGGGCCGTCGTGAAATGGGACAGCTTCGATCTCACGCAGTTCGACAACTGACTGGCACGGCTCACGCATGAGTTCGCGCCTGCGATGCCGTTGCAGGTTCTGGTCATGGAGTCGGATCCGATGGTCACGCGAACTCTCGGTCGCGTCTTTCGTGATGCGCGCCCCGAGTTCTTTGCCGCCCGCAACCTCGATGAAGCCGCCTCGCTGCTCGCCGCGTTGAAGGTCGACGTCGTGGTGGTCGATGAAGCCGCGGGGCTCGACGCCTGCCTCGGAGTGCTCGAGCTCGCGCGAACCCAGCAACCCGGCGCGCACCGGTTTCTGCTGGTCGACGACTTCTCGCGCGCAGACGGGCGTGAGGTGCCGGCGACGACGCTCGCGCGCAGTTGGTTCGGCGAACTCTGGGCGCCACTCGAGAGCATTCCGGCTCTCTGACGTGTGTCGCGGAATCCGGCCGGTGTTGGATTTTGCGTGTAGCTTTATGCCTTTTCGAGGAACACGCGGAGGTTGGTCGCCGTGCCTGCGACCACCACCGCCCAGCGCTCGACGGTGCGGTACCCACTGAGTTCGACTCGCACCTGAACCGGCCCGGCCGACAGGGTCAGCGTGGTGGGAGAGGTGCCTTGAGGTTTGCCGGCGACGAAGATGTTCGCGTGCTCGGCCTTGCCTTTGGCGGTCACCACGACCCGCAGTTGGCCGGCGTTCTTGGGCTGCTTGGGCTGCACCGAGAACTCCGGAGGCGGCGCCGGTTTCTTCGGCTGCGCTTCGGGGTCGATCTGCAGCACCACGGTCTTATGTTCTTCGTCGCCCGCCGAATGCACGTCGCTGTTCGACGCGATGGCCATGTTCTCGATGGGCGGCGGCGGCTTCGCTTCAGCCTTCGTCGAACGGGTGACGCGCGTGCGTTCATGATGCGTGACATCGAACGCCTTGCCGAGGTCGACCTTCTTCACCCCGGCCTGCGCGTCGAGGTCGGCGATGAACTGCAGCACGTCGACGATGCGATCGTCGCGGCGCTTGGTGAGGCCGTGAATGATCACATCTGAAACGCCGGTGGGCACTTCGGGCACCAGCTCCGACGCGTCGGGCGGCGGCGTGTTCTTGTGCCCGTAGAGCACCTCGAAGTTGTTGTTGCCGAGGTACGGAGGCCGCCCCGTGAGCAGCTCGAACGTCACCGCCGCGAGCGCGTAGACGTCGGTGCGCTGGTCGATGTCTTCGACGCCCAGAATCTGCTCGGGCGACATGTAATAGGGCGTGCCCACCATCGCGCCGGGCTTGGTGAGGCCGGGGTTGGCCTGGTCGCGCACCACGCCGAGGTCGAGAATGCAGACGCGCCCACCGACCTGCAGGAACACGTTCTGCGGCTTGATGTCGCGATGCACGAGCCCCTGGCTGTGCAGAAACGAGAGCCCCGCGGCGATCTGTTTGACGATGGTGACCGTCTCCGCCAGCCCGATGCGGCCATTGGGTTGTTTTTCGAGCACCTCGGCGAGCGTGAGCCCCTCGAGGAACTCCATGGCGATGAAGGGCAGCACACCGCGCCGGCCGTGCCCGTGAAAGCGCACGATGTTGGGGTGCGAGAGCTGCGTCATCTTCTCGGCTTCACGTTCGAAGCGCGCGACGACCTTGGGCTTGCGGCAGTGCTCCGGCGCGAGGATCTTGATCGCGACGACCTTGTTGTTCTGCAGGTCTTTCCCACGGAACACGCTGCCCATCGCGCCCTGACCGATGCGCGTCTCGACGCGGAAGCGCCCGTCGAGTACTTCGCCCGGCGCGACGTGCTGAACTACCGTGTGTTCTGGACTGTCAGCGGCCACGACGGCGGCACTCTACACGCGAAGACGTGGGCTTATGTCGGCAACCTTCGCTCGGTTTCGATGGGCGCGAGGCCGTGCTACCGATCGCACCCGAATGAGACTGAATCGCGTGGTGGTGGTCGCGCTCTGCGCGTGGGCGTTTGCATGTGGCACGGGTTCTCCTGAAGCGCTCGAAGCGAGTCAGTCGCGCGAGGCCGTCGGTACGAAGCCCGTTTCGTTGGCTGCGTGCACCACCGATGCTTCGTGCGCCATGCCCAAGATCGCGGCGGGCGCGTACCACACCGTCATCGTGCACGCGGACGGCACCGTGTGGGCGAGCGGTCTCAACACCTCGGGTCAACTCGGCGATGGCACCGTGGTGCAGCGTGAAACCCCGGTCCAGGTCTCCGGGCTTTCCGGCGTGACCGCGGTGGCGGCCGGCGTCAGTCACACCCTGGCCCTGCGCAGCGACGGCACGGTGTGGGCCTGGGGCGCCAACGCCAGCGGGCAGTTGGGCAATTATTCGACGTACAACCAACCCACGCCCCAGCAGGTGTACGGGCTCACCGGCATCGTCGCCATCGCGGCGGGCGAATCGCATTCGTTGGCGCTCAAGAGCGATGGCACCGTGTGGGCCTGGGGCAACAACGCTTCCAGCCAGTTGGGTCTCGGTACGACTCAGGCGAATTCGCTCTATGCCGTGATGCTCAGCAGCTTCACCGGCGTCGTGGCGATCGCGGCGGGCTATTCACATTCAGTTGCCTTGAAGTCTGATGGCACCGTTTGGACATGGGGGGCCGGTGACTATGGGCAATTGGGCCTCGGCACTACGACTCGGAGGTATGGGCCGGTCCAGATCTACGGATTGGCGAACGTCGTCGCGATCGCGGCGGGAAATCGTCACACGCTGGCTCTCAACTCATTCGGTTACGTCCTGGGGTGGGGTGACAATTCGGCCGGTCAACTCGGCATGGGCGTCCCGAATCAATTGTCTCCCACCGTCATCTATAGCGCTCCTTCGGGAGTTACCGCGATAGCGACCACCGGTCTTCATTCAGCAGTACTCACGTCGCAGGGCCGCGTGTGGTGCTGGGGCGCGAATGGCTCCGGTCAATCGGGGATTGGCTTCGCGAATACGGCATATGCGCCGCGAGAGGTCATCGGGTTGTCGGGAGTCAATGCGATTGCGGCCGGCGTCAATCATACGGTTGCGATGCGAATGGA
>JBEHYH010000045.1:0-21293 GCA_048498275.1 Myxococcota bacterium | reverse complement strand
ACGCCGTCGACGTCGTAGTCGCCGTAGAGCGTCACCTTCTGCTGCTCGTTGATGGCAGTGAGAATTCTGGCGGCGGCCGCCGGCAACCCCTTCATCAAGAACGGGTCAGGCAGCTCCGTCAGCGCGTCAGACAGGAACTTCGTCGCGGCGTCGGCCGTCTTGTACCCGCGCGCGGCCAACACCTTCGCGACGACCGACGGGAGCTTCAGCTCCGCCTCAATCTCTCGTGCGGACTCATCGATCGACTCGGGCAGTACCCAGCGCGGCTCCATGCGAGAGGTCTCTACCATGAGCCTCCCACACCGGACCGCCGCGTTGAGGGCCTACTGCCGCCTGAGTTCGACGGTGAGCGTCGTCAGCGTCGAGTCATTGTGGATGCCGGTCATCCGGCCCAGGAGCAGCTCCGCTTCGCTCGGAATGAGCGTACCGGGCGACGCGACGACGTCGTCGTCCGACACGTCGTCGTCATAGACGCCGAGTTTGAACCCGATCGACATCAGGTCCTTCGCCTTCATCGTGCAGCCACCCGTCGACCAGGTCACCATGAACACATCGTCTTGATACGCAGTTGATGAGGTCGCCGACGTCGCGGTCGCGGGGCAATACAGCGTGCAGTACGGGTCGGGCGCGCCGCCGAGCGCATCCCACGCGGAGCCGTCGCTGCCCGTCGAACGAATCGTTGCGCTCACGGGCTGCACGACCCACTCACTCTCAGGATCAACGCCGCAGGTTTGATTGACCTTGCAGATCTGCCCGCTGCCGCAGGCGCTGCAGGTCGCTGCGTTCTTGCCGCAAGCGGCGGCCGTGCTCCCGGGCTGGCAGACATTGTTGAGACAACAGCCCGCGCAGTTCTGCGACGTGCAGCCCTCCGAACCAGCGCCGCCGCCACTCCCTCCACTGCCGCCGCCGTACGGTCCTTCATACCCACCACCGCACGCGAACAAACCAACACAACCCATCAGAAGAACCGGCCCGATATTCCGCATTTCGCTACCTCCAAATTGGTGAAAACCAATCCCCTGAATCGCCAGGGCCCCACAGCCGCAATTTCAGCGGGTTTGGAAATGGTACGCGCAGCGAAGCCCTCCTCTCAAGCGCGGGAGGACTTTTTTCTAAGCAAATTCAATGTCTTCTACAGTGGACAGCCTCACCTTGTGCGACTCGCACCCACTACCGCGGCTCGTTCATTCGGCCATGACGACGAGCAGATACTCGCCGGGCAACACGGCAGTCGACGATTCATACGTATCGAGCGAGAGCCAATACGTGCCGGGTTGCAGCGTCTGCGCGATGACCTTGTCGTTACGCGTGAGACAGTCGGTGCCATTCGGCGCGCTGAGCAGATGAAGATCGATGTCTGCGTCGCCGAGTGAGATCACGTACGCGCGCAGATTCGTCGTGTGCGTGAGGTTCAATTTGTAGAGCACCTCCGCGCCGCTCTCGTTGGTGTTGGTGCAGCCGGGGTAGCTCGCGATGTTCGCCGCGCCATCGATGCGCGTGTCGCGGCTGTCGACGAACGGCAACTCGTCGATCGCGATCTCTTCGTTCGGTAGACCCGAGCCGAGAATGCGCCAGGTCGACGAATCCGGAGTTGCTCCCGATTCCACCGCGCGTCGGGTGCGATCGAGCGCTTCGAGCGTCGCGAGGTTTCGCAGGTTGTGACCGAACTCGAGACCGGCCGGCGTGAACTGGCACGCGCCGCCTGAATATGAGGCGAGATGAATGCCATCGGGCCCGAGCCCATGCGCCGGGAGCGTCAGCAGTTCGCGATGGAGGTCGATGAACGGGATCTTCCGCGACTGCGCGACGGCGCGCGAAATCAGGTTGTAGCGAGGCACCCACGTATTCGCGTCAGCGTCGTCATCGCGCGGCGGCACCGTCGTGAAGATCGGAATCACGCCCTGCATCGACAACGTGTCGACGATGGTGACGAGGCTGCGCCCGTAGAGATCGGGGTTCATGTACCCGACGTCGTTGGTGCCGAACATCACGGTCGCGTAGCGCGGGTTCGCGGCATCGACCTCCTGCTGCAATGGAGTCGGATCGCCGGTGAGCGATTGCTGCGCCGCCCAACCGATGGTCGCCGAGAGACTCACGCGCGTGAACGCGCTCCCGCCATCGACCGTACCGTCGCGAAAGAACGCGAGCCCGGCGTCGAGCTCAGTGCGGCCATCGAAGTCGATGTTCGAACCGGCGAAGCACTGGAGGTACCCCGCGCTCACGGTGTTCGACGCGCCGATCTTCGAAACGACATCGGCCGCGCGCCCCGAGTTCATCGCCGCGATCGCCTGCAGATGCGCGACGACTTCCTCATTCATCGGCGAGTGGCGCGCACCGACGGGATACGCCAGGCGTCCTTCCAGTCCGCCGTCGAACGGTGCGTAGAGCCCTCCGTCATCGACGAAGTGCACACCGGAATCCGGATTCTCCGAGGGAACTCCACATGCGCTGACGAACAACCCGACGACGAACGCGCGCCTCATTCGGCCATCACCACGAGCAGATATTCGCCGGGGAGCACCGCCGTCGACGATTCGTACGTGTCGAGTGAGAGCCAGTACGTGCCGGCTTGCAGCGTCTGCGCGATCACCTTGTCGTTGCGCGCGATGCAGTCGGTGCCGTTCGGCGCGCTGAGCAGATGAAGGTCGATGTCGCTGCCGCCGAGCGACACCACGAACGCGCGCAGGTTCGTCTGCTGCGTGAGCGTGAATTTGTAGAGCACTTCACGGCCGCTCTCGTTGGTCGTCGTGCAACCGGGGTAGCTCGCGATGTTCGCCGCGCCATCGACGCGCGTGTCGCGGCCATCGACGAACGGGAGTGAATCGATCACGACTTCGTCATTCGGCAATCCGCTCCCGAGAATGCGCGTGGTCGTCGGGTCAGTGACGGTGCCGAACTCAACCGCGCGCCAGGTTTGATCGAGCGCTTCGAGCGTCGCGAGGTTGCGAACGTTCTGCCCGAAGTCGAGGCCGGCGGCGTTCAACACACACGGTCTCACGCCCGCCGTCGTCGAGTAGCTGCTCAGGTGAATGCCATCTCCGCTCAGGCCATGCGCGGGCACGTTCAGCAATTCACGATGCAGATCGAGGAACGGGATCTTCCGCGTCTGCGCGATCGCGCGCGCGAGCAGATTGTAGCGAGGCACCCACGTATTCGCGGTCGCGTCGTCATCGCGTGGAGGCACCGACGTGATGATCGGCACCACGCCTTCCATCGAGAGCGTGTCGATGATGGTCACCATGCTGCGGCCGTACAAATCGAGGTTCATGAACCCGACGTCGTTGGTGCCGAACATCACCGTCGCGTAGCGCGGGTTCGCCGCATCGACCTCGTTCTGCAGCGGAGATGGATCGCCCGCGACCGCCGACTGCGCACTCCAGCCGATGGTCGCGGCGAGACTGGTGCGCGTGAACGCGCTGCCTCCATCGACGACGCCCGCACGGAAATGCGCGAGCCCTGCATCGAGCGCCACGCGCCCGTCGAGCTCGATGTTCGAACCCGCGAAGCACTGCAGGTAGCCGACGTTCACCGTGTTCGAGTCGCCGACCTTCGAGAGCACGTTCGCGTCACGAGAATTCAGCGCAGCGATCGCCTGCAGATGCGCGACGACTTCGGAGTTCATCGGCGAGTGCTTGCGATCACTCGTGTACGCGATGCGACCAACGAGTCCCGCGTCGACGACGCCTGAATCGATCACACCGCTGTCTTCAACTCCGGAATCCCATTCGCCAGCGTCGGGAGCAACCAGCCCACCGTCATCGATGATCGACCCTCCGTCGAACTCGCTCGCCGGCCCGCCGCACGCGGAGATGAACAGCAACACCAGAAGTCGCTTCACCATGTGGCGCGCTTACCACGCGTAACCGGCATGAACGATGCACACCGGCGCGGCGTGAAACGCCTCATGCTCGCCATCGCGGTATTGCTGCTGCTCTCACCGATTTTCGCCTTCGAAGCGCTGTACCAATACGAACTTCACGGCCTCGATCACGCGCTTCGCCCCGCGGAGCCGTCATCGGAGCTCCTGCAAGACGCGCTGTGGATCGCCATCGGAGAAACACCGGGTTCGGAAGTCACGCGACTCTGGGCGGGCAACTACTTCCGACTGAAGCGCACGCCGGGCGCCTACGCGGCGAGCCACTTCGCGTGGCGTTTCATGCGCGACGACGTGCACGCACTCCAGAGACACCTCGATCGTGGCGCGATGACCGTGTGGTTCTCACGCCACATGAGCGAGGTTGAGAATGAAGCAGCAACTCCCCGAGACCCTGCGGTTCGTCGGCGCATCGGGGACATGGGCTGCGAGTCGCGTGCACTTTCACAAACCGCTCGACGCCGAAATCGCGACGCTGGCGTCGTTGAACTCCTTCTCGTCGATGCCGAGCCCCGAGCGCTTGAAACGCCGTCGCAACTACCTCCTGAACAGGCTCCACGAGAGCGGCCGAATCACCGACGAACAGCTCAAACCCGCACTCGCCGAGCCGTAATCGGGAAGTTGCTTTCAAGCCTCTCGCCGTTTGCCTATGTCCACCCGCACCCCGCTTTCCGGAGACACCATGGCTGACCAACTGAAGACCATCGGCGAAAAAGCCGCGCGCCAACTTTCGAACACCACGAAGACGCCCCCGCAGTGGGTCGGCTCGACGCCGCGCTGGCTGACGCAGATGCTCCCGTGGACGCCCGTCGAAGCCGGCGTGTACCGCGTCAACCAGGCGAAGGACGACGAGTTCGGCGTGAAGTGCAGCCCGGCTCCCGGTGAAGAACTGCCGCGCGCGTTCAGCAACTACGACGAGCAGCCGCGCGAGTACGTGCTCTCGAGCGTGACGACGACCATCGAGGTCGACACGCGCGTCAGCGATCTCTTCCGCTCGCCGTACGATCAGGTGAAGGAGCAGCTCTCGCTCACCGTCGAGAAGCTGAAAGAGAAACAGGAACACGAGATTCTCAACAACCGCAGCTACGGCCTGCTGAACAACGCTGACCCTGATTTCCGCCTGACGCCGCGCAAGGGCCCGCCGACGCCTGACGATCTCGACTCGCTGATCTCGCTCGTGTGGAAAGAACCGTCGTTCTTCCTCGCGCACCCGAAGACCATCGCGGCGTTCGGCCGGGAGTGCACCCGCCGTGGTGTGCCGCCTCCGACGGTGAACCTGTTCGGTCAGCCGTTCCTCACGTGGCGCGGCCTGCCGCTGGTGCCGACCGACAAGATCGCCATCAAGGGCAACAAGAGCGACCTGCTCCTGATCCGCACGGGCGAGCGCAAGCGCGGCGTCATCGGCCTCTTCCAGCCCGGGCTGCCCGGCGAAGTCAGCCCCAGCCTCTCGGTGCGCATGATGGGCATCAACCAGGCCGGCGCGGCGCAGTACCTCTTGTCGCTGTACTGCTCGGTCGCGACGTTGACGCACGACGCGGTGGGTGTGCTCCAGGGCGTGACCGTGGACCACTTCTATGACTACCCGTGATCCGAACTCGCTGGAGCTGCCGCAAGAAGCGCGCATCCCAGCGGGCAACGCGCCGGTGACGACGCACGCTCCGGGCCTCCCCGCGCAGGCGCCTTCTCCGGGCGCCTCCGGGGCTGCGCTGCGTTCGCCGACGCAACCGACGTTGCCGGAGTTCGACCCGAACTCGCTCGCCGTGTTGCTGCAGAAGCTGGGCAACGAGTTTCTCGGCGTGCCGAATGTGCCGATGAACCCCGTGAGCGCGAGCGGTGAAGTGTTGCCGCAGACGTTGCCGACGAGCGCGGGGCCGTCGCCGTTTCAGGTGACGCCGTCGTTCGCGGGCGCGCTCGTGCCGGAGCCGTTGTTCACGATTCCGTTGATCGATGCGCCGGAGGCTCCGCGGGAGCCGACGCAGGCGAGCGTTCCGAGTCAGGATGTTCGGCCCTCACCTCAACCGTCTCCCGAAATCGGGAGAGGGGGAGTGCAGGAGAGTTCGTCTGCATTTCCTACCAGCGACAGCTCGCTCACCCTGGAGCAGCCGGTTGGACCGTTGCGTGAAGAGAAGCGCAGCGGGTTCGACGCGAACTTCATCAAGCGCGAGTTCCCGATTCTCGAGCAGCGGGTGAACGGCAAGCAGTTGGTGTGGCTCGACAACGCAGCGACCACGCAGAAGCCGCGCGCGGTGATCGATCGTCTCAAGAAGTTCTACGAGACGGAGAACTCCAACATCCACCGCGCGGCGCACACGCTCGCGGCGCGTTCGACCGACGCGTACGAAGGCGCGCGTGAGAGCGTTCGTCGCTTCATCAACGCCGGTTCGATGAAGGAGATCGTCTTCGCGCGCGGCACCACGGAGGCCATCAATCTGGTGGCGAAGTCGTGGGGCGTCGCGAACGTGAAGGAAGGCGACGAGATCCTCATCTCGCACCTCGAACATCACGCGAACATCGTGCCCTGGCAGCAGTTGTGCGCGGTGACGGGCGCGAAGCTGCGCGTGGCTCCGGTCGACGACACCGGGCAGATCCTCCTCGACGAGTACAAGAAGCTGCTCACGCAGCGCACGAGGCTCGTGTCGTTCACGCTGGTCTCGAACGCGCTCGGCACCATCACGCCCGCGCAGCCGATGATCGAAATGGCGCACGCGCAGGGCGCGAAGGTGCTGCTCGACGGCGCGCAGGGCGTCTCGCATCTGCGCGTCGACATGAAGACGTTGAACCCCGACTTCTTCGTGTTCAGCGGCCACAAGATCTTCGGGCCCACCGGCATCGGAGCGCTCTACGGCAAGGAAGAGCTGCTCAACGCGATGCCGCCCTGGCAGGGCGGCGGCAACATGATCGCCGACGTGACGTTCGAGAAGACGGTGTTCCACCCGGCGCCTGCGCGGTTCGAAGCGGGCACGGGCAACATCGCCGACGCGGTCGGCATGGGCGCGGCGCTCGATTGGGTCACGCGCGTGGGCCTCGAGAACATCGCGAGCTACGAACACGCGCTGCTCGAGTACGCGACCGAACGTCTGCACGAGGTGCCGGGGCTGAAGCTGTACGGCACCGCGCCGACCAAGGCCGGGGTGTTGTCGTTCACGCTCGAAGGTCAGAAGACCGAAGAGATGAGCGCCAAACTCGACAAGTACGGCGTCGCGGTGCGCAGCGGGCATCACTGCGCGCAGCCGATTCTCCGTCGCTTCGGGTTGGAAGCCACGGTGCGCGCGTCGCTCGCGCCGTACAACACGCACGAAGACATCGACATCCTCGTCGACGCGCTGAAACACATTCAGGGAGTCTGACGCACATGAAGTTCGTCACGCCGCAAGAAGCCCAGGCGCTGCTCGCACAGGGCGCCGTGGAGTTGATCGACGTTCGCAACCCCAACGAGTTCGCGGCGGGTCACGTGCCGGGCGCGAAGTTGGTGCCGCTCGATCAGTTGCGTGTCGAACCGAAGCTGCACCTGACGCGTGATCACCTGCTCTTCGTGTGCGCGAAGGGCGGGCGCAGTCAGAAGGCCGCGGAGTTGGCGGAGCAGTTGGGCTTCACCGACGTGTCGAGCCTCGATGGTGGAACCGAAGCGTGGGCGGCGGCCGGTTTGCCGATCGCGTATCCGCTGCGGCCGCCCTCGCCTTCCGCGCCTCCGCCGACGGTCGAGGAGCTCGAAGTCGAAGCGCCGATGCCGGAGTTGGATGCGATCATCGGCAAGAACCTGCGTGCGCTGCGTGATGCGCGCGGGTTGTCGCTCGACGCGATGGCGAAGCTGTCGGGCCTGAGCCGCACGCTGCTGGGTCAAATTGAGTTGGGCACGCACACTCCCGGCGTGAACGTCGTGTGGCGCATCGCGCGCGCGTTCGATGTGCCGTTCGCGCAGTTGCTGTCGGCGCCGCGGACCACGGCCACGACGATTCTGCGCAAGGCGAACGCGAAGCGGCTGGTGAGCGCTGATGAACGGTTTTCATCGCGCGCGCTGTTCCCCTTCGGTGATTCAGAGAAGGTCGAGTTCTACGAACTGTGGCTGGCAGCGCATGCGCGTGATGACGCTGAAGCGCATCAGCCGGGCACCAAAGAGAACCTGGTCGTCACCAGGGGCCAACTGGTGCTGGAGATCGCTGGCGCGCGCCACGAGCTCAACGAAGGCGACGCGATTGTGTTCGGTGCAGATGTTCCGCACTCGTACGTGAACCTCACGGGTTCCGAGTGCGTGATGCATCTGGTGATGACCTACGCCTGACAGCGTGTCCGCTTTTCGCGTGCGATTTCGAGTAGTGAGCAATGAATGCGCTCGTGCTGAGTCTGTGTCTCTCGGCTGCACCGCCGTTGCCCGCGTGGGCCCTCAAGGAAGAGACCGTGGCCGCGCAGCTCGCGGACTCGAAGCTGATGAAGTCGTTGGCAGCGCCCGCCGATGAACAGGGTGAGCCCGTCAGCGCGGAGGAGCTGCGCGCGTTGGTCAAGAAGCTGAAACCGACGATCGACGCCCCTTCCAGCAACGGGTTGGTCA
This sequence comes from Myxococcota bacterium, assembly GCA_048498275.1. Taxonomy (GTDB): domain Bacteria; phylum Myxococcota; class Myxococcia; order Myxococcales; family Myxococcaceae; genus Archangium_A. Next base: position 12,873 of record JBEHYH010000045.1, on the reverse strand, counting down.
AATTGCCGACCAATGTCTACGCGAAGGAGTTGCTCGGCATGGCGACTCCGCCACCGCCTGCTTCGGCCTCGAAGAAGAAGAGCATGTCTGATCTGATGTCGGGCCGTAGCGCGGTGAACGCGGGCGCTGCGTTCTTGCGCCTTCACGAAGCGGAGTTGAAGGAAGCGGCGGCAGGAACTGCCGTGAAACCCGTCGACATCGTGGCGCTCTTCGCGTGGCAGTCAGACTTCGGGAACAGCACCGGCGAATACCTCCTCTTCAACGTCTTCCTCGGAGAAGTCGTGTTTCTCGACGCGGCTTATGAAGCGGCGCTCCAGCGTGGTCATACCGATGACGAGGGTCGCTTCAAGGCGGAGAAGCTGGAGAAGTTCAAGAACGACGCCGTCGCCAAGCTGAGCGCGCTGCTGCGCTACGCCAAGCTGCACAAGAAAGACGCACTCACCATCAAGGGCAGTTGGGCGGGCGGTGTCGGCGCCGCGCAGTTCACGCCGCTCCAGTTCCAGTACATGACCGATTCCCAGTTCTACAACACCGGCGGGGAGATGGATGCGGCCGCTTCACTCGCGCGCTTCCTCGCCGACAACGGCTACGCGAAAGACAGGAAGGGTGCGTTTCACGCGTACAACCCCGGCGATGAGTGGGTCGCAGGCGTCATCAAGTACGCCGACGCCCTCAAGAAATACGGCCCGGCTGTGCTGTGCACGGTGCGCACGAACGGCCTCACCAACTTCAAGACCTCGTTGCCCGTGAGCGAATTGAACGTTGCCGCGGAACTCTTCGAGTACGCGAAGGCCAACTATGGAGCGCCAATCGCTTGTGACCACAACGTGATCATCGGCGAGACGTACATGGACGGGCCGGGTCTCAACACCGCGGGCGAGATGCCCGCCAACACGCTGTATTTCAAAGACGGCGTGGAGATTCGGGATGCCATCGGCGTAGACGTCGCGAGCGTCTCGATCACGGCGCCACGGGGCCTCAAGAAGCCGAAGGCCGCGAAGGCGGCGATGGCGAAGTACGCGCGTCAGGCCTCGGTGTGCAGCGCTTCGACCGAAGAAGACAACCTCGTGACCTGTGAAGAGGAAGACGGCCGCCTGATGAGCCTGACCTATCAAGAGATTCACTGAAGCCGCTGGCCGAAACGTGGCGATGGTTGTCGTTTCGGCCACTGGCCGCGACGCACGCATTCCGCGAGTTTGGTCGCATGAACCTTCAAGTGATGGATGTGATCGGCCCCATGATCGGCGCAGGCGTGTTCGTCGCCCTGATGTGGCTCGTCCCCGAACCGGCACGGCTCAAGCTCAACGCGTTGCTCGTCATCGGCGCGAGCGGCGTCTACCTGAGCGGCGGCTTCGGCCTGTGGGAGCTCGCGTTCGCCGCCCTCGGTCTCGTCGTCGGCTGGCGCGCGCTCGACTCGTACCGCTTCGTCGCGCTCGGCTGGCTGCTCCACGCCGCGTGGGACGTGCTGCATCACCTCTACGGAAACCCGATCTGGCCGTTCATGCCGACGTCATCGCTCGGCTGCGCGATCTTCGACCCGCTGATCGCGATCGGGCTGCTCAGTACTGCAGGTAGATATACGGCTGGCTCTCGATACTCGCGAACTGACGAACCAGCAGCGCCAGCGCGATGATCGCGGCCGCGCGAACCACCGCCGGGCTCTTCACGAACGCCCACTTCGTCTTCTCGAACACCGGCGCGGGCAACGCGTAGAAGACGATGCACGCGGCCAACGAGCCCCACGTCAGCGTCGACACGCGCGCGAGCGAGGTCGTCAGCGTGCCGAGCTGTTTGAACATGTCGATCGCCAGCGTCAGGTTGTCTGCGCGGAAGAAGATGCGCGCGAACACCACCGCGTTGAACATCACCAGCCAGCCGAGAACGTTGCGAACGATGCCCGCGTCTTTCGGTTTGCCAGCGACCCACCACCAGATGCGCCAGAGAACCAGGAACACCCCGTGCAGCGCACCCCAGATGAGAAAGCGCCAGTCGCCTCCGTGCCAGAGCCCGCCGAGCGACATCACGATCATCGTGTTGCGCAGCGTCTGCAGCCTGGTGCCCTGATTTCCTCCGAGCGGCCGGTACAGATAGTCGCGGAGCCACGTCGAGAGCGTCAGGTGCCACCGGTTCCAGAAACTGAACAGGTCGGTCGCGTGGTACGGCTTGTTGAAGTTCTCGGGGAACTTGAAGCCGAACAGCCCCGCGACGCCGATGGCGATGTCGGAATAACCGGAGAAGTCGAAGTAGAGCTGCAGCGTGTACCCGACCGCCGCGATGACGCACTCCAGCGCGCTGTAGCCACGCGGGTTCGAGAACACCGCGTTGACGAACGAACCGCCGAGCACGTCGGCGAACAACAGCTTCTTCGCGAGCCCCTGCGTGATGCGGAAGAGCGCTTCGGCGCCGGTCGGCCCATCGAGCGTCGGCGTCGCGTCGAACTTCTCGAGCAACTGCGAGTTCCGCAGAATCGGCCCCGACACCACGCGCGGGAAGAACGTGAGGAACAGCAGGTGATGAAGCGGTGAGAAGCGGCCGCTCGTCTTCTTCCAATAGACATCGACGATGGAGCCGATGGCCTGGAAGGTCATGAACGAGAGCCCGAGCGGGTGCGTCAGCCCGAGCTCCGGCGGCTTCCATTCGATCTGCAGCCACGTCGCGAGCGAGCCGAACGTGTTGAGGAACAGTTGCAGATATTTGTACGTGACGAGCACGCCGACGTGCACGAGCACCGCGAGCGTCAGCACCAGCTTGCGGCCTCGCGTGAGGCGTTCGAGCAACGCGCCGGCGCTCCAGTTCACGAGCGTCGCGAGCCCGTAGAGCACCAGCGGGCCCGGCTTCCATACCGAATAGAACGCAAGGCTCGCGACGAGCAGCAGTGACAACCGCGCCCAGCGCCAACGCGCGATCGACCAGTACAGCACCAGCAAGACGATCAACGCCGCGAGGAACGACATGCTGTGAAAGCTCACGGAGTCCTCCACGCGTCGTAGTCACGCAGCAGCTCGTTGATGAACGCGCTCGCGGTCTTGCGATAGCCGGCCGGCGTCAGATGCACGCGATCTTTCATCGCGAGCTCATGGCGACGCCAGACATCGATGGCGCCCGCTCCGCCCATGTACGAACGCGTGTCCCAGAAGGCGCAGTTGTTCTCTCGCGCGATCTGCCGCATCGCTTCGACGACTTCGTTGATCGAGCTCGCCTCGTGCCAGACGCGCTTGCGCACCTCCATGCGATCGGTCGGAGCCAGCACCAGACACGCCGCGTCGGGGTTCACCCGGCGAACGGTCGCGAAGATCTGCACGTACGCCGTGCGCATCTCCTCGATGTGCGCCGGTGGCAGCGCGCTCTCGTTGGTGCCGAAGAAGAAGACGAAGAGATCAGGCTGACGTGCGTGCAGTTGAACCGCGAGCGCCTCTTGATCGTACGAGGCGAACACCGCCGCCGTCGAACCCGGCAGGCCGAGCGCGTCGTACACGATGCCGGGCTTCATCAGCTCGTGCGAGATGCCGAACACCGGCAACTCACCGGGCCCGGGGTTGATCACGCTGATGTCATGCGCGCTCCCCGGCGCGGCGAAGTCGACCACACGCGGGCCGGGAATACCGGGCGAAATCGGCACTTCGACGTCGTCAATCAACACCACCGGCGGCGGCTCATCGGGCCCCTGCCAGTAATGCAGTTGCAGATGCGCGGTGTCGTCATCACTCCCGAGCGGCTCGCGGAACGACATCTTCAACTCCGCATCGGGTGCTCCGACCGCGCGAATGCCGGTGAGCCCCCATGGCAGCCCTGACGTCTTCTGCTCGATGGCGTCATTCACCGACCACGTGCCGAGCAGCTCACGCTTCACGCCCCACGCTTCGAGCCTCGGAGACGACTTGCCCGCGGCGATGAAGCCGCGCCCCGCACTGCCGAAACGCTCCGCGAGAATGCGCCGCGCTTCGTCGGTGAAGAAGTGCGCCGCGGTATGTGACGCGCCGATCTGCGCGATCGCCACGCGCCCGGTGTGCAGCGTCTCGAGCTCTTTCAACTTCTCGTAGAAACCCGTCAGCGCCTCGGCGTTCTCGAGCCGCACGTCTTCATCGAGCTTCGGCACCGACGGGGGCGCGCGCGGCACCGGCGCCTTCCCGCGCACCGCCGGCGTCGCTTTCTCGGAGGGCGCGCGGCCATGGCGCCGCACGTGAGCCTGACGCGCACGTTCCAACGCGCTCTCGAACAAATACCCGAGCACGTCGCCACCGAGCGCGAGCGGGTGCACGAGGTCGTGGTTCATCAACCCCGCGTCCCACCAGCGCGAAACCGCGCCCTCGCCGCCCATCGCCGCCTGCATGTCCCACAGCGCGCAGCCGTTCTCCTTCGCGAGCTCGCGCATGTACGCCGCGACCTCCTGCGTCTGTTTTCGTGGAGCGATGGTGTCGTCCATCCGCCACACGCCGGCGTCGGGTGGCGACGCGAGCAGACACGACGCCTCGGGCACCGCGCGCTTCACGCGATCGATGAGCTGCTTCATCCACCCCTTCGCTTTCGCCGCGTCGTAGCGGCCCTGCGAAATGTCGAACGCGTCGTTGCCGCCGATCATCAAGACCACGAGCGAGGGGCTCCGCGCTTCGAGCTGCGCGGCGAACAGCGCTTCATCTTCCTTGAGCAACACCTGCGCAGACGCGCCGGGCAAACCGAGCGAATCCAACGTCACGCCGGGGAGTTCACTTTCGATCGCGACGCCGTCGAGCCGCACATTGCCGCGCGTGCGCAGCAGCAGTTCACGCGTGTCTTGAGGCAGCAGCACGCGCTCGAAGCTGGGAGACCGCCGCGAGGCGCTGGCATCGATGCGCTTCACCGATTGCCCATCGGCGAGGAGCTCGATCGAACCGCCGCCCGGCTGACGAACGAGAAACAGCTCCGCGCGCCGCAAGCCCGCGACGTCGTACTTCGTGAACTGCGGCTCTTTCGCCGTGAAGCCCGCGCCGGTGAAGCCCGCCTGGGCGAACGGCACCTCGTCGGTGATCTTCTCGATGAGCCAACCTTCGCTCGCGACGCCGTTGCGTACCGTGCGCCCGGCGCCGCGCGTCGGCCGATCGACGAACATGAACCCCAGCCCGCCTGAACCATGCCGCGCCTGCAGCAACCGCCGCGTGGTGTCGGTGATGTGATCGGACGCGATGAGCGACGTGCCGATGGTCACCACGCGCACCGGCATGGGTTCGTCAGATCTCAACGCGCTCAGAGAATTGAAGAACGAAGTCAGCGCCGTCGTGCTGCACGTCTCATCGAGACAGTTGTCGATGATCGACACGTGCGCGGCCTGCACCTTGCGAATGATGACTTCCCATCTGCGCGCGTCGGCTTCGTCCTCCTTCGTGCGCTTCGCGGGAGCGACCGCTTTGCGAACGGGCCGCACCGGTTCTTCAATCACCGGCTCCATCTCGAGCTCGACGGGCTGCTGCTGCGCGGCTTCGGCTTCCCAATCGACCGTCGGCGCGACGACTTCTTTCTTCGGCGAAGGAGGCGTCAACGCCGCAAGCACCGTCTCGCGCGGCTTGTCCCTCAAAGACGGGAACGGCTTGAAGTCATCGGGCACCGGAGCCAACGACAACGCCACGGCGAGCAGCACCGTGGCGGCGATCGTCCAACCGATGTTCGAAAAGCGCGAAGGCATCGACCTTCGCGCGTGTTTACGACGGCTCGGCTACGAGAGCGACTTCACGGCGTGAAAGGCGCGTTCGAAACCGCCTGCGCCGTGCGACAGGGCTGTGCACGCAGGCCCGGGCAGGCCGGCAGCGCGACGGGCACCTCCGACTCGATGCCGGAGATCACGGGCAGCACGATCTTCGACGGGTGCGTGGCGTCGTGGCCGATTCCGTATTTGATGTCGGCGCCGTAGTCGTTGAGCGCGAAGCGCCAGTCGGTGCGAACACCTCCGGGCGTGTCGACGGCGACGCGAATCTTCGAACCGGCGCGGAACGCGTGCGCGAAGCCGGCGGTGCCGATGCGAATGGGCGTCCACGTGCCGGGCGTAAGCAGCTCCCACGCGTCTTCCATCAACGTCTGCGCGGGCCAGAACTCGGTGGCCTTCGGGCCCGGCTTGCGGTGACCCGAACGCAGCCACCCCGACTGCACGTAGACCTCCTGGCCATCGGCGCGCACCTCGCTCAGCGTGACCTGCACGTCGGCACCCTCGACGGGCGAGTTGAGCCACAGGTCGAAGCTGGCGGTGCCCATCATCACGAGGTTCGAGGTGAGCGCTTCGCTCTCCATCACCACCGCGTCGCCGGTCTGCGGCTGCACCCAGTTGTAGTTGGGCAGCTTGTCCCACGGGCCGGCGCCCTCCGCGAGGCTGCCGGTCGCGCCGCGCGCGAAGTTGAACGAGTACTGCGAGGCCGACGTCGCGTCGGTCGGAGCCGCGTCGCTCAGCACGCCGGTGCCGTTGAAGTAGAGCGTCTTCGCGGTCAGGCCTTCAGGCGGCCACTGTGAGAACCCGTGTTCCCACACGGTGATGGGCGCGCCCGGGTCGCCGATCTTGCCGGCGCCGTTCTCGAACTCGACGCGCAGCTTCGGCTGCGCCTCCCACGCGGCCTTGGCTTCAGCGAGCGTGTCGAAGTTCTTGAAGCGCTCTTCACCGAGCGAGACGTTCGACGCGTACACCTGCTGGTACAACTGCGGAGACAGCGCGCGCATCGTGTCGAGCTTCACCGGCGGCCGCTGCGCGACGTAGATGTCGAGGAACGCGGCCCAGTCGGGGACGATGCCGGGGTTGAAACCATCGGGGTGAATGCCGTTGGTCGCGTTGAAGTGCACGCTGGGCGAGCCGGTGAACTTGTCGAACAGCATGAGGAAGTACGGGCCCGTCTGTTCGTCTTGCCACTGCCCGGAGAGGAACACCGGCACTTCGATGTCCTTCACGAAGGTGAGCGGGCTGAAGCGATCGTGCTCCGCGGGCACGTAGAACTTGATCTCCCGCGCCTGCGCGACGTTGTCGATCATCTGGCTGTGGAGCAGTTGGTTCTCCTTGCAGATGGTGTCGCCCTTGTCGACGCGCGCCTGTTCCCAGCCCTGGCCGTAGGGGTGCGCGCCGTTGAGCACGTGCGTCACCCAGCTGATCGCGAAGCCGTCGTTGAGAATGCCGCCGGGCAGCAGCGTGGTGTCGGTGCTGGCGATGACCGATTCAGCGGCGATCGCCGCGAGGCTCGGAGGCTTCTGCGCCGCCACGTACATCTGCGTGATGCCCGGGTACGAGAGGCCGACCATGCCGACCTTGTGATGACGCACCCACGGCTGCGCGGCGACGATCTCGATCACGTCGTAGCCGTCGAGCAACTGCATCTTCTCGAAGTAGTCGTACGCGCCGCCGGAGCACCCCGTGCCGCGGATGTTCACGCTCACCGTCGCGTAGCCCATCATGCCGGCGAGCATCGATGACGCGTCGGTCGGCGGCGTCTCGAGAATGGGGAAGTCTGCGTACAGAAACTCGAGGCCCGCGTATGGGGGCGCCTCGCGCGCCATGTCGTAACCGGCGTAGCTGACCACCGTGGGGAAGGTCTGACCTTCAGCGCCGTTGGGCAAGGTGACGAACGCGGCCAACGTCGTGCCGTCGCGCATCGTGATGTAGTTGTAGCCCGGCTTGAGCACCTGCTTCGCGTAGCTCGACGGGTCGGGCTTGCTCTCGTCGACCGTCAGCACCTTCAACGGCTTGGTCTCTTCGAACTCCTTCCCCTCGGTGCGCACGGTGTAGCCCTTGCCCGGCGGCACGTTGCGGAACATCAGGCTGCCCTGCGTGTCGACCACGCCGCGCGCGACCTCCTTGCCGTCGGAGCTGCGCAAAATCAGCGTCTGCCCCGGAGTCGCGTGCGTGATCTGCAGCTGCTCGACGCTTTCGCGCGTCTCGAAAGACGCCGGCTTGCCGCAGGAAAAGAGGAACAGCGTGACTGCGAGGAGTCCGCGAAGAAGTGACCGCATGGTGCGCGGATTCTTCGGAGCTGACTGGCAGATGCAAGTCGAATCGCGTTAACGCAGACGGTCGAACTCGGTGACGCGCCCCGCTACGGTCGCGCGCATGTTCAGAACTGTGCTGCTGCTGGGTCTCTGCGCGAACGTGGCGATGGCTGGAACGAAGAAATCGGCGCCCGCGGCTGCGGCGGAACCGGTCGTCGACCCCGCGAAACAGGAGGCGCTGAAAGCCGTGCTCGCGAGCATCCAGAAAGACGTCAGCCATTGCGTGAAAGACAACGAAGCCAAACGCGAAGGCGAATGGAAGCAGACGGTGCGCGTGAAGGTGACCATCGATCGCAACGGCGCGGTGATGGAGCAGAAGGTGCAACTCGAGCCTGAATCGAAAGACGCGCCCGACACGCGGTCGTGCGTCGAAGAGCTCGTGAAGGGTTTGAAGTGGCCCGACAAGAACACCTCGCTCAACGTCGTCGAGCGCGAGTGGACCTTCATCTACAAGTGACCCATGGCGAAACTGCGCGTACTCGCGATGTCGTACACGTTGGACGGTTTTGCTGCCGGCCCGAACCAGACGCTCGAAAACCCGCTGGGTGACAACGGCGGCGAGATGATGGGCTGGTTCTTCCCGACTCGTTACTTCCGCAAGATGCAGGGGCAAGACGGCGGCGAGACCGGCGTCGACAACTCGATGGCGGAGAAGGCGTTCGAGAACATCGGCGCGTGGATTCTCGGGAGGAACATGTTCGGCCCGATTCGCGGCGACTGGCCGAATGAAGATTGGAAAGGCTGGTGGGGCGACGAACCGCCGTACCACTGCGACACGTACGTGCTGACGCATCACGCGCGCAAACCGCTGGTGATGAAGGGCGGCACCACGTTCCACTTCGTGACCGAGGGCATCGAAGCGGCGCTCGAGCGCGCGTTCAAATCAGCCAACGGGAAAGACGTTCGGCTCGGCGGCGGCGCGTCAGTCGTGCGCCAATATCTCCAGGCGCGGCTCATCGATGATCTGCATCTCGCGGTGCGGCCTGTCCTGCTCGGCTCCGGCGAGTCACTGTTCGGCGGGTTGAACCTGCGCGAGCTCGGTTACGAATGCGTCGAGCAGATCGCCGGCGAACGCGCGACGCACGTCATCATCCGCAAGAAAAGTTAGAGCAGCGCGAGCAGGTCGGCAGGCTTCTCGAGCAACACCCTGGCGCCCGCGGCCTTCAGTTCATTCGCGTCGCGGAAACCCCAGAGCACGCCGATGCCGTGCATGCCCGCGTTCACCGCGGTCATCATGTCGATCTTCGTGTCACCGACGAACCCGATGCGCGCGGGCACGGTGTTGAGCGCGAGCGAGAGCTCAAACGCCGCCGTCGGGTCAGGCTTGCGCGGAACCCCTTCACGCTCGCCGCGAACATCAGCGAACGGAAAACGCCCGAACAACTGCTTCACCATGCGCCGCGTGAAGTCGTCACGCTTGTTGGAGAGCACCGCGAGCTTTCGGCCGCGAGACACCGCGCCTTCGAGCATCGCCTCGATGCCTGCGTACGCCACCGAGTGCTTGTCGTTGAGCGCGAGGTACCGCTGCCGGTACTCGTCGACGAGCTGACGGAGGTTCTCAATCTTCCCGCCGGCGCCGAGCACCGCGCGTTCGACGAGATTCTCAGCGCCCTCGCCGACGAATTGTTTGTACGCCTCGAGGGGATGCGGAGGGAGACCGCGCTCCCCCAGCATCTCGTTCATCGACGTGCCGATGTCGGCCAGTGAATCGGCCAACGTGCCATCGAGATCAAAAATCAGTGCATCGAGTCTCACGGCGTCGCTTCACTGACGGCACCGGGCTCGCTCAAGTTGAGCAGCACGGCTTCACGCACCAACTGGCGCAGCACCGACTCACGCAGCTCGCCGGGGTCGGTCAACTCGAGCTCGCCGCCCGGCACGCTCGAGGCCGACGGCAACTGACCGTGCTTGATGAAGCGCACGAGCACGCGGCGCTCGTCGGGCACGATGCGCGCGAAGATGCCGTTCGCGAAGTACGCGGGCGAACCGTCGTCGAGCAGCTCCTGCGCTTCAGGCGCCGCGTCGCGGAGAATGTCGCGCAGCGCGTTCACGATGGGCTGCACCGGCGGCGCGAGCCGCGTGATGAAGCCTTCGACCGTCACCTGCGCCAGCGCCGACTCGACACGCGGGTGCAGCGACTTCTTCGCGGCCGGCTTCCTGGCGGCGACCTTCTTCGGCGCGGCCTTCTTCGGAGCGGGCTTCTTCGCGATCACCTTCTTCGCGGCGGCTTTCTTCGGCGACGACTTCTTCGCCGGAGCAGCCTTCTTCTTCGGTGCCACCTTCTTCGCGACGACCTTCTTCTTCACCGCAGACTTCTTCGCCTTCGGCTTCGACTTCGACGCTTTCTTTTTCGTGGCCATGGGAGGCGGGGACGCTACTTGTGACTCCCTATGAGTTCCATCTCGATCACGGTGTGGTCCGACTATGTATGTCCCTGGTGCTACATCGGGCTCGGCGAGCTCGACTCGGTCGCGAAGGACTACGACCTGAAGATCGACTGGAGGCCGTACATGCTCCGGCCCGACGCGCCCGAAGAGGGCTGGGAGCTGCCGGAGCGCTTCCGCGCGTCGCACGACGACCCGAATTCGCCCATCAATCAGCGAGCGAAATCGCTGGGTTTGCCGATCAAGGCGCGCACCCGCATCCCCAACTCGCGGCGGGCGCATGAGTGCACCGAGTTCGCGCGCAGCCAGGGCAGGGAACAGGCGTTTCACGACTCGCTCATCACCCGGTACTGGAGCAACGGCGAAGACCTCCATGACTGGGCCGTGCTGGAGGCCGCCGCGAAAGACGCCGGCATCGATGCCGCGCAGATGAAGTCGGAGGTCGAAGCCCGCAAGTGGACGAAGGCGGTCGAAGAAGGCGTCGCTGCCGCGCACGAGCTGGGTATCAACGCAGTGCCGACGTTCATTCTCGGCGACAAGTTCGCGATTCAGGGAGCGCAGAGCGCGCAGGTCTTCAAGCAGGCGTTCGAGCGGCTGAAGAGCGGCAGCTGATAGACGCGAGACGTGAACCGATTCTGTGCGGTGCTCGTCTCGTGGGTCTCGCTCGTCGCGCTGGGTGATGACGCGGCGACGCGGTTGGCAGCAGAAGAGCGGGACCTGCGCGCCGCATTGCTGCGTGCATGCCCGAAGCGGCAAGCTGACATCGCTCAGCTCGATGCGAAGACTCCCGGTGCCCTCGCTGATGCGTTTCAAAAGCTCGAGGCGTGCGGCAAGAGCAACGAGGGGTTCCTCATTCACTACGGCTCGGCGCTGAGCAACGCCGGGCGATTCTCCGAAGCGGAGGCGGTGTTCCGGCGGGCACTCGCGCTGCGAGTCACCGAATCTGCGCAACTGGGTCTGCTCATGGCGCTGTCGCGGCAGGCGAAGCTGACCGAGGCGCAGCAGCGCGATGTCGCCGCGAACCGCGAGTACTTCACGAAGTTCCCCTGCTCGCGCGATGACCTGTGTGCAGCGCTGGCGTACGCCGCGTGGCATCTCGAAGACCGGCAGATCGCGAAGAGCGCTGCCGAGCGCGCGATGTCGCTGGGTTACCCCGGTTGGCAGCCGTGGTTCGTCGCGGGGACCATCGAATCGAACGGCGGCGCTGCGGAGCGGCAACACGCGATCACGCTGCTCACCGAAGCGAAAAAACGCGGCGGGCCGGCGAAGGCCATCGACGGTTTTCTCGAGCGACTCGCGCAATAGCCGCGGCCCACGGCCGCGCGAGAAGCACAAGCTTGATTCGGAATCTGCGCGGCGAGATGAGGCGTGCCGTGACTTCTCTCTTCGCCGGCGATGACTTCAAAGACCAGACCTTCACCGGGCTCTCGCTGAGCGGAGAGGTGTTCAGCGGGAAGCAGTTCTTTCGCTGCTCGTTCGTGAACTGCGCGCTGCCGGAGAGCGTGTGGAAGCGCGCGTTGCTCGAAGACTGTTCGTTCAAGCAGTGTGACCTGACGCGCGCGGTGGTGACGCAGTTGGGTGTTCGCGGCGTGCGGTTCGAAGGTTCGAAATTGATGGGCATCGATTTCTCCGGCGTGTCGACCAACCCGGAGATGTCGTTCGAGGAATGTCTGCTCCGCTACGCGTCTTTCACCCGGCTGTCGCTGCGGAAGACGAAGTTCCTGCGCTCTCAACTGCGCGAGATGAACCTGTTCGATTGCGACCTCACCGACGCGGAGTTCACCGGGAGCGACCTGACCGCCGCGAACCTTCGCGGGTGCACGCTGACGCGCACCGAGTTCCGCGGCGCGACCAACGTGTTCATCGATGCCGCGATCAACAAGGTGAAGGAGACGCACGTGAACGCGGAGGCCGCCGTACGGCTCGCCGAACATCTCGGCTTCGAAGTCGACTGACTACGCAGCGGCGCGGTGCTTCAGAACGCGGCCGAGGTTCGCCTCGATCCACGAGCCGAGCTGCCTCAGGATCTCCGCGGCTTCGCGGCCCATCGGCGTCAGCGAATATTCGACGCGCGGAGGAATCTCCGGGTACGCGACGCGCTTGACGAAGCCGTCCTTCTCCAGCTCCACCAGCGTCTGCGCGAGCATCTTCTCGCTCACGCCACCGACCTTCCGGCTCAGCTCGCGAAACCGGTACGTGCGCTCGAACAACGCCATCAACACCAGGCCGCTCCAGCGGCTGAAGAGATGATCGAGCACGCTCCGCGAGGGGCAATCGGGCGAATACACATCTCCGCGCGGCTTCTTCGTCGTCATGATGGGGGTACTTACCAAAAAGTAGGTACTTGCGGCCAGTAAGCGGCTTTCTTATTTCAACCACCTCACTCATTCACAGGAGCTGCACATGATTCTCGTCACCGGAGCCAATGGTCACCTCGGACACCATGTCGTCGAACAGTTGCTCGCGAAGAAGCAGAAGGTCGTCGCGGGCGTTCGCGACC
>JBEHYH010000044.1:0-21353 GCA_048498275.1 Myxococcota bacterium | reverse complement strand
GAGGAGGGGATCGTCACCGGGTCGCTCACCGGCACTCCCGGCCTGACGATCGCCTGTTGGCCCGCGCGCACGATGACCACCCGGCCACCGCCCGCGAACGCGACCTCGCCGCTCTCCGCGCCGATCGCCACCGTGCCCTGCCCGTTGCTGGCGATGGTGAAGACGCCACCATCGGTCGTCGCGACCGCGTCTGAATTCGAGGCGCGCACTTCGAACACATGCCGCCCGCCGCCCTTCACGGAGGCGCGCGCCATACCGCTCTCGAGGAGCAGCTTCGTGATGCTCTCGCGGAGCTCGCCGATGCCGACCTCGGTGCCGGGCTCCATCTTCACCTGCCACGTCTCGCCGCCGACGAGCATCACGTAGCTGCCGTCGCTGGTGCGCACGCCGTCGTTCGGTTCGAGCGTGTCGCCGCTCTTCGCGTCGACCCATTCACCCGTCGCGCCTTTGCGGATCTGCACGGAGCCGGTGAGCTCGCCGAGCTTGATCTCGGTCACGCGCGGGCCGGCGTCGATCACCACCGACGCGTCAGGCACGGTGACCGTCGGCGGAGGCGGCTTCACCGTGGGCTCCGAGAGAAAGAGCCACCACGCGAGCGGAACGGCCGCGACGATCAACGACAGGACGAGTGTGAAGCGCAAACGCGGCGACATCCGCGCGGGACCGTATCACGCGCCCCACGACCTCAGCCTGTGATGCCTTTGCCCTGCCCGCCGACGTCGAGCGACGAGTCACTCGACCTCCTCCGCACCGAGCCCGCTGACTTGAACAACAGCGTGAATTGCGCGCCCTTTCCGGGTTCGCTCGCCACCGCGATGCTGCCGCCGTGTTCCTGCATCACGCGATACGCGACGGCGAGCCCGAGGCCGATGTTGGTCCACACGTCCTTCGTGGTGAAGAACGGCTCGAACACGCGCGCGAGATTCTCGGGGGGGATGCCCTTGCCCGTGTCGCTCAAGGTGAGCGACGCACCGTCATGCAGCTCCACGAGATGAAAGCTGATCTTCTTCTCGCTCGCCGACTTCATCGCGGTGCGGGCGTTGGTGCAGAGCTGCGCGAGGATCTGCTCCAACTGCTCGGAGTCGCCGTCGATGCGCACCGGCCCCGGAGGCTGCTGCACCTCGACCTGAACCGTGGCGTCTCGCCCGCGCTCGATGCCGACGACGCGGGTCACCAGGGCGTTCAGATCCATCGGGCCGACCGAGACCTCGCCGCGCTTCTGCGAGAACCGGAGCAACTGCTGCGTGATCTCCCGGCACCGCTGCGCGCTCTCTTCGATCTGCTTGAGCAGCGAGAAGTTGTCGTCCGACTCCTTCGCGTCCATCAGCATCAACTGCGCGTTGCCGAGAATGCCGACCAGCGGGTTGTTGATCTCATGGGCCACGCCCGCGCCGAGCTGACCGATGGCGGCGAGCTTCTGCGTCTCGAGCAACTGCGCCTGCGCCGCGCGCAATTCAGCGGTCGCTTCTTCGACGCGCCGCTTCAGTTCGTCATTCCACGTCATCAGGCGCGCGCGTGACGACTCCAGCTCGGCGCCCATCTCGTTGAACGTCGTGCCGACCTGCGTGAGCTCATCACCGCCGCTCACCTGCACGCGCCGATTCAGTTCACCGCGCGCGAAGGCCTCGGCGACAGAAGACAACTGTTGCAGCCGCTGCGCCAATCGGCCCGCGTAGAGAATCGACACCAGCACCAGCAGCAGCACCGTGATGCCCATGCCTCCGAGCACGCTCTGCCGCAGCGAGTTCACCGGCGCGCGCGCGACTTCGAGCGGCACCGAGACGACCGCGGTGAGGCCGAGCTTGCCGGGCACCTTCTCGGTCGCGATCTGCTCCGTGGGCGTGAGGGTGAACGTGCTCTGCAGCGCCGCGAGCCGCGTGGCGTCGAGCTGCTTGAGGTCAGCGCCGGTCACGCTGCTGGCGATGACGCGGCCATCGGCGTCGACCAGCTCCATCACCGTCGACGGAGGCGCGTGCGTGTACAGCCACATCGACAACCCCTGGAGCGTCAAGCCGAGCACCACCATCGGCGCGTCGGGCCCCTTCGGACCGACCTGAATGGCCGCGGGCATCCACGGGCCGCCGACGCCGTCTTGCGCTGGGCCGAGCGCGAGCTGACCGGGTTCGCCGTACGCACCCAGCGTCGAGAGCGGCAGCAACGCGAGCAACGCCTCGCGTTCGATCTTCACCTGCGGGCGCTCTTCGCGCGGGCCGATGAACGCGGTGAGCTCCGGGCGCGCGGGCACGTGCAGCGCGGCGGTCACCACCGCCGGAGACTGCGACGCCAGCAACTGCAACCCGCCGACCGCTTCTTCGGGCGAGACCTTCGACCACTCGATGAGCGAGGCCGACTGCGCGAGCGACTCGAGTGAAGACGCGAGCTGCGTCCCGGCGCTCTCCGCGGCCGCCGAAGCGAGCGCGCGCTGTTCACGTTCGAGGCGCGTACCGAGCTCGCGTTCTGCCTCGCGCAACAGCCAGAACCCGGCGAAGGCCAGCGGCACCACGGCCGCCGCCAACACGAAGAGCAGCAGTTTCTGAGAGAGCCGCATCACGCGGTGTTCCGCGCTCCGTTCACGCGATCGCTGAACAACACCACGCTGCCCTGCACGGCCTTCGCGCGTTTCTTGAGCTCGGCGGCCTGGCGCGCGAGCTCGGGGTGGTCGACCGAGCCGTCGCTCATCACCGCGGCGATCGACACGCTCATGATGGGGAACTTGCGGCGCTGCCCGTAGCGATCTTCCGCTTCGATCGACCCGCGCTCGCGATCGACGCGCTCGTAATAGAGCGGAATGATCCGATCGAACGACTCGATGATGCGCCGGCAGATCGTCTCCGCGCGCTCGGGCTTCACGATGAACACGAAGTCGTCGCCGGCGACGTGCCCCACGAACTCGGAGCCATCACCGAGCTGTGTCACCACTTCGCGCAGGATGTCGGCGGTCTGCTTCACGACGCCGTCGGCCTTCGCGAAGCCATAGAAGTCGTTAAACGCCTTCAGGTTGTCGAGGTCGAGGTAGCAGAACGCGAAGCTGCTCTTCTCGAGAATGCGGCGCTGCACTTCGCGCTCGATGGCCGCGGAGCCCGGCAGTTGCGTCGTCGGTGACGCGCTCGTTTCGGCGTTGCGACGGCGGAGGACTGATTCGACCCGCGCGCCCAGCTCCAACGCGTCGAACGGCTTCGTCAGGTAGTCGTCGCCGCCCAGCTTCAACGCGCGAACCTTCGCCGACGTGTCACCTCGCGCGGAGATGAAGATCACCGACAGGGGGCTCGGCGCGCGTTCCGCCTTCAGCGCCTCGAAGAAATGGAACCCGTCGCCATCGGGGAGCGAGACGTCGAGCAGCATCAGGTCGGGGCGGCGGCGCGTGATCGCCGCGCGCGCTTCGGCGACGGTTCCCGCGCGCTCGACATCGAAGCCCTGATTCGCGAGCACCTCGGCGCAGATGGCGGTGATCTGCGCGTCGTCGTCGACCACCAGCACACGACCACGGCCGCCATCGGGTTTGCGCAGCGCCGCTTCGACCCCCGCGACGAGCGTCGACGGCCCGATGGGCTTCTGGAGCACGCCGGCCGCGCCGCCGCGAATCGCCAGCTCCCGAACCGGAGAACCGGTGAGCATCACCACGCGCGAATTCCGCAGCTCGGGGTCGTTGCGGAAGATCTCCAGCAGCTCGAGGCCCGCGATGTCGGGCAGCCGATGATCGAGCGTGATCACCTCCGGTCGTGCACGCCGCGCGATCGCCAGCGCGTCTTCGCCGGTGTTCGCGATCATCACCTTGTAGCCGGCCTGCAGCAGCTCGGCCTTCAGCACCCACGAGAGCTCGACGACATCGTCGACGATCAGCACCGTGCCGCGGGTGTTCACCTCGGGGTCTGCGAGCTGTTCGGGCGGCACCTCGGGGAACACCGCGATGAACCGCGCGCCGGGCCCCGGCTCCGCCCAGATGACGCCGCCATGGCCTTCGACGATCGTCTTGCAGATCGACAGCCCGAGCCCGGTGCCCGGCAGGTTGCGCGTCTTCGCGGTGCGCGCCTGTTCGAAGCGGTCGAAGATCCGCTCCAGATCTCCATCGGGGATCGAGTCGCCCGAGTTCCACACCGACAGCGCCACGAAACCGGGCGCGTCGATCGGCTGACCGACGGTGACCTTCACCGTGCCGCCCTCGGGCGTGAACTTCACCGCGTTGGTCAGCAGGTTGTTCAACACCTGGCCGACGCGATTCGGGTCAGCGAGCACCTTGATGCTCGACGGCGCTTCGACAATCGCTTCGATCTTCTTCTCCGCGAACGCCGGGCTGTACCGCTCGACCGCCGACCGCGCGGTCTCGTCCAACCTGATCAGTTGGAAGTCGAGGTTCAGCGCGCCCTGCTCGAACTTCGCGAGATCGAGCAGGTCATCGACGAGCGCGTTCAACCGCTCCGTCGATTCACGCGCCATCTGCAGGAAGCGCCGCTGTTTCTCAGACACATCGCCCGCGAGCTTGTTGAGCACCAGGTCGAGCGCGCCCGCGATGCTGGTCAACGGCGTGCGCAGCTCGTGACTGATGATGCCGACGAACTCGTCCTTGCGCTGCGTGAGCATCTTCTGCTCGCTCACGTCGCGCAGCACGACGACCACTCCACGCAGCCCCTTCGACGCACCGGCGACCGGAGTCACCACCAGCTCGACGGCCTTCCCATCGAGCTCGAGTTCTTCACGCACCGTCTTCGCGCCGCCGTATTCCCACCCGCGCACCAACTCGAACGGAGACAGCCCCAGCGCCGCCGTCAGCTGCTCCAACTGCGGCCGCGCTTCGAGAATGCCGAGGTTGAGCAGCTCACGCGCCGCGCGATTGACGACGATCACGCCACCGCGCGCATCGGTGAGGATCACGCCGTCGGTCATCACCTCGACCATCTGCTCCACCCGCAGCCGCGACTCGCGTTCAGCCGTGCGCACGTGGGTGATGGCATCGGTCGTCTGATTCACGAGCAGATCGAGCAATTCACCGTCGTCAGGTGAATACGAATCAGGTTTCGACGAGAACAGCGCGAGGGTGCCGACGGTTCGGCGTTCAGAAACCAGCGGCACCGACAACGCCCCGGGGAACGTCGCGAGCGCATCCGCGACTCCGCCGACTTCGCCGGTCACGCTCGTCACCACGCGCTCCTCGGGCAGCACCACGCCCGCCGACTTGCGATGCGCGTGCAGCACCCAGTCGCGCACGTGCAGCAGCGCGGCCTCGCTGACCGGCGCGTTCGCGCGAATGCGCAGCGACGACGAATCACCGTCACCGGGCTCGACCAGCACCGCGCTCAAGTCGTGCGGCAGCACCCGGCCGACGGTGGCCAGCAGACGATTCACGATCGCCTCGAGCGACGGCGCGTCCTTCGCGCTCTGCCGGCTCACCTCGTACATGACGTTGAGCGCCTCGACGCGCTTGCGGAGCGACTCGTGCAGCCGCTCCTTTTCCCGACGCAGCGCCGCGACATCGAGCGCGTTGCGCACCGTCATCATCAGATCATTGAGGTCCCACGGCTTGGTCACGTAACGAAACACGTGGCCGTCGTTGATCGCCGAGATCAGATCTGCCGGGTTCGTGTACGCGGTGAGGAGGATCGTCGGGAGATCGAACCCCTCCTTCCGCGCGGCGCGGATCATCTCGAGGCCGGTCATCTCCGGCATCTTCTGGTCGGTGATCAGCAGGTCGACGTGGCGGCTCTTGAGAATGCCCAGCGCCTGCGCGCCAGAGCTCGCCGTGACCACCTCGCCGGCGCGTTCGAGCATTCGAGAGAGCACGTCGAGCACGTTGTGCTCATCGTCGACGCACAGAATGACGGGCTTCGAAGACACAGCGCGGCTGATTCTACGCGCACTTCATTTCTTCTGCTTGCCTGCAGCTTCGATCTCGTCGGAATTGCTGATCGACATGCGCACCAGCGAGCGGAGCACGGCGTTCCGCTTGATATTCCCGAGGATTTCCTTGAGGTCTTCGTACACTGACGGGTCGTTCACGACAGCGCCCAACGTGCCCTCACCCGCCTTGATCTTCCCGGTGATGGCTTTGATGTCGGCGGCCGACTGCCCGAGGTCGGAGAGCAACGTCTTCGCGTCGCCGTAGACCAGTTGGTAGACCGCGCCGTCCTTCGAGGTCTTCGCGTCGTGAATGAGCTGCGCGACCTCGTCGGCGGCGGCGCCGAGCTCGGTGACCGCGTTGGCGACCTTCTTGTCGTAGATGAGCGCGTGCAGCGAACCGTCGCCGTTCTTCACGTCGCCCAGCAGCGTGTCGACCTTGGCGACCGCGCTGTCGAGCCGCAGCACGACTTCTGAGGTGCGCGAGAGGATGCTCTTCAGGTCATCACTCGCGCGCTGGTCGTAGAGCAGCGTGTGCGCGGGGCCGTTGCCCTTTTCGATCGCGGTGACGATGCCGCGCGCCGACTTGATGATCTGCGTGATGTCGGAGGTCAGCTCGGGCGTCGTGTACGCCTCGACGCCGCTCTTCAGGTTGCGCGTGATGCCGACGGCGTTGTCGATGATCTCGCTGGCGGCGGTGAGCAGCGAGCTGATGTCGCCGGAGGTGCCGGTCTTGAGCTCGCCACCGTTTTCGATCTTCGGCTCCTTCTCGGAGCCGAGCGACACGTCGATGGCCTTGTCGCCGAGCACCCCGCGGCCGACGACGCGCGCCACGGAGTCCTTGCGGATGCGGTCCTGGTATTTGTTGCTGATCTCCATGCGCACGATGATGCGCTTGTCGGTGAGGTCTTCAGCGAAGTTGATCTTCGCGACGCGGCCGACGGTGAGACCGCCGAGACGGACCGGCGCGTCGAGCGCGAGGCCGTCGACGTTCTCGAACGCCGCCATGTAGATGTTTTCCTGCTCGAAGAGGCGCCGCTCTTTGCCGATGACGAAGACGACGATGCCCGCGAGCGCGAGGCCGAGCGCGATGAAGAGCCCGGCGCGAATGATGACGCGCTGCTCTTTCTCCGCCGGGGTCATGTTCTGGGAGCTCATCTCATGCCTTCCTGGCGTCGAAGAACGCCCTCACATCAGGGTGCGTCGACGCCTGCATTTCTTCCACCGTACCTGACGCGACGATCTTTCGTCTCGACAGCATCGCGATGCGGTCACTGACTCGAAACGCGCTGTCCATGTCATGGGTGACGACGATGGAGGTACAGCCGAGTTGTTCGCTCATCGACATGATCAGCTCGTCGATGATGCGGGTGGAGATCGGATCGAGCCCCGTCGTCGGCTCGTCATACAGAATCACTTCAGGCTCGATGGCGATGGCGCGCGCGAGACCGACGCGCTTGCGCATACCGCCAGACAGATCTGACGGCTTCATCAGCTCGATGCCGGGCAGGTTCACGCGCTTGAGGTTCTTCGCGACGCGCTCGGCGATCTCGTCGTCGGTCGCGTCCTTGAGGTGTTCACGCAGCGGGTACGCGATGTTCTCGCCGACCGAGAGCGAGTCGAACAGCGCGGCGCCCTGGAAGACCATCGCCACGCGGCGGCGCACCTCACGCAGCGGCTGTTCACCGAGCGTGGTGACGTCTTGATCTTCGAACCACACGTGGCCCTTGTCGGGGTACAGCAGGCCGATGAGGCACTTGAGCATCACGCTCTTGCCGGTGCCGGAGCCGCCGATGATGGTGAGCGTCTCGCCCTTCTTCACCTCGAGGTTGAGGTCGTCGAAGACGCGCTTGGCTCCGAAGGCCTTGGAGAGACCTTCCCACCGGATCAACACGTCACCTTGCGCGCGCTCACTCACAGGGCGAGGAACAGCTTGGTGAGGAAGAAGTCCGACAGGCACACCGCCACCGACGTGATGGCCACCGTTTCGGTTGTCGCGCGGCCGACGCCCTCGGTGCCACCGGTCACTTCGAAGCCCTTGTAGCAACCGACCAGCGCCACGATGATCCCGAACACGGCGCTCTTGGCGATGCCCGAGCCGAAGTCGAACAGGTCGGCCGTTTCGATCGCCGCGCGGAAGTACTGCTCCATGGGGATGTCGTACTGCGTCGAGGCGACGACGGCGCCGGCGAACAGGCCGAACACGTCGGCGAGCGCGGTCAACGCGGGCATCACCAGGAAGCACGCGATGAGGCGCGGTGTGACGAGCTTCTTGATGGGGTCGGCTCCGAGCGCGGCGATGGCGTCGATCTGCTCGGTGACCTTCATCGAACCCAGCTCGGCGGTGATGCCCGAGCCGATGCGGCCGCCGACGGTGAGCGCGGTGAGCACCGGCCCCAGCTCGCGGAAGAGCGTCAGCACCACCACCTTGCCCACCGTGTGCTGAATGCCGAAGCGCGCCATGAAGAACGCGAACTGCAGCGTCATCACCAGACCGGCGAAGACGGCGGTGAGCGTGGCGATCGATAGCGAACGCGCTCCGAGCGCGACCACCTGGTACGCCATTTCACCGATCGCGGCGGGCCGGCGGAACGCGCGCTGAATCGCGCGCACCATCATCACCATGATGCCGCCGAAGGTGCTGAACGATTCCTGCACGCGGGCGGAGAACGGCAGAATCGCGGCGAGCTCCTGGCCGACGATCTCCGACAGGTCGGAGGTGACCGGTTCTTGCGGCGATTCTGGAGGCGAAGGGTCGTTCAATGGCGACGCTCCTGCGTGAAACCGGCCACCAACGCGTCGAATTCTGCCTGATGTTCAGCCTCGTGCCCGAGCGGCGAGATGTATTCGAAGTCGTGGACACACCCGTTCTTCTTGGTGACCACCAGTTCGAGCATCATCGGAACGCCGTCGAGCTTCGCGGTGACCTTTGAACGCAGCGCGTCGCGGCCATCGAGGGCGAACGGTTCCTGGCTCAGCCATTCGCGGTCGGTGAAGCCCATCACCAGGTGCTTGGTGAGCACGTCGAGCGAGGGGTCTTCGTGGTCTGAACACGTCGCGTTGATGGCGATGACGTGGCCGGTGTTGTCGGCGAGCCAGGCGAGGTCATTGTCGGCGAAATCCACGCGCTTCCAGCCCTTGCCATCGGCCGGCACGACCACCCGGTAGGCGACCGCGTCTTTGCTGAAAGTCGTCCCCGCAAGCACGCCGCGGCACCCGGCCCCGAGAACCACCAACACGAAGAAGACCGCGTGCCGCATGCGTCGCAGTGTGCCCGAAGGTTTCATTTCTCAATGAAAAATTTGACTCTGCACAGCCGTTCAGGAACCATACTGAACGGAGATCCAGCCCATGGAAGACATTACCGACCGCCAGAAGGAAATTCTCACGTACATCCAGAAGACGACGGAGGAGCGCGGCTTCCCTCCGACGATCCGTGAGATCGGTGAGGAGATGGACATTCGCTCGACGAATGGCGTCAACGATCACCTGAAAGCCCTGGAGCGAAAAGGCTACGTGACGCGCGGCGAGCAGCAGAGCCGCTCCCTGGTGCCGACCAAGCGCGCGCGGCTGGTGCTGGGCATCGGCGCGAAGAAGTCGCTGTCTGAACAGGGGCTGGTCGACGTGCCGGTGCTGGGCCGCGTCGCGGCGGGTGCGCCGATCCTCGCGACGGAGAACGTCGAAGACACCGTGCGCATCGACAGCTTCCTGCTCGGCGGTTCGGGCAAGGAGGTCTTCGCGCTGCGCGTGAAGGGCAGCTCGATGATCGAGGCCGGCATTCATGACGGCGACTTCATCTTCGTGAAGAAGGCGCCGCACGCGACGCCCGGCGAGATCGTGGTGGCGATGATCGAAGACGAGGCGACGGTGAAGAGCTACCACCCCGAAGGTGATCGCATTCGCTTCCAGCCGCACAACAAGACGATGGAGCCGATCTACGTCCACAAGTCGGAGTTCAAGCAGACGATGATCCTCGGCAAGGTCGTCGGCGTGTACCGGAAGATGATCTGATTCTTCGAGTGAGGCGGGGCGTGAAGTGTTCGCGCCCTGCTCCTCGCGCCGCGGGCTCTCGAGCCTCGGACAAGGTTCACTCAACTGAATGCGCGTAGACGGAGTTGACAAAGCCTGCCGGTCGTCAGCGTTTGTCAACCTGGGCTACGAGCGCCGACCACTGCATCGGCTTCGCGTGTTCGTGACGTGCCGAGAAGCCAGCGAGGCATCGGCTCCGCGCTCGCCATCACGAACAACCGCCCTCACTTCACGCGGCGTCGGCGTCTTCGCTGCGGTGCGCGCGACGTGAGCCACGCTCTTTGTACCGGCGGATCGCGCCGCTCAGGATTTCGCCGATCAGCGTGCGGTAGTCCATGCCGTCGCCCTGCGCGATGAGCACGAGATCGCTCCAGCCCGGCGTCAGCCCCGGCAGCGGGTTGCACTCGATGAAATAGATGCGACCGGCGTCATCCATCCTGAAGTCGATGCGCGCGACGTCGCGGCAACCGAGCGCCATGAAGGCAGATCTCGCCGCCGCACGGAGCCGCTCGAGCTGGCCGCCATCGACCTTCGCGGGCACCTCGTAGCGAATGCGGTCGTTCTCCTGCAGCTTGTCTTCGAACGAATAGATCGGCGTCTTGTCTGACTTGTCGGTGAAGACGATCTCCATCGGCGGCAACACTTCAGGGCGGCGCTCACCGAGCAGCCCGACCGTGAACTCGCGGCCACCGATGTATTCCTCGACGAGCGCGGGCTGGTTGTAGCGCCCGACCATCTCCTTCACGATCTCGCGAACCTCGGCCTCGGAGTGACACACGCTCTTGCGGATCACGCCCTTGCTCGACCCTTCGGCGACCGGCTTCACCATCAACGGCCAGCGCGTGAACTGTTTGTCGAGCCGCTCGCGGCCGGTGTTCATCAACTGAAAGTTCGGCGTGTCGAGACCGGCGGCGCGCACCACCTTCTTCGCGAGCGCCTTGTCCAACGCGAGCGAGAGCGTCGCCGGGTCGCTGCCCGTGTACGGAATGTCGAGGAGCTCGAGCAGCGCCGGCACCTGACTCTCGCGATTTCGCCCGCGGAAGCCCTCGGCGATGTTGAACACCACGTCGACCGGAGTCGTCGCCAGCACCATCGGCAATTCGGGCGTCGCCTCGAGATCGATCACGTCGTGCCCGTGGCTCGCGATCGCTTCGCGAATCGCCTGCAGCGTCGTCGGCGAATCGTATTCGGCTTCACGATCTTCACCGTCGGCCGTGGGCTTGATGCGCTTCACGTTGAACGTGAACCCGACCTGCAGCGGGCCACGGCGCGTCGGCTTCGAGAGCCCGCGCGGCTTCTCCTTGATCCGGTACCGGCGCGCGGCGTTCTGAATCACCGCGTCGAGCACGCCATCGAAGTGCAGCCCTTCGAGCGCGGCAGAAGCGAAAATGCCCGCGCCCGGCTCGAGCGACGGCAACGCGTTGATTTCGAGGAAGTACGGCACACCCGCATCGGAGAGACGGAAGTCGATGCGCCCGAGATCCTTGCAGTCGAGCTTCTTGTAGACGGAGCGCGCCATCTTGCGGAGGCGATCGCTCATCTCCTCGCTCAGGTTCGCCGGCGCGCGCACCATCACCGCCTTGTCGTGCTTGGTCTTCAGCTCGTAGTCGTAGATCGCGTAGCGGCGGCCCTGCGTGAGCTCCGGCGAGATCACGTACTCGACCGGCGCCAGCACGCCGTCGAACTCGTTGTCGACCGACTCGAGGAACGGCACGGTGAGATCGCGACCCGCGATGTACTCCTCCACGAGCACGCCCGACGGGTAGCGATCGAGCGCGTCGCTGACCTTGCGCTTGAGCTCGTCGACGTTCTCCGCGACCGAGTCTTGCGTGATGCCCTTCGATGAACCTTCGAAGTTCGGCTTCACGATCACGGGGAAATGCAGCTCATCGGCGCGCAGCTCCGAGAGCTTCTCGATGAACTGCCAGCCCGGCGTGCGCACGTTGTCTTCGCGGAGGATCAGCTTGGTCAACTGCTTGTCCAACGTGACGGCGAGCGCGTAGGCGTCAGAGCCCGTGTACGGGAAACCGAGCTCGTCGAAGAGCGCGGGGAAGAACGCTTCACGGAAGCGCCCTCGCCGGCCCTCGGCGGTGTTGAAGATCAGATCGGGCGCGAACGCCTCGAGGCGCGCGACGGTGCGCGACGCGGGGCCCGACACCTCCATCTTCTCGACGCGGTGACCGAGGCGCTCGATGCCTTGCGCGATCGCGTTGACGGTCTCTTCTGTATCGAACTCGGCTTCTTCTTCTGCGTCAGACAGACGCAGGTTGTGTGTCAGCGCGATGCGCATGGTGCCCCTTATTGAGACTGCTTGAGCCGTGCGGGAGCGCGCGCTTCTTGCGTACGCGGAACCCGCTGCGGTTGATCTGCCTGAACCTTGCCGTCGATGACCTGGGTCTGTGCCCAGACGTCGCCCAACCGCAACCCTTCTTTGTCGCGCCACACCTGCAGCGCTTCGATGCTGCCGATCACCGCCAGGCCCGCGAAGAACGCGCGCGTGCCCAGCTCCGGCATCATCGAGAGAATCAGAATCAGCCCGAACGGCGCGTTGCGCAGCACGCTGTCACGGTGACGCGCGCCGCTCCTCGTCGGCAGGTACACGACCTTCACACCGAAGATCTTCTTCCCCGGGCTCTGGCCCTGCAGCATGCCGTCGGCGAAGAGAATGTAGAGCAGCGCCATCACGATGCCCGCGGGGCCGGTCGACGCGTACAGCGCGTACGCGATGGCGGCGTCGATCAACCGCGCGCCGCCTCGCAA
The DNA here is from genome assembly GCA_048498275.1 of Myxococcota bacterium. Classification (GTDB taxonomy): domain Bacteria; phylum Myxococcota; class Myxococcia; order Myxococcales; family Myxococcaceae; genus Archangium_A. Next base: position 8,735 of record JBEHYH010000044.1, on the reverse strand, counting down.
GATCAGTGACGCCTTCGGGTACCCCGAGGGTTCATCTTCTTTGACCAGCCGCAGCGATCTCACGACTCGCCCTTGGTGTCGTCGGCGAGCAGGTGGAGCCGCTCCCACGCCGACTGCATCGCGCCTTCCTTCGGCGCCTCGGCCAGCCGCTTCAGATGCGCGTCGGCTTCATCGGCGTCGCGGAAACCGTCGGCCTCGAGGTGGGGGATCACCTCGGCCGGCTCGGCGATCGCCGGGCCCTCACGCGTGAAGAACACGAAGGCCATCGACGGCCGCTTGCTCGATTCACGCATCGCGAACTGCACGCCGTCGAACTTCCAGCCGCGAGGAGTCCACTCATTGAGCGTGCGCTCCAGCGCGCCCTCATCGACACTCGAGAGCTCCACGACCTTGTAGTGGAGCTCCCGCTTCGCTTCTGGCTCACGCTTTTTCGCGCGACGAGTCGCCATGCTTCAGGAAACTACCACCAGATCAGCGCCTTCTTGTTGCTGTTCCCCGGTGCGTCGGCGACCGAGTCAGCCCACAAGGCGCTCACCAACGCAATCGCTCCCGCCGACGTCACGCCAGACAAGATGTACGGCACGGGCGATTTCGTGAAGCCCGTGGTCGGCCCCAGCAGCAGACCTGAAACGACCAGCACCAGCGCGCCCGCGAGCGACCCGAAGAGGTTCGCGCGCATGATCTGCCCGATGCTGGGGTTGAACTTGAGCGCCGCCAACGCGAACGCCGCCGCGCCGACCGCGGGCAGCAACATCACCGCGTCGATGCCGTCGCGCGCGGTGATGCCGCCTCCGGTGGTGGCGACGATGCCGACGATGAGCGCCGCGTAGATCGACGCCCAGACGCCGCCGGTGGTGATGAGGAACATCTTGTTCAGCGGGTAGTCGCCCTTCGCGAGAATCACCGAGAGCCAGCCTCCGGCCATGCCGCCCACCAGCGTCAACCACGACGTCGCCCAGGCATCGTTGTGCTTGGTGGCGAGGTCGGCGATCGCGCCGAGAAAGAGCGAGCCCCACGCGCTGTTGATGACGCCGAAGTTCGCGGAGCGGACGCTCATCCAATTGAAGAATTGCCAGATCGACGCGCTCGCGAAGCCGATGCCCGCGCCCAACAACGTCGAGGTCAGGTACGCGATGCGCGCCTGCGAACCGGTGGCGATGTCGCTGCACGAGGTCGGGCGCTCACTCACGGGGAACTTCGAATACGGCGCCTTCACTTGATACGTGCGGCTCCCGTCGGGCGCGTTGGGGTCGCAACCGCCCGCGAGCGTGCCCACCGACTGACCAGGCACGCGGTGCGGCGGCGCGGCGTCGATCAAGCGCGGAGCCAGTTGAGTCGCCAGACCGCCGAGACCGCCCATCAACGTGTGGTGCGCGAGAAAGATGCCGCTGCCCGGCCCCGACAGAAACGCGCCCTCGCGCGGGTGACCATCGAGCATCGCGCCGGCGCCGCTGGGAGGAGCGAGCTGCACCGGCTGCTCATCGAGCGGCTCGGCCATCGGCTCCGGCGGCGGCGTGGCCTGCAGCGTGCGCGTCTCGGGCACCGGCGGCGCGTCGACCGTCGGCGCGTCGGGCGGAGGTTGTGCTTGCTGCGGGGCAGGCTCGGCTTGCGGCGCCGGCACGACGATCACCTGTTCGCTGGGCTGCGGGTCCTGCGCGAAGACAGTGCCTGCCAACAGCACGACGACCAACGCGGTGGTGCGATGCATGGTTTTCAACATAGCGCGCATACGGTACCTCCTTGAGCAATGATTGAAGCCTTCCGAGACTGGTCACCGAAAATCGACGCTCGCGCGTGGGTTCATGCGTCGGCACACCTGCTGGGCGATGTGGTGCTCGAAGAAGACGTTTCGATCTGGCCGCTGTGCGTTTTGCGCGGAGACGTCGGCACCATTCGCATCGGCGCGCGCACCAACGTACAGGACGGCACCATCGCGCATGCGACCGGCGGCTTCAGTGTCACCACCATCGGTAGCGACTGCACCATCGGGCATCGCGTCACGCTTCACGGCTGCACGGTCGGTAACAGGTGCCTCATCGGCATGAGCTCGACGCTGCTCGACAACTGCGACATCGGTGAAGGCAGCTTCGTGGCCGCGGGTTCGCTGGTGACGCCGGGCAAGAAGTTCGAGCCCGGCAGCTTCATCGTCGGTTCGCCCGCGAAGCGCGTGCGCGCGGTGACGGAGAATGAACGCCTGATGATCGAGAAAGGCGGCGAGGTGTATCTCGACCTGATGCGCGGCTACCGCGCGGCGTCGTCGCGGTAGATCTCCGCGAGCGCGTGCGCCTTCTCGACCTCGTCGCGCGCGGCGTCGAGCTTCATCACGCGATCGAAATCGGCCGCCTGCGCCTTGAGCGCGGCAGACACCTCGAGCCCGCCTGAGAACCGCGCGCGCGCGCCCTGCCGCTCTTCCTTGAGCGTGGAGAGCTGACGCGTGAGCTGCTCCGCGGCGTCCATCAACAGAGACGCGTCGCGTTCGGCCTGGAGGAGCGCTTCTTTCGTGCGCATCAGCATCCGCTGCAGCTCGTCGCGATCGCGCGAGAGCACGTCGGCGACCTTCTGATCATCGCTGCGCTTGTTCCCCAGCTCCGCGAGGCGCCTCGAGAACTTCTCTTCGTCGCGACGAAGTTCAGCGCGCAGCGAGATCAACGTCGCCGCCGACCTGCGCGCCGCGGCGCCCTGCCGCTCGAGCGACTCGATCATCTCGTCGAACGCCGCGAGCGGGTCAGTCGCCTTCTTCGTCTTCTTCTTGAAGAGCCCGAACACCATCGAGACCTCACGTCAGCATACGAGCCGCAAACGAGCGATGGCGTTGTGCATCACCTCGTCTGGCGCGCGCACGCCCTCGAGCCAGGCGCGCAGGGGAATGTCGTAGACGTTGAGCAGATGCGTCAGCAGCACGACCGCCTCGTCACGGCGATTGTCGAGCGGCGCGAGCGTGGAGGTCTCGAGCACCGCGCCGACGATGTCGCGAAAACGCGCGAGCTGTCTGGGCGGCGCAACACCGGCGCTCGAGGTCTCGGGGAACAGCGCATCGAAGCTGACGTTCGGAATCTGCGGGCGAGAAGGAGGCCGAGACTGGGCGATCTGCTCCAGGGCTTCGAGGTGCGGGAGCAGCTTCTCGAGCGCTCCACTGGTCACCGTCACGTCGGCGGGGAGCAGCGTGCGCCAGGCGGTGTCGAAGTCGGTGCGCGCCAGCGCGATCTCCGCGTCGGAGAGATGGCTGTAGAACGCGCGGCCGCCTTCATCGCGTTGCTCCAGCACCAGCGTTCGGAGGTCTGCGTTCTCTTCACCCAGCGAGATGAACGAGAGCGAGATGTCGAGGCCCGCGTACGGCTTGCGCGTCTTGCGGATGAGCTCGAGATCGACGCCGTCTTCACCGTCGGTCACCAGCACCACCGTCGCACGCGCGAGATAGGGGTCCGTCCCCCGGGCGCGGCCGATGGCGTCGAACGCCGAGAGCAGCGCGAAGGAGATGTCGGTCTGCCCTTCTGCGGGTGACGACGCGAAGAGTTCACGAATGCGCCGCGCGGCCTCATCACCGCTGTCGACGCGCATGAGCTCCCTCGGCGTGTCGTTGAAGAACGTGAAGTACAACGGGTCGAACGCGCGCCCCGCCGCGGCCTTCACGCGAATCGCGTTCAACTCGGAGATCAGCAGCGCGTCACGAAACCGCGCGCGCGCACCGTGCATCGACCCCGAGGCATCGAGCACGTACACGCGCACCGCGCCCTGCCGTGCGTGCACCGGCTTCTTCGGCTGCTCTTCTTCGACGTATGAACGGATCAACTGCCGGCCCGCGGCGAGGTCGAGCACCACCGAACCGGGCCGGTCCAACACGAAGTGCGGCAGATGATCGAGCGAGTTGGTCGTCTCGTAGCTCATCAACTGCGTCGGGTACGGCACGCGCCTGCGAATCGGCCGCGTCACCTCGGTCTCCGCTTCGACGAAGTCTTCAGCGAGCGCGTCTTCGATGTCGAAGAACCGCGCACACCCGGCGGCGAGCTCGAGCGCGCTCTGCTCCGCTTCGCTCAAGTCGAAGGCGAACTCGGTGAGCTTCGAGGCCATCGCGTCATCGAGGCCTTTTTTTCCGCCTGACTTGACGGTCTCCGCGTCCCACGGGGTGTCGCGCCAGCCGGCGCCGCGCAGCGCTTCAGCGCGTTCGATGGCCGCGCCGAGCTGCGCCGGGTCGGTCAGTGACAGGGCCGCGGCATTCGCGAGCTCCGCCAACTGCAGGTCTCCGGCTTCGGCGGCGCGTTCATAGAGCGCGCGCAGACTGCGCCACGCGGTGTTCGGTGAAACCCGCGCCGCGTGCCGGAGGTGTCGCGTCAGCTCATCGAACGATCTCACCACCGGCGCTGACCGCACCCGCTCGCGCGCCGCGCCGAGCTGCAGTCGAAGTTGGCGCACGCGCTCGCGATCGCCCTTCGTCTCCGCGCCCATGCGCAGCACCAGCTCGTACGCGAGGTCGAGATCGCGGCGCTTCCGCGAAGTGTCGGCCACCTCCTGCTGCGCGCGCGTGACGAAGAACTCCGCGACCACCAGCCGCGCCGATTGGGGGGCTCCCGCGACCGAAGCCCGCGGCGTCGAGAACAGCTCAGGAGCACCGCGCGCCCCCGAGAAGATCGCCGCGACCTTCACCACGCGCGACAGCCGTCTGAAGTCGTCGAGCAGGGCCTCACGTCGCGCCGGAGGAAGCGGCTCTTCGAACGCCTCCTTCTCCGCGAGCGAGAGCGCCTCCGTGAATTCTCCGAGCGCCTGCTTCGCGCGCGACAACAACCCTTCATGCAACGCACCGACGCGGCCGCGCGTGACGCTCAGATCGCGCAACAGCCGCGCATCGGCCGAGGTGTGAATGCCGGCGCGCTCGAGCTCTTCGTCGAGCTGCCGCAGAGACTCGAGGCGCTCGAACGACTTCGGTTTCGCGAACAGCCGCACCGCGCGTTCGATGACCCCGAGCGGCGGCGGCCGCCCGGCGCGAAGTGCGTTCAACCGCTCCGAGAGCGCGTTGTAGGTCTCGACGAACACTCACTTCCTCGAGCGCGAATCGATCAACTTCCGCGAGTAGGCCGCGAAGTCGGCATCGAGGCCTGCGAGCTCCTTCGACAGCGCCGCGAGCTGTTCCGCCTTGCCCGCGGCGTCGCCGAGGCGATTGAGCGTCGAGCCCAGCCGCACCAGCTCGCCTTCACGGGTCACCAGGCTGGGGAAGCGGCTCTTCACCAGCGCGTCGAACAACTGATTGGAGTTGAGCGCGGTGTCGTTCTTCAGCGCGTCCTCGAGTGAGTTCCACCAGCCGTTGAGGTACCGCACCCGCAGGCCGACCGCGCGCAGCTCGGCGGCAGAAACCAGCTCGCGGAACTGCGTAGGCAGGGGCGCGAGCCCGGCGCGGGTGAGCATCGCATCGATGGCGGTGAGCGCCGCGAACTCGCCCTCTTCGGCCTGCGTCGAGAGGTTCGCGCGGTAGTACTGGTACGCCTCGCCGTTGAGCGCCTTGGTCTCCGCGGGCACCACCGCGCGCTGCACGCCGAGCCGCTCGATGTGCTCCTGGAGGCGGAACTCGAAACGCGCGCGCGCGAACCGCAACGCCGGGCCCGGCGCCGCGCCCTCGCGGTTGAGGTTGTCGAGCACCACCTGCATCAACCGCTGGAACTCTTCGAGCCGCGTGAAGGCCGCGTTGCCCAGCGTGGCCGACGCGTATTCGGCGGCGAGCGGCGTCAGCAACCGGCTGCGAAGCCCATGGCCTGAGGGCGACAGGCGCACGAGCGCGAGCTCGAACTCGTTGAGGCGGCGGCTCTCGGCGATCAACAGCTCCAGCGGGCCGAGCGGCTTCGCGGGAGCACCGAACCCCGCTTCAGCGCGGCGTTGCAGCGCGGCCGCGGTGCGCTCTCGCGTGGCCGGCAGCAATTCACGCAAACCCGCCTGCATGTCGGGAGCGATGGTGAGCACCACCTGCGCGAGCTCGGCGAGCGCGCCGAGTTCTTCGGTGAGCGACATCGTCAGCGCGGTGAGCCCTTCGAGCTTGAGCGTGTCGTCGAACTCCGTGCCTTCGGCGGCGAGCGCGCACATCGCCGCCGACTGCCGGCAGAACTCCGCGACCGACGTCGCGAGCGTCCCGAGCCGATCTTGAAATTCCGGCACCCGGCGCGCGAGCTCGAGCGTGTCGCCGAAGCTGCGCGTCAACGCGAGGTTTCCACGGCTCTCTTCGGCGCCAGACAACCCGCGCGCGAGCCGCTGCGAGAGCGCCTGCAGGAGCGACTCGCCGGCGCGCAGCAACTGCTTGCGGTTCTCGGGGTGGCGCGGCCCCGGCACGAGCTTGGCGCGCAGCGAGTTGGCCATCGTCACCGCGTTCGCCGCGCTCCACCCACGCACGATCGATTCGGCCGACGCGAGCTCTTCTTTCACGCGCAGATCGACGGTCTCGCGTTCGAGCGAGCCCTGCAGCCCGGGCGCGAGGCGCGTGTACGCCTGCGTGAAGGCGCGATGCTCGACGCGGATGATGTCGAGCTGCGCGCGCTCCCGCGGGTCGGCCGCGAGCTTGAAGAGCGCTTCGAGCTCCTCCTCCACCGGGCCGCCGAGGAGAAAGAAGTGCCGCAGCATCTCGAGGTCGCCGACTTCGGCGACGAGCGGCCGCTCCGGGCGGCGATAGAGCCGGTCGCGCACCACCCCCGCCTTCAACGCCCACAGCGCCTTCACCATCGAGCGCTGCGAGAAGTACTTGGTGGGCACGTAGTCAGGCAGGCGCGTGACCTGCGCGAGCAGCTCCCGCTCCAGCGCATCACCGAGCTCTTCGAGCCCTTCGGCGACGAGCGGCGGCACCTCGACGGCGTCGACCGCGGCCTGCAGCACGTCGAGCTGCTGCAGCGTGAGCCTCGCGTGGAGCGCCGGGCGCTGCCCCCCCTGCGCGCGGCCCAGCATCTGCCCGCGGCTCGAGCGCTTCGAGAAACTCTTCGGCGCGAAGCACACGAACGACACGCGATCGGCGAAGGCCTGCAGCGTCTCCGGCGAGCGCTGGAGCACCTCGGAGAGGTAGCGGTTCGAGGTCATCACCGCGCACTCGCAGCGGCCCGGCGTCACCTTGCGGCCGTGCTTGAGCTCACGTTCGTGGAGCACGTTGAGGATCGAACGCAGCAGCATGTCGCGCCCGTCGAACACCTCGTCGAGGAACGCGTGCGTCGCGCCGAGCATGCCTTCCTCGGTGAGGTATTCGGTGCGGCCGGTCTCGGTGAGCACCTTGAAGTCGACCGGGCCGATGAGGTCGGTCTGCACGGTGTTCTCCGCGAGCTGCTTGCTGAAGAGCGACGGCCGGCCCGACTTCTCGTCGACGATGCGGCCGAGCACCGCGCTGGCGATGGCGCTCTTCGCCGTGCCCGGAGGCCCGATGATCAACACGTGCTCGCGGCACAGCAGCGCGAGCTCGAGTTGGGTGAAGAGCGTCTCGCGCTCGACGAAGGCGTCACGGAGTTCGCTGAAGAAGGCACGAAACGCGGCCGATGATTCGGTGAACCGCGCGTCGTCGTTCCACTGGCTCGGTGCATTCACAGGGGCGCGAGTATAGACGGCGGCGGTGAGCGAAGAGCCGTCATTGCCCAGCCGCTTCGGGCTGCTGTGGAGCCTGTTCACCCTGCTCGCCTTCGCGGCCATCGGGAGCTCGATGCAGGTGCTCCACCTCGCGTGGGGTCTGTGGGCGTCGGAGCTCGTGTTCTTCGCGGGGCTCGCGGTGGTCGGCTGGCAACTCAACGGCTGGTCGGCGCGCGCGGCGATGGGCGTGCGGCGCTTCGACGTGAAGAGCTTCGGGGTCGGCGTCGCGTACGGCGCGTTCAACTATTTCGCGTGGGCGATACCGTTGATGGCGCTCGCGCAGGCCGTCTTCCCCAGACGCATCGTCGAGTTGTTCGACAGCTCGCGCATCTTCGAACGCCACACCCAGATCGAGATCGTGATCGTGGTGCTGGGCGCCACGCTCGCCGCGCCGGTGTGCGAAGAGATGTTTTTCCGCGGGTTCATGCAGCGATCGTTCAGCGAGGCGCCGCGCGGCATCGTGGTCACCGCCGTGGTGTTCAGCGCGTTCCACCTCGACCCCGTCGGCTTTCTCGCGCGCTTCGAGCTCGGAGTGCTCTTCGGCCTCCTCGCGTGGAAGGCGAAGTCGATCTGGCCGGCGATCGGCGCGCACGTCGCGAACAACACCGTGTCGTCGCTCCTTTATTTCCTGTCGGGCAAAGAAGACGAGGCGGAGCTCGACTGGCGCGTACCCGTGATCACCTTCGTCGTCGGCAACCTCGCGCTCTTCGCCCTCGCGCGCCTGACGGAGGTGGCGGCGAAAGAACCCGCGCAGAGCGTGCCCGTCGAGCGCAAGCCGCTGGGCACCTGGCTCTCGCCGTGGCTTTCGCTCGGCGCGGCGTCGTTCTGTCTGGTGATGGCGCTCGACTGGCGCGGCGTCGCGCTCAACGTCATCGAGCTGCGCGCGCGTGCGAGCGAAGCCCGGCGCACGGAAAACAAGGAGCTCCGCGCACGGGCACGCGCTGGTGAAGTGCCGCTCGGCGAGTACGAAGCGAGCCTGAAGACGCCCTGAATCGGTCGCTGAAAAAACCAGAGGCCCCGGGGTTTCCCCCGGAGCCTCTGTTCTCACTGCTTCGTTGACCCTGCGGGGATTCGAACCCCGGTTTATGCCGTGAGAGGGCACCGTCCTAGGCCACTAGACGACAGGGCCGGCCTGCAAAGCGGCGCGGCGAATACGT